>JAWWPY010000330.1:0-4780 GCA_033854735.1 Streptosporangiaceae bacterium | reverse complement strand
TCCGGATCCTGGAGTATCTCGGGCACACGGTGATCAGGGCCGCGCACCTCGGTGACTGGGGAACCCCGTTCGGCATGCTGATCGAGCACGTGCTCGATGTCGGCGAGGAAGTCACCCACCAGCAGCTCTCAGCCGGCGAGATTACGCCGTTCTACCAGGCCGCTCGGGCGAAGTTCGACTCCGACCCGGCGTTCGCCCAGCGCGCCCGCCGCCGGGTCGTCGCCTTGCAGGCCGGGGACGCGGAAACGCTCCGGCTGTGGCAGGTCATGGTCAACGATTCCAAGCAGTACTACCACACGATCTACCGGCGGCTCGGGGTCACGCTGACCGACGCCGACATGGCCCCGGAGAGCTTCTACAACCCAATGCTGGCGGAGGTCTGCGCGGAACTGGAGGCGGCCGGGATCGCGGTGCTGAGCGACGGCGCGCTGTGCGTCTTCCCGCCTGGCTTCACCGGCCGGGACGGCCGGCCGCTGCCGCTCATGCTGCGCAAGAGCGACGGCGGCTACGGCTACGACACCACCGACATGGCCGCGATCAGGTACCGGCTCGTCGGCTTGGCGGCGCAGCGGCTCATCTATGTCGTTGGTTCGGAGCAGTCGCAGCACCTGCAAATGGTGTTCGCCGCCGCGCGGCTGGCCGGATGGCTGGCCAGCCCGGCCCGTGCGGAGCATGCGGCCATCGGCCTGGTGACCGGCCCAGACGGAAAGCGGCTGAAGACCCGGACCGGCGAGCAGGTCAAGCTGATCACGCTGATCGACGAGGCGGTCGAGCGCGCGGCCAAGGTCATCGCGGACCGGTACGACGACCCCGCGCAGCGGGACGAGATCGCCGACGCAGTGGGCATCGGTGCACTCAAGTATGGCGACCTGTCGGTCGCGAGGGACTCCAGCTACGCCTTCGACTTCGACCGGATGCTCGCGCTCACCGGGAACACCGGCCCGTACCTGCAGTACGCGACCGCGCGGATCCGCTCCATCTTCCGCAAGGCCGGGCTGGAACCCAGCGAGACCACCGGCCCGATCCAGCTCACCGAGGAGGCCGAACGGGCGCTGGCGCTGGTCATGCTCGGCTTCGGTTCCGTAGTGGGCCAGGCCGCGGAGACCGCGGAACCACATGTGCTCGCTGCCTTCCTGTTCGACGTGGCCAGCGCGTTCACCACGTTCTACGAGCAATGCCCGGTGCTGCAGGCTCCGACGGACTCCATCCGGGAAAGCAGGCTCGCGCTGTCCGCCCTGGCCCTCCGCGTCCTATCTACCGGCCTGTCGCTGCTCGGCGTTCCATTGCCGCAACGGATGTAGCCGCCGGTCACGGTCATGAACCCGGGCACCGGATAGCCGGTGAATCCGGGGCCAGCTCCCAGCGAAATCCCAGATTCCGCCACCCGATGTCCCAGGCGGCATGGGCAGGCTCATCGCATGGACAACATGGACCAGCCCCCGGGCGGTGACCCGCAAGACCACCGTCCCACCGAGCAGTTCTGGCCGGTGAACCCCGGCCCGGCCGGCCACCAGGATCCCGGCCACGGCTACCAGCAGCAGCCTCCAGGCCTCGGCGAGCACTTCGCCCGGGACCGGCGCACGGCCCGGCACTGGGCGGTCGGCATCACAGTCGCGGCGCTCCTGGCCGGCGGCGGCATCATCGGCGGCCTGGCGTTGTCGGGCCACCTGGCCAGCGCGGCATCCGGGCCGTCCGGGCAGGCCGCAGCGCTGAACGCGACGCTCAGTTCCGCCGATTCAGCGACCACCAGTTCCTCGACGCCGTCGCCGTCGCCGACCGGCACGGGAAGCTCCCCGGCCGCCGCTGGCACCACGCCGGCGGCCGCCGGGCGCTCCTGCCCCAAGGCGGCCGCCCAGGCCAAAGCGGCCGGGCACTCCCGCCTGGCCCAGGCTCTCGCCACCCACTGCCGCGGGCTCCGGTTCCGCGTCGCCCGGCTGCTCGGCGGGATCGACGGCCAGTTCACGTTCAGGACCAAGACCGGGGTCCGGACCCTGGCCTACGAGCGTGGCGTGATCCAGACCGTGAACAGCGGCAGCAACATCGTGGTGCGTGCCTCTGACGGAACGACCTGGACCTGGGACCTGGTCAGCAGCACAGTGGTCCGCGAGGACCAGGCCAAGACGGCCGAGACCGCGCTGGCCCCCGGCCAGCCGGTGTGGGTGGGCGGACCGGTGAACTCGGGCGCCAAGGACGCCCGGCTGATCGTCATCCGGCCGGCCGCCAGCAGTTCACCGGCCGCCCCATCGGCCAGCCCATCGGCCACGCCATAAACCTCCGCAGGCTCACGACCTGGTCTACCTGCTCCCGCGGGCCATGCCCGCGGGAGCAGGTAGCGTTGGCGGCCTGCGTGAAGCAGGAAAGCGTGATCCGGCAATGGCAGTGGCCAGCTGCCGGCCGCCGGATACGCCAGAAAGCGTTATTCAAACCGGCTGTCGAACCCGGCCCGTAGGGTCCGGGTGAGCAGGCGGTGCAGGTCAGGCCCACGGTGACCACTGAGGGTAGTTTGAATAACGCGAACTTTTGAATAAGACACAGAATGTGCTCCACAGACGATGACAGACAGCGACCGGATCCCCAGAGTGCTCGTCGTGGACGACGAGCCGAACATCCGTGAGCTTGTCCAGGTCGCCCTGAAGTTTCATGGCTGCTCGGTGACCACGGCGGCCAGCGGGACGGACGCGCTGCGCCAGGCCGCAGCCGGGCAGCCGGACCTGATCGTGCTGGACGTGATGATGCCGGACCTGAGCGGCTTCGAGGTGTGCCGGCGGTTGCGGGCGGCCGGCAACGAGGTCCCGGTGATCTTCCTGACGGCCCGGGATACCTCATCCGACACCGTCACCGGCCTGGCCCTCGGTGGCGATGACTACGTGACCAAGCCTTTTTCCGTGGAGGCCCTGGTGGCCAGGGTGCGGGCCGTGCTGCGCCGGGCGTCGCGGGCGTCGGCCACCGGCGACTCGGGCGAGGCCGGGCTGCTCCGGGCCGGCGACCTGGAGCTGGACGAGTCACGCTGGAGCGTGCACCGGGCAGGCACGGCGATCGAGCTGTCACCCACCGAGTTCCGGTTGCTCGCCTACCTCATGCGGCACCAGGGGCGCGTGCTCACCCGCGGCCAGCTGCTGGAGACCGTGTGGGGCTGGGACTACGCCGGGCAGTCCCAGATCGTCGAGACCTACGTCAGCTACCTGCGCCGCAAGCTCGACCCCCTGGGGCCGCCGCTGATCCACACGCAGCGGGGTGTCGGCTACACCTTGCGGCCCGCTGAACCCGGCGAGCCGGGGGGATGACGGCTTCCGGGCGGCTGTCGCTGCGCGCCCGCCTGCTCGTCCTGCTGATCTGCGTGACGGCGGCGTTCCTGCTGATCATGGGCGCGGTTACCGCCGTCGTCCTGAACAAGCGGCTCGCCAGCCAGTTCAATGCCGACCTGGTGGCCACGGCCACCCGCAAGCCTCAGGCGCTGGCCGGAAACAGCAACGGCTACCTCGCTGCCGCGATCTCGGTGCGGACCAGGCAGGTCGTGCTGTTCACCCCGGGCACCCGGGGGACGGAGTTCCAGCAGGCCGTCAGCCAGCTGACGGCAGCACAGATCAGACGTGACTATCAGCACCAGCCATTTGCGATGGTCCTGGCCGATGGCACCAGGCTGCGCGCGGTCGGGCGGCTGGCCCGGGCCGCCACGCTCGATGTGGCCGGCCTTTCGGCCGGCCGGGCCCTGATCGTCGTCGCGCGCCCGGTCGGCACGGTGGCCGGCACGGGACGCGGGGTCGTCGTGACCGAGCTGATCACCGGCGGCGTGCTGATCCTGCTGCTCGCGGCGGGCGGCCGGTGGCTCATCGGCCGCGGGCTGGCACCGCTTGGCCAGATGGCGAGCGCGGCCCGCCAGATCACCACCCAGGGCAATCTCGCCGCGCGGATGCCCGACGCCGACGACAGCACCGAGGTGGGCCGGCTGGGCGGGGCGATCAACACCATGCTGGACCGCATCCAGCAGGCGTTCGGGGCCCGGCTCCGTTCTGAGCAGAAGGTCCGGCAGTTCGCCGCGGACGCCTCCCACGAGCTGCGCACGCCGCTGACCACCATCCGGGGTTACGCCGAGCTGTACCGGCAGGGGGCCCTCGGCCCTGACCAGCTACCGGACGCCATGCGCCGGATCGAGCAGGAGGCGCAGCGGATGAGCACGCTCGTCGCCGAGCTACTCGAACTCGCCCGGCTGGACCGCACCTCCTCGCTGGACCTGGCCGAGACCGATCTGGCCGGCCTGGTCCGGGACGCGGTCGCGGACGCCCGGGCGGTGGAACCGGGCCGGCCGGTCCGGGCCGAAGCTCCCGACCGGCTGGTGGCCGCCGTTGACGAGGCCCGGATCCGGCAGGTGCTGGCCAACCTGCTCGGCAACATCCGCGAGCACACGCCGAAAGGCACGCCCGTCGCGGTCCGGCTCGGCCAGATGCGCGATGGCGTCGTGCTGGAGGTCGCTGACGCGGGCCCGGGCATGTCGCAGCAGGACGCGGCTCAGGCATTCGACCGGTTCCATCGCGGCGCCGTCCAGCCCGCCACGGACGGGGCCGACGGGGCGGACGGCGGCGGCCCAGATGGTCCCGGGGAGGACCATTCCGGCGGGGGCGGCAGCGGGCTCGGCCTGTCCATCGTGCAAGCCATCGCCGTGGCCCACGGCGGCCAGGCCACGCTCGAATCCTGGCCCGGCCACGGCACCCGAGTGCGGATCTGGCTGCCCACCCCGGTCGCCGACCCCCGCCACAGCATGGAACCAAGCCATGATCACGAA
>JAWWPY010000329.1:0-3981 GCA_033854735.1 Streptosporangiaceae bacterium | reverse complement strand
GGCAGCTCTCGGTCGAGGCGGTGACGCTGACGGCCGCCTGCCTCGGCCTGGCCCTGGTGGGGTTCAGCCCCTTCGGCATCCAGGGCGCCGGCACGATCGAGCGGACAATCCGGCTGAGCGCGACGGTCATCCTCGTGATCGACGGCGTGTTCACCGTGGTCTGCGCGCTGAAGGGCAAATACCGCTGCGCACTGTTCGGCCTGTTCGTGGCGCCGATCTCCTGGGCCGGCGCGGTACGGCTGGCCCGCCCGGCGTCGCTCTGGGCCCGGCGCTGGTACCGCGGCGAGCGCCTGGAACGGGCCACCCGGCGGGCCGCCGACTTCGACCGCCGGTGGTCGCCGGTCCAGACCGACTGGGTGGACTTCATCGGCGGGCGGCCGTCCCCGGCGAGCCAGCCGTCTGCGGCGAGCCAGCCGCCTGTACCCAGCCAGCCACCTCGATCCAGCCAGCCGTCCCGTCCCGGCAAGCCGGCCGCCTAGGCCGCACGGCCAGAGCCCTACGAGTCCGGGCCGCCAGCGGCGTGCCGCGCCACCACGTTGGCGTACTGGACCAGGGTCGGCCCCATTCGCGCCTCAAGCCGCGTTGCCCATGATCCGCATTTATTCCGGGTCGTTCCAGGTCAGGATAGAAAGGGCTTATTGTCGGGAAACTCCCGAGACTGGGCAATCGATTGGTGGCTTCTGGCGGGATTGCCCCTGCATCCGGCCACCGGTCCGCCGGTGCCGGATTGATCGGCATCGATGGCGAATAGGACGCCGGGGACCTGGGTACACCAGAAAGATGGGATGTTAGATAATGGTTTGCGCTGAGCAGTCAGCGAATGCTGTGGTTTAAGCATCTCAACGGACGCGGGCCGTGTCGTCGGCCTTGGGTCGTGTCGCCGGGTAGCTCGGGGGGCCGAGATGCTTCGATCCGTCATCGGTACCAGTATCCGTTTCCGGTTCATCGTCCTCGCACTCGCCGCCGGGCTCATCGCCGTGAGCATCAGCCAGCTGAGCGGGATGCATAGCGATGTGCTGCCCGAGACGTCGCCGACGATCGTCCGGATCCAGACCGAGGCGCTGGGGCTATCGTCACCAGAGGTTGAGGCCCTGGTCACGGTGCCGCTGGAGAAAAACCTGCTCGAAGGCGTCATGGGCGTCACTGACGTCACCTCGCAGTCCATTCCCGGCCTTTCCGACATAGATCTGCATTTCGCGGCCGGAACCAACCTCTACCAGGCTCGCGAACTGGTGCAGGAGCGGCTTACCGGCGCATTCGTGCTCCCGAACGTGTCTAGTCCACCGGTCATGCTGCAGCCGGTCTCTTCCACCGGGAACGTGATGGTGGTCGGGCTGACCTCATCGCGGCTCAGCCTCGTCGACCTGTCGGTGCTGGCCAGGTGGACGATCGTGCCGCAACTGCTCGGCGTTTCCGGGGTGGCCGACGTCTCGACGTTCGGCCAGGCGGACCGCCAGCTGCAGGTGCTGGTCGATCCGGCGAGGCTGAAGGCGCACCACATCGGGCTCGATCAGATCATCGAGACGGCAGGAAACTCGCAGCTGGTCTCCCCGCTGAGCTTCCTTGAAGCCTCGACCCCCGGCACCGGCGGCTTCCTCGAAGGGCCGAACCAGCGGATCACGATCAGGCACGTGCTGCCGTTCGGCACGCCGGACAACCTCGCCCAGGTGCCGGTAGCCGGCGTGCCGGGGAAGCCCGAGCCGCTGGGCAAGGTGGCGCAGGTGGTGCAGGGGCATCAGCCGCTGATCGGCGAGGGACTGGTGCATGGCCGCCCCGGGCTCGTGCTGGTCGTGCAGAAGCTGCCGTCGGCCAGCGTGCTGTCAGTGACCAGAGGGCTGGATGCCGCGCTGGCCGGGCTCAGGCCGAGCATGCCGGGGGTGCACGTCGACACCACGCTGTTCCGGCCGGCCAGCTACCTGGACAGCGCGGACCGCAATCTGCGGCTGACGCTGATCATCGCGGGTGTGCTGCTGGCGCTGGCGCTGCTCGCGCTGTTCGGCAGCTTCCGGCTGGCGTTCATCAGCCTGACGGCGATGGCGCTATCGATGATCGCCGCGACTTTCCTGCTGTACGAGCTCGGCTACACGTTCAATGCGCTGGTGACCCTCGGCCTGCTGCTGGCGCTCGCGGTGGTCGCCGACGATGCTGCAGGAGCCAGCTACAGCCTGCTGGCCCGGCTGAGCCAGGGTAGTCAGCCGGGCCGAAACGGTTCGCGGCGACCGGCCCCGGGGCTGGTCACGGCGGCCAGCGAGGAGTTCCGCGGCCCGGCATGCGCGGCCACGCTCGCGATCGCACTGTCGGCGGCGCCGCTCGTGTTCGCGTACGGGCTGACCGCGAACTTCCTGCGGCCGATGGTGCTGGCGTTCGTACTGGCACTGGCGGTCTCGATGGTCCTGGCCCTGGTGCTCACCCCCGCCCTGGCCGCGGCGCTGCTGGCCGTGCGGCCGCCTGCGCTGCGGGTTCCAGCGCTGGTCACCCACCTCGACCGGCGGTACGCGAGCCTGCTCGCGCGGATGCTGCGGCTGCCCAGGCTCGCGCTGCCAGCGCTGCTGGTGGCCGGGCTGGCCGGGCTTGCGGTGCTGCCGTTCATGCACCCGCAGCAACCCAGGTTCCAGGACCGGAACCTGGTGATCCGGTGGTCCGGCGCGCCAGGCATGTCACTGACCGAGATCGATCGCGTCTCGGCCCGGGCCACGCAGGAGCTGCTCGGCCTGCACGGCGTGCGGGATGTTGCGGCCACTCTCGGCCGCGCGGTCTCATCCGACCAGATCGTCAACGCCAACGCCGCGCAGATCTGGGTCACGCTGAGGCCGGACGCCGACTACGACAGCACCGTCGCCCGGGTGCGCGCGATCGCTATCGGTACCCCGGGCATCCGCGGCCAGCTCAACACGTACGAGACCGACAGCATGAGCGGGGTACTGACCGGCCGGCCGGACGAGGCAGTGGTACGGCTGTACGGCCCCGGCTATCCCGAGCTGGCCGGGCTTGCGCACCAGGTCGAGACCGCGATGCGGCGGATCCCCGGGGTGCGCGACCCCCGGGTGCAGTTGCCGGTCGATCAGCCGACGGTGGACGTGCGGGTCAACCTGGACCAGGCGACCAGGGACGGGGTCAAGCCCGGCGACATCAGGCGCGAGGCGGCCACCCTGGTGTCGGGCCTGACCGCGGGCAACTTCTTCGAGCAGCAGAAGGTCTTCGACGTCGTGGTCATCGGCACGCAGGCCGTGCGGCAGAGCCTGTCCAGCGTGCAGAACCTGCTGCTCGACACCGTCAACGGGGGCCACGTGCGGCTGGGCAGCCTGGCCAGCGTGCGTGTCGCGGCCGAGCCCTCGGACATCAAGCACCAGGCCATGTCCCGCTACGTGGATGTCACCGCCCAGGTGCCGGGCGGCAGCACCGGCCGGGTGCGCGCCGCGATCGCGAGCCAGCTGCATTCGATCAGGTTCCCGCTGGATTACTACGCCACGGTCACCGGACCCCCGGGGGCGGCGTCGACCTCGGCGATCAAGCTCGCCAGCTACGCCATCGCCGCACTGATCGGCATCTTCCTGATCGCCCAGGCAGCGGCCGGCAGCTGGCGGCTGGCCTTGCTGCTGATGGCGGCGCTGCCGCTCCCGGTGGCGGCCGCGGCTGTCGCCGGCGCGGCGATCGGCCAGCGTAACTCGGTGGCCGCCGCCGCTGCGCTGCTCGCGGTGCTGGGCATCGCGATCCGTCAGGCGTTCCGCATCCTCGGCGCCATCCGGCGAGCCCACCTGCCCGAGGGCGGCGACCTGGCCACCGGGCTGGCCCTCGGCGCCTTCGTGCCGGGCGCGGCGCCGGTGCTTGGCGGGGCGGTGGCCACCGCGGTCGTGCTAGTGCCGTTCATCGTCATGGGCAACGTCCCGGGGAACGAGCTGCTGCACACCGCCGCGCTGTTCATCCTGTTCGGGCTGTTCGTCGCGACGCTGGTGAACCTGCTGATACTGCCGGCCACCGTGC
>JAWWPY010000328.1:0-32250 GCA_033854735.1 Streptosporangiaceae bacterium | reverse complement strand
CTCCTCAGTCTCAGGGGTCTCAGCGGCTTTAAAGACCCCGAATGCCTCAAAGATCCAGGTCGACCCGGTGGACTCGGCGAACTCACTGGCCTCGTCAGTCTCAAGCGTCTCAGAAGCCCCAGAGTATGCGGAACCTGGCCCGGGGGGCAGCGATGTGCCGTGCCCCCCGGGAAACGGCCTGGACCGGCTCTCCGGCCCCCCTGACCTCACCGTGCGTGGCGTGCCGCAACCCTGACCCGGCGCAGCCGGGCAGCGCCACCGATGGTGAGCAGCCCGCCTGCGGCAACGGCCGCTACCCAGGGCAGCGGCGACGGGGCCGGGCCAGGCGCGGTGCCACCCAGTCCGGTGCTCGCCCCGCCTACGGGCATGACGGTGCTGCCTGCCGCGTCCTCCAGATCATCAATCGCCAGGCCGCTGGGGCCGTCCAGGACGACGAGCGTGTGAATGGTGCCTGCCGCGAGCTGGACCTTCTTGGTGACCTGCTCCCCTCCCCCGGAGGCATGAACGGTCCACATACCCGGAGACGTCTGCCCGTAGGCACTCACCATCGAGAAAGTGAGGTCGTGGGCCAGCACCTTGCTGTCCGCCGTCACCGTGACCTGGTTCTCGTGCAGGGATGCCTGGATCACCCGGGCCAGAGCCTGCCCCGGCGGAGTGGTCAGCTGGTCGGTCAGGATCTGCAGCCGCAACCCGGAGGCCGGCCCCATGCCCGCGACCGTGTACGCGCCACCAGATTTCACCTGAATGTTGGTGGACAGCACCGGGGCGGACCCGGACGCGGCGCCCGCACCTCGCATGGCCACGGTGTACTCGCCGGTCGCGACCTTCATATAGGGGGAGACCGCGCCGTACCCAACGTGCTTGAGCACGGTCATCGCGCTGGGATGTCCGTAGGAGTAGAGGTAGACGTCCACCGCGGGCGAGTTCGGGGACAGGTGCGCGAGCCGGATCCAGCCCACCGACGAGGCGGCCGGAGCCGCGGACGCCGCGGACTCGGCGCCCGCCAGCATGCCTGACGACAGCACCAGGACGCCCAGCAGCAAGCTGAGGCGGGAACCGGCGAGACGCAAACGCCGGAGGCCCAGATGTCTGAGGCGTGGCGCCTTGGGTCGCAGTGACATGGCAATCTCCTTTAGGTCAGCCATCAGTCCCGAGCAACCCCAGGGGGCTCGGGGCGGTGAATTCAACGCGCAGGACGGCCTGCCCGGTGGCGAGCCGCACGGTGTCCATTTCCGCGGGGAGGTAAGGTGCCCGCTGCGCGAGCAGGAAGCCTTTCAGGGAACTGAGGGAGACTGCGCTGCGCGCGCCCGCCACCCCGGCAGCTCCTGATATGTCCGCCGAGCGCAGCGGGACGCCCGCGCTGGCCTGCGCATCCGGCCCACCGAACCCCGCGACGTCAATTGGGTACAGCGCCGCCAGGGTGGCCAGCGCCGTGAGCAGCCGCGCATCGACCTCGCCGGCGGCGAGGTGCCGTCGTGCGGTGGCCGAAACCTGCAGCCGGGCATTGCCCAGCAACTGCTGGCCCACGGCCATGCGGGCCTGCACATCGGCCTGCAGCGCGGCCCGGTAGGCCGCACTTCCGTCAGGCGCGACGGCCCGGATCACGATCCGGGCGCTCCCCTCGCCGAAGCTCACCAGTACCTCGGGCGCGTACACGCTGGCGAGACGGCTCCCGAACTGGTTCCGGACGGCGGCCGTGGCCATCACCACGTTGCTGCCGAGCGGATCGGCGTTCCCGGACTGCAGCACGAGCAGGCGGCTGGCCGGGATCCCCTTGCCCTGCAGCGCCGAGCACATCGCCGGGTCGCAGGCCACAATCGCGTCCGCTGCCACCTGCTGGGCGACCCAGGTCGCCGCCTGGCCACGAGCGGACGCGGCGGCGCCCAGCGCGCCGTTACCGGCCTGGCCACGCCCAGGCGCCGCGTTCCTGCTCAGGGCGACCGTTATCGCGACCGCACCGAGCACGATGGCGACACCGGCGACCGCGATGATCCCGCGCCAGCGGGCGCGGGCCAGCCGTCGCTGCGCCCACAGGCGAAGGGTCGTGGCCAGAACCTGGGGCCAGGACGGCGGTTCGGCCGCCGCCCGAACCGCGTGCGGCTGGCGGCTGGGCCGCGCTGGCGGCTGGATGAGCGGTGCCGGCGGCTGGATGAGCGGTGCCGGCGGCTGGGTGGTCCTGGCCGGTACGACTGTGTCGCCGGGGACCGCGGTGCTGCTGGGCTGATCCGCGAGATCGCGGCGAGGGGTCTCGTCCTCGGCGGAGGACTGCTCCATGACCACCTGTAGCAAATCCGGGTCGGGCACCGGCAGATGGCCCGGCGTGGCCGCAGGATCAACGGGCCGCCTTCTATCACCGGGCGCTGTCCCCGATGACGTCAGACTGTGGCTTCGCCGTTGCATGCGACTGTCCCCCCGAGGGCTCCCAGCGAGAAAGCATATGAGCCCAGAGGACAGCGGAACATACCCCTAACTGCCCTTTCAACCGAAATAACGCGATGCTACTAAGAAACTACGTACTGTTCGGTAGCTCATTACGGTCATTACGGACATAGAGCCGCACCACCGCAGCAGCTGGACTGGAACCCGTCACGGTTATTACGGGCATACGGCGCGGCGCGGCGTCACCGGGTTACGGGTGGGCGCTTGGCCGCGGCCCGCTGATAAAGGGCCAGCGCCGCATCGACAGCGGCGGTCTCGTCGGGCAGTGCGGCCGCACGGGCCAGCGCGGCAGCGCTCAGCTTCGCGCTGCGCTCCGGGTCATCGAGCACGCGGAGCACCGCAGCCGCGAGGCCCTCCGCATCGCCGGGTGGCACCAGCAGGGCGCCATCCTCGCCGGTCAGGTCGGGGATGCCGCCGACCCGCGTGGCGACCAGCGGCCTGCCCGCCCGCAGCGTCTCCTGGACGATGAGCGGCTGCCCCTCCCAGGAACTCGCCACCACGACGACGTCGGCGCAAGCCAGCAGCGCCGGGATGTCGCGGCGATGGCCCAGAAACCGCACCGCGAGCCCCGCTGACCGTGCCTGGCGGTGCAGGCTGCCGGCCAGTGGTCCCTCCCCGGCGACGACCAGGAGCGGGGCCGGGTCACGCCGCTGCCAGCGGGCCGCCGCGGCCAGCAGCGTGCCGAAGCCCTTCTGGGCGGCGAGCCGGCCGGCGGCGAGAACGACCGGGCGGCCGGCACCGCCGCCCCCACCGAGTTCCGCCCGCACCTTCGCCACCGTGTCCGCCGGTGGAGCGCCGGCGGCCGGAGCGGGCACCAGCGCCCGCCCCCCATCCCGCGCCCCCCGCCGCTGCATCCGGGCGGCCAGATCCCCCGACACGGTCGCCACCGCGTCCGCCCGGCGGGCGACGATCCGCTCGAGGACACCGTAGACCGCACCGGCCAGGCCAGCCTGGGGGGGCGCGTTGTGCACGGTGACCACCAGCGCGCTGCGGCGGCGCGGCGCGCCCGCCAGGGCCAGCGCCGCGAGCGCGCCGGCCCGCAGCCCGTGCGCGTGCACGACATCCGGCGCCGAGCCCGCCAGCAGTTTCCGCAGCCGCAGCGATGTGGCGGCATCACGGGCCGGGCGCGGCCGGTCGGCGATCTCCACAGGCACGAACTTCCATGATCGCGGAGGATCCTCGGCCGTATCTGGCGTGAATCCTCCGCGATCATGGAAGAACCGCCGCGTGGACGCCGGGCCGAGCACCGTGACCGCCGCACCCCGGTCCGCGCAGCCGTCCGCCAGCATCGCCACGTGCGCCCCGGTCCCGCCGGCGCTGGTGCCGAGCACGTAGCTCACCGTGAGCCCCTGGGCCGGGCGGCCACGTGCGGCCGGAAGCCCGGTCACCGCGGCCGCCTCCCCCGGACCCGCGCGGCCACCGCGCGCAGGTCACCACCGTCGAGGACCAGGGCGGCCAGCCCGAACACGACCGCCACGCAGGCGCAGGCGAGCACCGCGACGCCGGCGTTGCTGAGGAAACCGGAGACCGGAAGCGCGGCGGACACGGCCGCCCCGGCCGCCCCGCCAGCCACCGCGCCGGCCAGTCCCGCCACCGCGGCCCGCCCGGCGCCGCGCAGGGCCGCCCGCCCCCGGACGCGCCCGACCGCGCCGAGCAGTGCCACCCCCGACACCGTCAGGCCGACGGTGTTGCCCAGGCCGAGAACGGGCACCACCCAGCGGGCGGACACGAGCGCCACGACGGCCACATCCGCCGCGATCACCAGCAGCCAGCCACCCACCAGGCCCAACGCCGCGACCCGGCTGCGCCCGCAAGCGAACAGCACCCGGGACAGATTGGCGGTCAGCCCGTAACCCACCAGGCCGGGTGCGAATGCCGCGAACGTCAGCGCCAGCTGGCTGGCCGCGGAGTGCCCCGCGAACAGCCGGGAGGCGGGCACCGCGGCCCCGGCCAGCAGGGCCGCGCCGAGCCAGGAGACCTGCATCACCGCCCGCGTGGACGACGCGGCCGTGTCGTCGAAGCTGGCCCCCGTCCGGGCCGAGAGCAGGGGGAACACGCTGGTCGCGATCGGCACGGCGAGCACCGCGTAGGGCAGGAAGAACATCTGCCAGCCGTAGTTGTACAGCACCAGGCCGCCCTGCCCGTCATGGCCGTTCGCGAGGACGATCACCACGACCACGGACGCGTCCTGGGCGATAAGCGCGGCGATCCCCACTGCGGCGATCCCGCGCACCCGGACGGCCACATCGCCGGGGAACCGCAGGGTGGGCCGCAGCCGCAGCCGCAGCCGCAGCGCGGGTCCCAGCGCGGTCAGCGCGAGCGCGGCCACGCCCGCCGTCGTGCCCAGGGACAGCATCAGCTCGGCCGGCCAGGGCAGCGCGCTGAGCCGGTTCTGGTATCCCCCGCCGAGCGGGACGAATGCGGCGTATGCGCCGACGACCACCAGGCTGGACAGCACCGGGGCGAGCGCGGGCGCGGTGAACCGGTGGTGGGCCTGCAGGATCCCGTAGAGCACGACGGCCACGCCGTACAGCACGATCTGCGGTGCGAACACGGCCAGCATCCGGGCGCTGACCGTCACCAGGGCGGCCCGGGGGCAGCCGGGCGCCCCGGACAGCAGCACCGACACCAGCGGGCCCGCCGTCACGGCAATGAGGACGCTGATCGGTGTGAGCAGCAGGACCGTCCAGGTGAGCAGGGCCGATGCGATCTGGCTCGTCTCTGTAGTCCCGGCCTGGGCGGTGCCGGCCTGCTCCCCTCCGGCGCTCATCCGGCGCGTCATGGGCCCGGCCAGCACCGGGACGACGACGCTGGTCAGGGCACCACCGAGGACGATGTCGTAGATGATGTTCGGGACCTGGTTGCCGGTCGCGTACGCGGTGCCCAGGCAGGTGTTGCCGACGGTGTGCGCGAAGGCCAGCTGGCGGCCGAACCCGACCACCCGGGCCGCCACGGTGATGACCCCGATGAGGACGGCCGCCCGCCCGATCCCCCGGCCGACCTCCCGTACCGGGCCAGGCTCGGTCGCCGACGCGGGCGGCCCGGTCACTGCCCGCTGGTAGCGGCCCGTGGCGCGGGCTCCGGGTCGGCCTCACCCAAAGAAGGCACACCAGCAACGAACCCCTCGCCGTCCCCGCCATCGCCCGCCAACTCGGCCGGGGCGGCGGGTGCCGGGTCGGCGGGCCGGCGGCCGAGCATGTCCAGCCAGCGCAGCGGCGGTGTCCGCTCGATGACCTTGGTGAAGCTGACCACCTCGCTGGCCGCGGTGAGACCGGTGATCGCCGCCAGCACGGCGATCCTGGCCGGCCGGCCCAGGCTGGCCGCGGCCGCGATGCCGAGCATGGCGCCCAGTGCGTTGGCGCCCGCGTCGCCCAGCATCGCCCGCTCGCCGAGATCCTCGGGCAGCAGCGCCAGTGCCGCGCCGGCCGGCGCGGCGAGGGTGCTGACAGCGGCCGGCCGGCCGCCGGCCCGGGTGGCCGCGGCGAGCAGGGCGCTCGCCATCATGGCCACCTTGATGGCGCGGCCCGGCCGCAGGTCGAACAGGTTGAGCAGGTTGGCCGCCCCCGCGGTCAGGCTGGCGTTCACGGCCACGTCCGCCGGTGAGCCGCCGAGCAGCGCGGCCGCCGCGAGGCCGGTCGCACCGATGCCGCCGATCTTCACCGCACCGGTGGTCACGTCCCCCCGGGCCAGCGCGCCGAGATGGCCGCGGAAGCCGCGCCGGTCACCGCTGCCGGCGAGGTCGTCGTAGCCGCCGAACCCGCCAGCGCCGATCGCGGCCGCCACCAGGGCGGCCCGGGCGCGGGGCTCCATCCCGGGACTGAGCGCCACGGCCGTCACGGCGGCCGCAGCCACGGCGGGTCCCTCCAGCAAGGTCACCGGTTCACCGCGGTGATTGGTCCTGGTCCAGGTGGCCGCGCCGCCGGGCGGCCGCCGGGTAAGCGCCGCATAGCTGGCCCGGGCCGCGCCTGCGGCCAGGCCGGCCCGGACGATGGCGGCGGCGCTCCCGCGCCGCGCGGTGCGGCGGCTCATGAACGGCTCGCGGAAGGGCTGGCCGATGGGCGGGCGGTCCGCTGGGCGGCGGTAGCTCCCCCGGCCGTGCCGGACGGCGAGACGGACGGGGAGGGCGTGGGCATCGGGCTCGGTCCGACCGCGCTGGCCCCGGACCCGATGCCATAGCTGCCCGGCTTCGCCTTGACCAGCAGCTCGTACAGGGCCTGAGCCACCACGATCTGGCCACTGGCGGTGTCGCCGTTGTCCACCGTGGACAGGCCGCCCGTGTTGCTGGCCGACCGGATCATCTCGATGGCACTGCCGGGCCCGGAGCCGTTTATCGAGCCGGTCACCACGATGGCCTGGGCGGCACCGTTCAGTTGCTTGCTCAGGGTCACCAGACCCTGGCTGGTCTGGCTGGAATCGTTCGCCGCAGGAGGGCTGGCCGGGATAATCACGACAGCCAGAGTGGCACGGACTATGGACGGCGCGCTAACGCTCAGGAAACCTCCGGAAGCAAATCCGCTGAGGATCGCCGCACCTGCACTGTCCTGGCTGCCCGCTACGGGCTGCCCGATCCCGTCCTGGGTCAGGATCGCGCTCGCGATCAGCTGCGCGGCCTGGGACTGCACCGTGCCGCTGTGCAGGGTGACGCCGGTCGGCGTCAGGCGCTGGGTGAGCAGGCTGAGGGCGGCCCGGGTGGCTGATTTGGGGTCGAAGAACATGGCCTGGACGTTGACCTGGCCGGTTACCTTGGCGCCCGCCTGGGTCAGCGCCTGGGTGACCCCGTTGGTCACGTCGCCGGGGGCCCCGGGCGCCCTGACGAGGACGACCTGCTCACCAGCGAGCAGGTGGTTGAGCAGCACGGGCGCGGCCGCCTGCGCGAACTGCTGATCACTCTTGTTCTGGTGCCGCAGGGACTGGTTCAGCGATATCTGGTTGTTCTCTTCGTGGCGCAGCGCGACCACGGATTTGCGCAGTTCCTTCGTGATCGGGCCGTTGAGGGTGGCCGAGCCGAGGACGACGCCGACCGCCAGGGCCAGGAACACCGCGACGATGGAGACCAGGTGGTAGCGGAAATCGATCACTAGAACAGTCCGGTGAACCAGAACTTGAAGATGTTGAACTGGACAAACAGCGCATCGAGGAAGCCCCGCATGGCGTCCGAGACCGAGACCGCCGCCACGATGGCCACCAGCGCGGCGGCGACGAGGGTCAGCATGGCCCAGCCGGAGATCCGGCTCCGGTAGAGCTGGTTGACGCCCTTGGCGTCCACCAGCTTGCTGTCAATCCGCAGCCTGGTCAGCCAGGTACTGGCCATTCCCGACCGGCCCTTGTCGAGGAACTCCGACAGGGTGTCGTGCGAGCCGACCGCGACGATCAAGGTGGCGCCCTTCTGGTCGGCCATCTGCAGTGCGACATCCTCGCTGGTCCCCGCGGCCGGGCAGAGCACCGACTTCAGGCCCAGCCGCTCGATGCGCGCGAGGCCCGGCGCGAGGCCGTTCGGGTAGGCGTGGACCACCAGTTCCGCTCCGCAGGTCAGTCCCTTGTCAGAGATCGAGTCCATGTCGCCGACGATCAGGTTGGGCCGGTACCCGGCGTCAAGCAGCGCATCCGCCCCGCCGTCCACGCCGACCATGACCGGCCTGAACTCACGGATGTAGGTGCGCAGCGTGAGCAGGTCTTCGCGGTGGTGATAGCCGCGGACCACCACCAGGGCATGCCGGCCCTTGAAGTGCGTGCGCAGCGCCGGCACCTGGATCCCGTCGATGAGCAGCGCGCCCTCGTTCTTCATGTACTCCAGGGTGTTGACGACGAAGGCCTCGATCTGCGCGGCGACTCCCGCCTTGGCCTCGGCCATGGCGGCGGCCACGGTTTCCGCGGTCTGCAGCTTGCCCTTGGCGACGATCTCATCGCCAAGGCGCAGGAACTCGTCCTCGAGCCGGACCATTTCCCCTTCAGCCACCCGGCTGAACACGTCGGGCCCCACGTCGTCGACGAGCGGGACTCCGGCCTCCACCAGGAGCTGGGGCCCGAGGTTCGGGTACCGGCCGCTGATACTGGGCGCCACGTTCACCACGGCGGCCACCTGCCGGCTGATCAGCGCATCGGCGCTGACCCGGTCCAGATCCTGGTGGTCGATGATGGCGATCTCGCCGGGGCACAGCCGGGTCGTGAGGCTCTTGGTCCGGCGGTCGAGGCGTGCCCGCCCCGTTACACCGGCCAGGGCTTCGGGCCTGCTCCGGTGCAACTTGGGAAATTTCGGGAACGGAGCCATCGCACAGTCCATCCTGCCAGACGGACCGGGCCCACGTAGCCACACGAGGCATCAGCAGGCCCACGGGGGGGGCCGCGGCCACCGGTCAGCGCTTGGAGCCTGACCTGGGACCATCGGCGGCCGTGGCTCGCTCCGCCGCCGCCGCGGCGAGCAGTTCTCCGGCGTGCGCGCGGCCGAACTCAGAATGCTCCAGGCCGGCCAGCATCCGGGAAAGCTCGGTCACCCGGCCCGCCTCATCCAGCCGGGTCACCCCGCTGCGGGTGATGCTCCCGTCGTCGGCCTTCTCCACCACCAGGTGGGCGTCCGCGAACGCAGCCACCTGCGGAAGATGAGTCACCACGATGACCTGCGCCAGCCGGGCCAGCCGGGCCAGCCTGCGGCCGATCTCCACCGCCGCCTTGCCGCCCACGCCGGCGTCCACCTCATCGAACACGAACGTGGGCACCGGATCGGCACCCGCGAACACGACCTCGATCGCCAGCATGACCCGGGACAGCTCCCCGCCCGATGCCCCTTTGCTCAGTGGCAGCGTGGGCGCGCCCGGGTGGGCGGCGAGCCTGATCTCAATCTCGTCAGCACCGTGCGGGCCACATTCGCCAGAGGTCAGGACGGCCGCCGTGAGCTTCGCGTGCGGCATGGCCAGGGCGGAAAGCTCGCTGGTGACCTCGGCCGAGAAGCGTCCGGCCGCTGCCCCGCGCAGCGCGGTGAGCCGCCCGGCCAGCTCGGCGACCTGGGCACCGAGCCGCTCCTCCTCCTCGGCGAGCCCGGTGACCCGGTCGTCGTCGCCGTCGAGCTCGGCGAGCCTGCTGGCGGCCTGCTTGGCCCAGCCGAGCACCGCGCCCAGGTCACCGGCGGCCGGATCCCCGCTGACCGGGCCGCCAGCCGCCACGCCGTAGGACCGGATCAGCCGGGTCAGGTCGCCGCGGCGTTCCTGGACCGCCGCGAGGCGTGCCGGGTCCGCGTCCACGGACTGAACGTAGGAAGCCAGCTCGGCCGCCACGTCGGAGACGAGGTAGGCCGCTTCCGACAGCCGGCCAGCCAGCCCGGCCAGCGATGCGTCGTGTTCCGCGACCGCCTCCAGAGCCTGCCGGGCCCCCCCGAGCAGGGTCACCGCGTCCGGCGCCTCATAAGACCCGCTGGACGGATCACCGAGCAGCGTCTCGTGCGCTGTGGTCGCCGCCGCGTGCAGCGCGTCCGCGTGCGCGAGCCGGTCCTCCTCCGCCAGCAGCGCGGTGTCCTCCCCCTCGGTGGGCTCCAGCCGCTCGATCTCGGCCAGGCCGCGCCGCAGGTCCTCCGCCTCCTGAGCGCGCTCTCTGGCCAGCCCGGTCAGCTCGGCCAGCTCACCCCGGACCTCGCGATGCCGCTGGTAGGCGCGCTGGTAGTCGCTGAGCACCGCGGCCAGTTCCGGGCCGGCGAACCGGTCCAGCGCCTGGCGCTGCCTGGCCGGCCTGAGCAGCTGCTGCTGGTCCGCCTGCCCGTGCACGGCGACCAGGTCGTCGGCCACGTAGGTGAGGAGCGACACCGGCACCGAGCGGCCGCCCGCGTAGGCCCGTGACCGTCCCTCGGCCGACACCGACCGGCTGACGATCAGGGTGCCCCCATCGTCGTCCAGGTCACCGCCCGCATCGTTCACCTGCTGCGCGACATGGCCGGCTGGGTCGATGCGCAGCCGGCCCTCGACTGTCGCCCGGTCCGCGCCGGGCCGGACCCGGGCCGGGTCGGCGCGGCCGCCGAACATCAGGTCGAGCCCGGTCACGACCATGGTCTTGCCGGCGCCGGTCTCCCCGGTCACCACCGTGAACCCAGGGGACAGCTCAAGGACGGCGTCGTCGATCACGCCCAGGGCCGTGATGTGGACTTCCTCAAGCATGGGCGCGCGGCTCCTCTTTCCTGTCCGGCCGTTCCCTGCTCTGCTCGGTACTTCCCTGCTCCGTAATCTCCTGCTCCGTAATCTCCTGCTCCATACTGCCGTGGCCGGCGCTGCCCTCGTCGTTCCAGCCCGGCCGGCGCCCGCGCCAGCCAGCGACCGGCAGGCCGAACTTGGCGACCAGCCGGTCGGTGAACGCGGCACCTCCCGCCGCGCTGCCCTCGCCGCCGCGCAACCGGGCCAGCAGCACCGGCTCGGAGCCGCGCCGCACCTCGACCCGCGCGCCTGGTGAGAAGTCGACCCTACGACGCCCATCGCACCACAGAACACCCGCGAACGTCTCGTTTTGGCCGCCCGGGGCGGGGCGCAGCCCCGCCGTGGACGCGGCCGGGACCTCGACCGCGAGCACCGAGTCCGGCGAGACCACCAGGGGCCCGGCGAACAGCGCGTGCGCGCTGATCGGCACCAGGAGGAAGGCCTCGACCTCAGGCCACACAACAGGACCGCCCGCTGAGAACGCGTACGCGGTGGAGCCCGTCGGGGTGGCACAGACCACGCCGTCGCAGCCCCACCTGGACAGCGGGCGGCCATCTATCTCGATCACCACCTCGATCATCCGCTCGCGGGCGACCTTTTCCACCGTGGCCTCGTTAAGTGCCCAGGTCTTCGCGGTGACCGTGCCGTTCTGCCGGACGGTGACATCGATCGTCATCCGCCGTTCCACCGCGTACCGCCGGCTCAGGACGCGTTCCACGGCATCGGGCAGGTCATCGGACTCAGCCTCGGCCAGGAACCCGACATGCCCCAGGTTGACGCCGAGCAGAGGGGTGCCGGCCGGCCGGGCCATCTCGGTGGCCCGCAGCAGCGTGCCGTCACCGCCCAGCACGATCACCATCTCGGCGTCCTCGGCCGCTTCCGGGGTGGCGGGAACCACGTCGGCGCCGGCGCAGCGGAGGTCGGCTGCTTCGGAGGCGAGGACCCGCACGTTGACGCCCGCGGCGGTGAGCATCCCAACGACGAGCCGCGCACTGGACCGCGCGGCGGTCCGGCCGGTATGCGCCACGACGAGCACCGTGCGCTTGGCGTTCACTCGGGTCCTTCCGCGATGACCTGTTCCAGCCGACTGGGATCGAGGGCCGGCGCGCCACGGCGCAGCCAAAGGAAATACTCCACGTTCCCGGCCGGGCCCGGCAGCGGACTGGCTGAGATTCCTGCCACCCCCAGGCCCGATTCCGCGGCCGCGGCGGCGACCCGGGCGACGGCCGCCGCCCGCAGCCCGGGATCGCGCACCACGCCGCCTGCCCCGACGCGGCCCTTGCCCACCTCGAACTGGGGTTTCACCATGAGCACGAAGTCGGCATCCGGGCTCGCGCAGTTGATCAGAGCGGGCAGGACCAGGGTCAGCGAGATGAAGGAGAGGTCCGCGGTGACCAGGCTCGGCGCCGGGGCGACCTGCTCGGGCGTGAGCTGGCGCACGTTCACCCGGTCGAGCACGATGACCCGCGGGTCGCTGCGCAGCCGCCAGGCCAGCTGGCCGTAGCCGACGTCCACCGCGACCACCTGCGCGGCGCCCGCACGGAGCAGGACATCGGTGAACCCGCCGGTGGACGCGCCCGCGTCGAGGCAGCGCCGGCCGGTCACCGTCAGGCCAGGAAAGGCCGCCAGGGCGCCCGCGAGCTTCCGGCCCCCGCGGGATGCGTATTCGGGCTCCGCGGACAGGTCCCGCACCGCGATCGGGGCATCCGGCGCGACCTGGGTGGCAGCTTTGCCGGCCACCTGGCCAGCCACGACGACCCGGCCGGCGGTGACGAGCTCAGCAGCGTGCTCACGGGACCGGGCCAGGCCCCGTCGCACCAGCTCGGCATCCAGCCGTCTCCGCGTGCCCATGCCGCGGCCGCCCGGTCGTTCAGCTTCCGGGCGTGATGGATGGGTCTGAAGATCCACGAGTGCCCGGAGTACCGGATATGTCCTGCGCTCCCGAGTCCAGTGTCCCGAGCGCTGCGGTGAGCCCCCCGTGCACCGCCTCGAACACCGCCGGGTGCTCGTCGATGGGCAGCCCTTCGAGGTCAGCGAGCCTGGCCAGCGCCTGATCGACGCGGCTGTCACCGCTTTCCGGCTGCGCCGGCGCGGCATGCCCCGGCGCGGCATGCTCCGGCGCAGCATGCTCCGGCGCAGCGCGCTGCGGCCGGGGGCCACTGTCGCTGTCGCGCTCCATCAGGCCGTGCTCCTCTCGTCCAGCTACGTCCTTCGCCGTGCACCGGCTCTCCGAGGAACGGTACCGTCCGGAACCGACAGGACAGGTCACCCGGCGCGCCGGCGCCATAACCGGATCCGCTACTGGGCGGCGCGCGAGTTGCGGAATGGACACTGTCTGGGAAGCTAGGTGGACGATGGCGACCGCTGAGGAATGCCGCAAGGCGCTGGAGACCCTGACCAGCCGCCTGTCCGAGATGGGCCCGGAAGACCGTGCTGCTCACCTGGTTGACCGGGTGATCAGCTGCCGGGTGGATGATCTCGGGCTCACCTTCCTGACCCGGCTGGGTCCCGACGGCGCCGGGCCGGTCACGGACGCGACTGGCGGGGAACCGCCCGCCCAGGTGAGATTCACTGCGAAAAGTGACGATCTCCTGAAGATCGCCGACGACCCTGGGAGCTTCGCCCGCGCGTGGCTTACCGGGCGGCTCAAGATTGAGGCCAGCGTGTTCGACTTGCTTCGCCTCCGCAAACTGCTGTGACCGCCGCCCGGCCGGAGGCCGCCGCCGGGGCGGTCTGTCCGCCCGGCCAGTTCGGGCTGGATGCCTCGGGTGCCTGAGGGGGACGTGGTCTGGCTCGCGGCCAAGCGGCTCCGTGAGGCGCTGGCGGGGCGCGTGCTCACCCGCAGTGATTTCCGCGTTCCCCGTTTCGCCACCACCGACCTGACCGGCCGCTCCGTCACCGAGTCCCTGTCGCGCGGGAAGCACCTGCTGCTCCGGGTCGAAGGCGGCCTGACCGTGCACACCCATCTCCGGATGGACGGCTCCTGGCGCGTCCACCCGGCCGGTGACCGGGTCCTGGACAGCCACCGGATCCGGCTGGCGCTCGCCAACGACGCCTGGCAGGCGACCGGCTATCAGCTGGGTGTCGTCGAAGTTGTCCGCACGGCGCAGGAGGAGCAGGTGACCGGCCATCTCGGCCCAGACCTGCTCGGACCGGGCTGGGACGCGGACGAGGCGGTCCGCAGGCTGCGCGCCGCCCCCGGGCGCCCGGCCGGCGAGGCCCTCCTCGACCAGCGGAACCTGGCTGGCGTCGGCAACGTCTACAAGTGCGAGGTCCTGTTCCTGCGCGGCATCAACCCCTGGCGCCCGGTCGCGGACATCGCCGACCCGGCGGCCCTGGTGGAACTGGCCAGGCGCCTGCTCGACGCGAACAAGAACCGGATTGGCCATATCACCACGGGCGTCTCGAGGCGGGGCGAGGAGCACTGGGTCTACGGGCGGGGCGGCCGGCCGTGCCGGCGCTGCGGAACCCGGATCAAGACGGCGGCCCGGGGCGGCGACCCGGCGGAGCGGGTCACCTTCTGGTGCCCGCACTGCCAGCCCTGAAGGCCCAGCCTTGAAGGCCCTGGCCCGTTCCGCGCCCTCGAGAACAGCGCGCTGCGCCCGGTGGCTCCCTGGCGGAGCCACCGGGCGCAGCCCGGTGGTGTCAGGCGTCGCGCCGGCGGAAGAGGATGAGGCCCGCCGCGATGGCGATGGCCGCGTAGGCCGCGAACACGCCGAACCCGGTCCAGGCTGAGAACATGTGTGCGCTTGGATCGGTGACCACCGACCAGATCTGGCTGCCGGCGTTGAAGGGGATCCACTTGTCCACGTGGACCTGCCAGGTCTGCGGCAGGAAGTTGGACAGGATCAGGATCACGAAGAGCAGCCCGATCGAGGCGGTGATGGCCGCGGCGGTGTGCCGGAGGACGGCGCCAAGCCCGAACGAGAGCAGTCCGCAGACGGCCAGGAACAGGCCGCCGCCGATCACGGCGCGCAGCACGTGCGGCTGGCTGAGGGTGGTGTTCAGGTGCTTGCTGGACAGGATCGCCTGGCCGATGAAGAAGGAGGCGAAGCTGGCCACCAAGCCGGTGATCAGCGAGACCACGGCGAAGACCACGGCCTTGGCCGCGAACAGGGTTCCCCGGCGCGGCGCAGCGGCCAGCGAGGTGCGGATCATCCCCGTCGCGTACTCGGAGGTGATCGTCAGCGCGCCGAGCACCGCGATGATCAGCTGGCCGAGGATCAGGCCGACCAGGCTCCGGAAGGCCGGATCGAAGTTGGGCCCGTGGTCGGCCCCGCGGGACACCGCGCCCAGGCAGGAGAGCGTGCCAATCCCGACAGTGACGATGACCAGGACGAGCAGCGTCCAGTACGTGGAGCGGACGGAACGGATCTTGGTGAACTCGGAGCGCAGGGCGCCGCCGAAGCCGGCCCGCCCGGCGGGTGCGGGCAGGGCCGCCCGGGGCTGCGGGGCCAGGTGCGTTGCCGTCGCCATGTCAGGCCCCCTTTCCAGCGGGAACCGGCTGCCCGGCCTGCTGATCGGCGACGCCCGCGCGGAACTCCACGCTGGCGGAGGTGAGCTCCATGAAGGCCTCTTCCAGCGAGGCCTGGGCCGGGGCCAGCTCGTGCAGCCGGACAGCGTTGTCGAATGCGAGGTCACCGACCTGCTCCGCGTACAGGCCGCGAACCACGATCGCGTCGCCGTCGGCCGCGGCGACCGCACTGCCCCCGGCCGCTGTGACCACCTTGACCAGCGTTTCGGGCTGCGGCGTGCGGACCCGGACCGCCTGGACGGAGTTGCGTGCGATGAACTCCCCCACCGTGCAGTCCGCGATGAGCTTGCCCCGGCCGATCACCAGGAGATGATCCGCGGTGTTCTCCATCTCCGACATCAGGTGACTGGACACGAAGACCGTGCGGCCTTCCGCGGCCAGCGACTTCATCAGGTTCCTGATCCACCGGATGCCCTCCGGGTCCAGACCGTTGACCGGCTCGTCGAACATCAGAATGGCCGGGTCGCCGAGCAGCGCCGCGGCAATGCCGAGCCGCTGCCCCATGCCCAGGGAGAAACCCTTCGACCGCTTCTTCGCCACCTCGCTCAGCCCGACAAGTTCCAGGACCTCGCCGACCCGCCGACGGGGAAGGTTGTTGGTCTGGGCCAGGCAGAGCAGATGACTGTAGGCGCTGCGGCCGCCGTGCACCGCCTTGGCGTCCAGCAGCGCACCCACCTCGCGCATGGGATGGGCGAGGTGCCGGAATGCCTTGCCGTTCACGGTGACCGTACCGACGGACGGGTGGTCCAGCCCGAGGATGAGCCGCATGGTCGTGGTCTTGCCCGCTCCGTTCGGGCCGAGGAAGCCGGTGATCTTCCCAGGCTCCACGCTGAACGAGAGGTGGTCCACGGCCACCTTCTCGCCGTAGCGTTTGGTGAGGCTCTGCGCCTCGATCATGTGAAGTCCCTTCTGCCGGCGCGGACCCCGTGCCCGCCGTCCGTGAGGCAAAGTCTGGCCGATGGGCGGCTCATGCCGCATCGCCCGCAATGCTGATCCGCATGCGACCACAGGGGGATATGAGACTCAGCCCGGCAGCCGATAGCTTTCTAGGAAATGCAGCACACCCAGGCGGGAGGAAGCAGCGCCAGCGATGAACCTGAACCCCTACATCGTCCTCGGCAGCGCGGTAGTGGGGCTGCTCGTCGGGCTCACCGGAGCTGGCGGGGGCGCCCTGATGACCCCCATGCTGATCCTCTTGTTCGGTGTGAAGCCGTCCTCCGCCATCTCCAGCGATCTGGTCGCCGCTGTCGTGATGCGGCCGGTCGGTGCCGTGGTGCACCTGCGTAAGGGCACGGTCAACCTGCGCCTGGTCGCCTGGATGGTGCTCGGATCGGTGCCGATGGCGTTCTTCGGCGCCTACCTGCTGCACCGGCTCGGCTACGGTGCCGCGGAGCAGCAGAACGTCGAGGTGGCCCTGGGCGCGGCCCTGCTGACGGGCGCCGCCGCCATGGTGTTCCGCTACATCCTGGACCGCAGATCCGGCACGCAGCGGACCGGCACCGTCGGGCAGGTCGCCATCCGCCCGCTCGCCACGGTCCTGATCGGCATGGTCGGTGGCCTGATCGTAGGCATGACCTCAGTCGGCTCCGGCTCCCTGATGATCGTGCTGCTGCTTTTCCTCTACCCGCTGCTCAGCGCCGGCCAGCTGGTCGGGACCGACCTGACGCAGGCGGTCCCGCTCACCGCCGCGGCGGCGCTGGGCGCGCTCGTCTTCGGGCACATCGAGTTCGCGGTGACCGCCTCCATCGTGCTGGGCAGCGTGCCGGCCGTGCTGATCGGCTCGTTCCTGTCATCCAGGGCACCGGACCGCTTTATCAGGCCGGCCATCACGTTCGTGATCTTCGCATCCGGGCTGAAGTACGTCGGGGTCGGCACGACCGCGCTGGGCTGGACCCTGTGCGCGGTGGCGCTGGCCAGCGGGGGGTACTGGCTGGCCCGCGCCCAGCCATGGCGCAACGGCCAGCCGGCGATCGGCCCGGCTGACGGCGAGCCTGCTGCATCCCGGGCCGGTCCAGGCGACCGCACGCCGACCTGACCATCGGGTGGCACACCGACCTGACCATCGGGTGGCACGCCGACCTGACCATCGGGTGGTCAGCCGTCGCCACCCGGCTCCACGGCTGACCACCTGAGCAGCCCGATATCTGCCACCATGTTCACATGGCGGCGCATGGCCTGCCGGGCCCCGGGCGCGTCACCGCTGCGGATAGCCTCCAGGATCCGGCGGTGCGCCTTGAGCGAGCGCGGAGGCCGGCCCGGCTCACCCAGTGAACTCCGCCGGGTCTCACTGATCGGCACGGCCAGCGCGGCCATGAAGTCCGCAAGCAGTGGGCTGCTCGCGGCCCGGGTGACGGCTTCATGGAAGAGCCGATCACCATCCTCGCCGAGACCGTCCGCGTCAATGTCGGCCGCCATGGCATCGAGCGCCCCGTCCATGGCCGAGACGTCCGCGTCGGTCCTGCGCGTCGCGGCCAGGGCGGCCAGCTGCGTCTCCAGCGCCTCCCTGGCCTCGAGAATCGCGGGGAGCCGGTGCCGTTGCGTCATCAGCTCCATGAGATGGCCTGAGTCGTTGGGCAGGGAGGTGAGATAGATGCCATCGCCATGCCGTACTTCCAGCGTGCCCCGCACCTCGAGCGCGACCGTCGCCTGCCGCACCGATGCCCTGCTCACCTGCAAGGCCTCCGCGAGATCTCGTTCAGAAGGCAGGCGATCGCCGATCCCGAGCCCCGTCACCTCGACATAGTCGATCAGCCGGGCGGCAAGCTGCTCGTAAAGGCGGCGCCGGTCGGGAGCACGGAGGGACTCGGTGCTCGGCCGGCCGGCCCGCTGACCCGCTCGCATGGCGTTTCGTCGCCTCGATCCTCTAGCCGGGGCGTCCCCGGTGAACAGCTCGGGCAACCCCTCGGGCATCCTCGCCCGCCACGGCAGCCACAGGAGCCAGCAGGAGCCCGTTGACACTCAGGATAGCTAACATTATCGTTCGGGCTACTGGCTCAGCCACTGACTCTCTTTGTCACTTGCCTCCCCACCAGCTGCCCCCTAGTTGCGCCAAGGGATGACATGGGCACTTTCCTTGTGAGCGTCGGCCTCGGACTTTCGACGGCGGCGATCCTGTCGCTGTCAGCGGTCGCGTTCACGCTCGAGTACGCGGTCAGCCGGGTGGCCAACTTCGCGCACGGCGAGTTCCTCACCATCGGTGCCTACGCCGCCTACAGCGCGCAGACCTTCTTCCATCAGAGCGTGGCCGCCGCGGCGCTGATCGCCGCGGCCGCCGGCATGGCCGCCGGGCTGGTCCTGAACGCCGGGCTGATCGAGCAGTTCAGGGGGCGCACCGCCATCACGGTTTTCATCGCGACGCTCGGAGCGTCGCTCATCGTGCAGAACGTGCTCATCATCCTGTACGGGGCGGCGAGCGTCTCGTACACGTTCACGCAAGGTCGCCTGCATCACGTGGGCCCGTTCCTGTGGACAACCTCTGACATCGAGGTGATTTTCTCGGCGCTGGCCGTCGCGGGCCTCATCTACCTCCTGCTGCAGCGCACGCGTTTCGGCAAGGCGGTCAGGGCGGTCGCCCAGGACCGGGCGCTCGCCCAGGTCAGCGGGATACCCGCCCGGCGGATCGTCATGCAGACCTGGGCCCTGGCGGGAGCGGTCGCTGGCTTCGCGGGTTTCGTGCTCGCGGACACGATAGGAACCTTCAGCCCGACCCTGGGCTTCAGTTTCCTGCTGCTCACCATAACGGCGGCGGTCGCGGGAGGCATCGGGCGGCCGTACGCCACCTTCGGCGGGGCCATCCTGGTCGGGATCGTTTTGCAGATCGCCGGTACGTACACCAGCTCGGCCTACGAGCTCGTGTTCGCCTTCCTGCTCCTCGTGCTCCTCATGCTGTTCCGGCCCAACGGCGTCTTCGTCCGCCGCAGCGCCGCCGCGGTGCGTGCCTGATGTACTGGGTCAGCATCATCACCGAGGCCGCTATCTTCGCCATCCTCGCCCTCGGCCTCGACGTAGTCTGGGGCTGGGCCGGCGACTTCGACCTGGCGTTCTACGGGTACCTGGCCATCGGCAGCTACATGACCTTCGTGCTGGCGATCGGCAAGCCGGTCGCGCCGGTCAAGTACATCCTCGGCTGGCACCTCCCCGTCCCGCTCGCCATGCTGCTGGCCGATGTCGTCGTCGTGGGCCTCGCCGCCATCATCGGCGCCATCGCGCTGCGGAACCTGCGCGACATCTACTTCGCCGTCACGACCCTCGGCGCGGTGAGCGCGCTGTACCTCTGGGTGGAGAACTTCACGCCGCTCTTCGACGGTTACAACGGCCTGTACGGGCTGATCAACCCGGGGCAGACGGCGCTGCGCCTCACCTACAACGGTTACCGCGTTGTCTTGCTCTTCGTGGTGCTCGTCGTCTTGTTCCTGGCCTATCTCCTCGTGCAGCGGCTGTCGAGGAGCCCGTTCGGCCGGATGCTGCGGGCGGTGCGCGAGGACGAGCGGGCCGCGGCCGCGTACGGGCGCACGGTGTTCACCGCGAAATACCGCGCCTACCTGTTCGGTGCGGCCCTGGCCGGCTTGACCGGCGGGCTCTTCGCGATCTTCATCAGCGCGTTCAACCCGTCCGCCTGGACCCCCCAGGAGCTCCTGGTGATCTACGCGGCGATACTGGTCGGCGGCCGCGGCAACCCCCGCGGGGTCATCATCGGCGTGTTCGTCGTCTACATCGGTTTCATCGAGCTGACCAGGTTCCTGCCGTCGCCGGCGTCGCGGCCCGAGTTCGGCCCGGCGATGCGTCAGATCCTCATCGGCCTCCTGATCATCCTGATGCTCAAGTTCAGGCCTGAAGGGATCTTCAGGGAGCGGCCCGGGGTGGACCGGGGGCCGGGGGTGGACCGGGGGCCTGGGCTGGGAGCGCGGCTGGGGCCGCTGCGGGCGCGCGCCGCCGCATCGGCCGGCCGCCCGGCCGCCGGGCCCGCGCCGGCGGTCGCCACCGGCCCGGCCGAGGACGGGAGCGCGCAGTGAGCCCGGCGCTGCTCGAGATCGAGAGACTGACGAAATCCTTCGGCGGCATTCATGCCGTCCGGGAGTGCACGTTCTCGGTCGCCGAAGGCCAGGTGGTCGGCCTGATCGGGCCGAACGGCGCAGGCAAGAGCACAGTGGTCGACCTGGTGTCCGGCTTCGGGCAGCCCGACTCCGGCAGCATCAGGTTCGGGGGCCAGCAGCTGGTCGGGAAACGCCCCGAGGTCATTTCCCGACTCGGGCTGATACGCACGTTCCAGACACCGCGCGAGTGGCGGAACCTGACCGTGATGGACAACGTCCTGCTGGCGCGGCGCCGGTTCGCCGGCGAGTCCCTCTGGCGCTCGATGACCCAGGCCCGCCGGATCCGGCGCGCGGAGGAGGCGGACCGGGTCGAGGTCAGGGCCATCCTTGAGCGGTTCCAGCTGGCAGATCTGAAGAACGAGCGTGCGGTGCGGCTGAGCGGCGGCCAGAAACGGCTGCTGGAATTCGCGCGCATGGCGGCGGCCGAGCCCCGCCTGATCATCCTGGACGAGCCGATGGGAGGCGTCAATCCGGTGCTCGGCGGCCGGATCGGCGAGGCCGTCGGGACCTTCGCCGCCGAGGGCCGCACCGTGATCGTGGTCGAGCACAATCTCCCGTTCATCGAGAAGACCTGCGATCGGGTGGTCGTTATGGATCTTGGCGAGGTCATCGCGCAGGGGCCCTTCTCCGGCCTGCGCGACAACCCCAGGGTGGTCGACGCCTATCTTGGGATGGACCTGAGCCATGAATGAGCCCGCGCCCGGGGTGGTGCTGCGCGCCGATGGGGTGACGGCCGGCTACGGCGGGCCGCCGATCATCGAGGACGTTTCGCTGACCGTCTACGCGAAGAAGATCACCGCAATCGTCGGGCCGAACGGCGCCGGCAAGTCCACGCTGCTCAAGGCGCTGAGCGGAGTGCTGAAGGCATCGGGCGGCGAGGTCTATGTCCGGGGCGAGAAGACCACGAACATGCCCCCGGAGAAGCTCGTCAAGCGCGGCCTGGGTTATGTCCCCCAGGTCTCCAACGTGTTCCCCGATCTCACTGTCCGGGAGAACATGGAAATGGGCGCGTACACGCGCCGCCGCGGCGTGAGTGAGCGCATCGGCGAAGTGTGCGAGCTCTTCCCCGACCTCGGCGCGTCGCTGCGCCGCCGGGCCGGGATGCTCAGCGGAGGTCAGCGCAGCATGCTGGCCCTGGCCCGGGCCCTCATGCTCGAGCCCGCCGTGATGCTGCTCGACGAGCCGAGCGCCGGGCTGTCGCCGCTGCTCCAGGGAGCGCTCTGGGAGCAGATCGAGAAGATCGCCGCAACTGGCGTCGGGATCTGCGTTGTCGAGCAGAACACCCGGCGGACACTCCGCCATGCGCACTGGGGCTACATCCTCGTGCTCGGGCGCAACAGGCTGGACGGTCCCGCACAGGATCTGCTGCACGACGAGACGGTCGTGGAGCTCTACGTCGGCCGCATGAATTGACCACGCGAGCCTGAGGGCCGGGCACCGCACGAGCTTCCGGCAGTGCCGCCGGAGGGCCCGCACAGGATAAGGAGAACCACCGTGAAACATCCCATGATCAGGAGGTCAGTCGGCGCCTGCGCGGCAGCCGTCCTGCTGGCCGCTTGTGCGTCCTCAACCAACGGATCGGGCGGGGGCAGCAGTTCATCCGGCCCGGTCAACTATGGCGTCCTTTCCTGCTTCACGGGCCGGCTGGCCAGCCTTGGCCAGGCGATGATCCAGGGGGCCAAGGTCGCCCAGAGTGAGATCAACGCCGCAGGCGGAGTCCTGAGCCGCAAGGTCCAGCTCGTGACCGGTGACACCGGCTGCGATGTCGCTGACGGCGTCACGGCGACGAACCAGATGCTGACGAAGACCATCAGCGGGGTGATCGGCCCGGAAACCCAGGAGATCAACGGGGTGGAGCCGATCCTGGATTCCAACCACATCGTGGATGAGTTCCAGGGTGGCGACACGGCCCGCGACCACCAGACCGACAAGTACTTCTTCCGGGACAGCCCGTCTGACTCGCAGCTCGGCGTGGCCATGGCACTGTACGCGCACAACAAGGGCTACTCACGCGCCGTCATGCTGTTCTACTCCGACCCGGCGGCCCAGACGTTCCTCAAGCCGGTCTCCGACACGTTCACGAAGCTGGGCGGCACGATCCTGAAGACCATCATCGTGACCCCCGACCAGACGTCCTACGTCAGCCAGGTACGCGCGGCGCTGAACGCGCACCCGCAGGTCATCTTCACGCAGGAGGACCCGCCGACCGCGGCCGTCCTGTTCCGGGAGTTCAAGCAGCTGGGCGGGCAGTCGATCCCGTGGGTCGGCACGGACGTCACCAGTGGCAGCGACTACCTCAAGGCGATCGGCTACCCGACCGCGCACGCGGTGCTGACCTCGATCTACGGGACATCCGTCTCCAGCCTGGCCACGACCGCTTTCACCAACCAGTTCAACAAGCTCTACCCCAGCCAGAAGTCGGCCGGCCCGCTGGCCAACGCGAACTACGCCTATGACGCGGTCGTCTCCCTCGCGCTGGCCGACCAGTACGCCAAGACCACCAACGGCACTACGGTCGCGCACGACATGACCAAGGTGACGGACCCGCCGGGCACCGCGTGCTATACGTACTCGTCCTGCCTGCAGCTCCTGAAGGCCGGGACGAAGATCAATTACGAGGGCGCGAGCGGCAGCCTGGACTACAACAAGTACAACAACGCGTTCGGCCCGTACGGCGCCTTCCAGCCCACGACAGCGGGCGTGGAGAGCCAGATCTCCGTGATGACGGCGAGCGCGCTCGCCGCAGCGACGCCATAACGAGCCGCCGGGCACTGGCCCGCCGCTTCGCCCACGCGCGGCGGGCCAGGTCCCGCCCGCTGGGACCGCGGCGGGAGCCCGAGGAGGAAGGATTCGATGGCGGTGAACCATCTCCCGGGGCCAGCGGCCGAGCGCCATGTCCCTAGCGGCCCGCTCGTCGGCGTGCACGTGCTTGACCTGGCCCGGGTGCTCGCCGGGCCGTACGCGGCGATGCTGCTCGGCGACATGGGCGCTGAGGTGATCAAGGTAGAGCGGCCGGTAACCGGGGACGACACGAGGCAGTGGGGCCCGCCGTTCATGGCCGCCGGCGATGGCACCGAGAGCACCTATTTCCTGTCGGTCAACCGGGGCAAGCGGAGCGTCGCCATCGACCTGAAGGACCCGGCCGAGCGCGCGTTCGTTGAGGCCCTGGTGCGCTGGGCCGACGTGCTGATCGAGAACTTCCGCCCGGGGGTGATGGACCGGCTGGGGCTGGGCGATGACCGGCTGGCCGAGCTGAACCCGCGCCTGGTCCGGCTGGGCATCAGCGGCTTCGGCGAGACCGGGCCCGACCGGGACCGGGTCGGCTACGACCAGATCCTGCAGGCCGAGGGCGGGCTGATGAGCCTGACCGGGACGGCGGCGAGCCCGGCCGTCAAGGTCGGCGTTCCGATCGCGGACGTCAGCGCGGGCCTGTTCGGCGTGATCGGCGTGCTCGGTGCCCTGATGGAACGGGCGCACAGCGGGCTCGGCCAGCGCGTGACCACCTCACTGCTGGCCGCGCAGGTCGGCGTGCACACGTTCCAGGCCACTCGGTACCTGATCGCGGGCCAGGTGCCGGGGCCTTCGGGTAATCACCATCCGACGGTGGCGCCCTACGGCATGTTCGACGCCGCGGACGGCCCCCTGGTCGTCGCGGTGGGCAACGAGGACATCTGGCGGCGGTTCGCCCCGCTGGTCGGGCTGGACCCGGCCGACCGCCGGTTCGCCACCAATGCGCTGCGCCTGGGCCACCTCGACGAGCTGGAGCGGATGCTGAACGCCGGGCTCGGCACCCGCACCGTGGCGGACTGGCTGGCCGCGCTGCGCCAGGCCGGCGTGCCCGCTGGAGAGCTGAAGACCCTGGACAAGGTCTATGACAGCGAGCAGGCCCGCGCAGAGAACCTGGCGTGGGAAGTGGATCACCCGCTGCTGGGAACCATCCGCGTGCCAGGCAATCCGGTGCGCTACAGCCGGAGTCCGCTGGCCGCCGGCCTGCCGCCGCCGACGCTGGGCGAGCACACCGGTGAGGTCCGTGCGGCCCTTCTTGGCCACGCGCAGGCTGATGACCTCTGACTCCGTCGCGCCGGGGCAGGCCGGCCAGCGCGCGCTCTACCACGCGATAGCCGACGCCGGCAGCCTGCGGAGCTTCGGCGAGGAGACCGGGGTGGGCAACCCCAGCGGCTGGCCGGGCTACGAGGAACAGCTCCGCCGGGCCCGCGACGCGACCGGCGCACGGCATGCCGTGACTACCGGCGTGGCGACGGTCGCTGCGGAACCCTGCGTGCTCGTCGGCTTCGAATTCTCGTTCCTGGGCGGCTCGATGGGAGCCGCCGAAGGCGCCAGGATCGCCCGGGCGTTCTCCGTGGCGGCCGCGGAGGGCCTCCCGATCGTCTGCATCGCGGCCTCGGGCGGATCGAGGATGCAGGAGGGCACCAGCGCACTGGTGCAGATGCAGGTCGTCGCGGCGGCGATCGCTGGTGCCCGGCGCGCGGGCATCCCTCATGTCGCCGTGGCCGGCGACCCGACCACGGGCGGCGTGTGGTCGTCCCTCATCGCGGGGGCTGACGTGCTCATCGGCGTGCCGGGCGCGAGGGTGAGCTTCTCGGGTTCGCGCACCCGCCCGGCCGGCGCGGATCCTGAGTCCGGGGAGTTCCTCGCTGACGGCCAATGGGCCCACGGTTTCGTCGACGCGCTGTCTCCGCCCGACCGGCTGCGCGGGCAGGTCGCCGCGATCCTCCGGCTGCTGGCACCGCGGTCGCGTGGCGGCACGCCGAATCGTGCGCCGGTGCCTCCCTGGCCGGCTGACGCTGACACCGCCGACAGTCCTGTGCGGGACGGCTGGGCGCAGGTCGGGGGGGCCCGAAGCCCCCATCGGGCCCGCGCCGACCGCTGGCTGGCCGCCTACTTCGGGCCGACCTTCGAGATCCGCGGCGACCGCTGCGGCGGTGTGGACGATGGGCTGCGCTGTGGCTTCGGCAGGCACAGTGGTTCCGGCCAGCACAGTGGTTCCGGCCAGCACAGTGGCACCACGATCGCCTATATCGCCCAGACCGGCCAGCGGACCACCGCGGCCGGCTTCAGGACCGCCACCCGCCTCCTCGGGCTGGCCGCACGGTTCGGCCGGCCGGTACTCACCCTGATCGACACGCCGGGTGCGGCGGCCGCACCCGGCGACGAGGCGGCCGGGGTCGGCACGGCGATCGCTGAGCTGTTCGTCGCGATCGCGTCCTGCCCGGTGCCGATCACTTCGGTGGTGATCGGCGAGGGTGTGTCAGGCGGGGCCCTCGCGCTGGCGTCACCGACCGACCTGTGGCTGGCCTGGGACGGCTACCTGGCGGTGACGGCCCCGGAGCTGGCCGCCTCGATACTCAAGCTCCCGGCCGGTGACGTGCCACAGGTCGCTGCGCAGCTGCGGCTCACTCCGGCCGAGTTGATGAGCCGCGGCATCATCCGCGGAATTCTGCGGCCGCCGCCTGCGGCCAGCACGGGGTAGCTGCCGCCGGTCAGCAGGCGGATCCGAGGTAGCCGAGCGCGGCACTGACGCCGTTGCGGGCGATCGGCACTCCCGCCTGGGCCAGCCCCATCTCCACCCCGCACAGCGCGCCAGCCAGCGACAGCTCGCCGAGATCCCCGAGGTGGCCGATGCGGAACACCCGCCCGGCCAGGCGGCCGAGCCCGGCGCCCAGCGACATGTTGTACCGGTCCAGTATCAGCTGGCGCACCTGGTCCGCGTCATGCCCGGCGGGAAGCATCACCGCGGTGAGCGTGCTGGAATAGTCGTCGGGATTCTGGCACAGGATTTCGAGTTCCCAGCCGCGGACCGCCCGGCGGGTGGCCTCCGCGTGCCGGGCGTGCCGGGCGAAGACCGCGGGCAGTCCCTCTTCGGTGAACATGGCGAGCGCCTCACGGAGCCCGAAGAGCAGGTTGGTCGCCGGCGTGTAAGGGAACAGGCCGGTCCCGGCCGCGGCGAGCACCGGCTCCCATTCCCAGTAGCTGCGCGGCAGCCGGGCGTGGCGCGACGCACGGAGGGCCTTCTCGCTGATCGCGTTGAGGCCCAGGCCTGGGGGCAGCATCATGCCTTTCTGCGAGCACCAGATGGTGACGTCCACACCCCACTCATCGTGGCGATAGTCGATCGACCCGAGCGAGGAAATCGCGTCGACGATCAGCAATGCCGGATGGCCGGCGGTGTCGATGGCCGCCCGGATCAGCGGTATCTGGCTGGCCGCCCCAGTGGAGGTCTCGTTCTGGACGACCGTGACCGCCTTGATCTGGTGACCAGGGTCCGCGGACAGCTTCTCCAGAACCTGGCCGGGCTGGACACCCTGCCGCCAGTCGCCGGGGACCAGGTCGACCTCCAGGCCCAGCTTCCCGGCCATCCGGGACCACAGGGTGGCGAAATGGCCGGTGTCGAAGGCGAGCACGCGGTCGCCGGCCGAGAGCGTATTGACGAGCGCAGCCTCCCACGCCCCGGTACCCGACGACGGATACAGGGCGACCGGCCTGGAGGTGCCGCACAGCCACCCGGCGCCCGCGATCACCTGGCGGGCCAGTTCGGCGAACTCGGGGCCACGGTGATCGATGGTCGGCGCGGCGATCGCCCGCAGCACCCGCCCAGGGACATTCGTCGGCCCAGGGATCTGGAGGAAGTGCCGGCCGCTGTGATACGCCATCTATCTGTCCTTTCGCCGCTGCTACTAGCATGGTGCCGTGAAGCCGGGCGTGGGGCACGAGGCGTCTGGTGATGCTGGGGATATCGCGGCGGCGCTGCGCGCCGTGGTCGGCGGCGAGGTCCGCTTCGACGCTTACAGCAGGCACTTGTTCTCCCGCGACGCGAGCATGTACGCCATCGAGCCGATCGGCGTGGTCTTCCCCCGCGATGCCGGCGACGTGGCCGCCGTGGTGTCCACCGCCGCGGAGTTCGGCGTTCCGGTGCTGCCGCGGGGGGCCGGCACCAGCCTGGCCGGCCAGACGGTCGGGCACGCGATCGTGATGGACCTGTCCCGGCACATGAGCAGGATCATCGAGATCGACGCCGAGCAGCGGGTGGCCCAGGTGCAGCCCGGTGTCGTCCAGGAACAGCTGAACCTGGCCGCCGCCCCGCACGGGCTCATGTTCGGCCCGGACACTTCCACGAGCAACCGGGCGACACTCGGCGGGATGATCGGCAACAACTCAGCTGGCAGCCAGTCGGTGCGGTACGGCATGACCATCGACCATGTGCTGGCCCTGGACGTGGTGCTGTCGGACGCGAGCCGGTCCCGGTTCGGCCCGCTGACCGACCAGGAACGGCTCAGCCGCGCCGCCTCGCCCACCCTGGACGGCGCCATCTGCCGGGAGCTGCCTCTGCTCGCCGAACGCCACCGGGAGGCTATTACCACCGGTTTTCCCCGGTTCTGGCGGCAATCCGGTGGTTACCGCCTGGACAGACTCAACGGACACGCCCCGCTTGATCTGGCCAAGTTCGTGGTGGGCTCGGAGGGCACGCTGGTCACCGTGGTCGAGGCGACGGTGCAGCTCGTGCCGGCGCCCAGGCACCGGGTCATCGCCGTGGGCCATTTCACGTCCGCGCCGGCCGCGATCGAGGCCACCGAAGACGCACTGGCCTGCCAGCCCGCCGCCGTTGAGCTGCTCGACCGCACCATCCTGGAGCTGTCCCGCCAGAAGATCGAATACCAGGCGCTGGGATCGATACTGCACGGCGACCCGGATGCATTGCTGTTCGTGACGTTCTTCGGTGACACGCTGGCCGAAGCGGTGGCCGGGCTCGACCGGCTTGACCAGCGCTGGCAGGCCCACGGCCACGGCTTCCACACGCTCCGGGCGGTTCATTCCGCGGAGCAGGCGGCGCTGCTGAAGGTCCGTCAGGCCGGACTGGGGCTGCTCATGGCGGCGAGTTCCGGTTCCCGCCGGCCGCTGGCCTTTGTCGAGGACACCGCCGTCGAGCCGGCCAAGCTGGCCTCCTATGCCCGGCGTTTCCGGGAGATCCTGGACGCCCGCGGCCTGACGGCCGGTTTCTATGGCCACTGCTCGGTCGGCTGCCTGCACATCCGCCCGTTCGTGGACCTCACCGCACCTGGGCAGCCGGAGCTGATGCGCGCGGTCGCCGAGGAGGTGCGCGACCTGGTGCTGGAGTTCGGCGGGGTCAACTCGAGCGAGCACGGCGATGGGCTGGCCCGCAGCGAGTTCAACCGCCGCGTCTTCGGCGACGCGCTCTACGGCGCCATGCAGGAGACGAAACAGCTCTTCGACCCCGGGAACCGGATGAACCCGGGGAAGATCGTGAACGCGCCCGCCATGACGGATCATTTGCGGGACGTGGCGCTGCCCGCTGGCCTGCCGTTCCCGACCCGGCTCCGGTTCGACGCTCCCGGCGGCATGCGCGGGGCGGCGGACCGCTGCATGAACATCGGGCTGTGCCGGAAGTCCGCGACCGGCGTCATGTGCCCGTCGTACATGGCCACCCGCGACGAAGAACACTCGACCCGGGGCCGGGCGAACGCCCTGGTGAAGGCGCTCACCATGCCCGACCCGCGCGCCGCGCTGGGCGACGAGCGGCTGCACGACATCCTTGACCTGTGCCTTGAGTGCAAGGCCTGCCAGAGCGAGTGCCCGCTCGGGGTCGACATGGCCGCGCTGAAATCGGAAGCCCTCGCCGTCTACCACGATCAGCACGGCGTCCCGCTGCGCTCGCGCGTGTTCGGCTCGATCCGCGCGCTGAACCGGATGGGCTCGGCCGCCTTCCCGCTGTCCAATCTCGCCAGCGGGTGGCGGCCTGCCCGCCTCCTGGCGGAGCGCTGGCTCGGCGTCACCTCCGCCCGCCCGCTGCCGCGATTCCACCGCCAGGACCTGCGCCGCTGGTTCCGGCGGCGGCCGGCGCCGGCCAGGCCCGCATCCCAGGGCGAGCTGATCTTCCTGGCTGATTCCTTCACCACCTTCACCGAGCCCTCCGCGGGCCGGGCCGCCATCGAACTTCTGGAACTGGCTGGGTGGCAGGTCCGGCTGGAGGACGCCGGGTGCTGCGGCCGGGCCAGCCTGTCCAAGGGGCTGCTCGACCAGTCCCGGCGGATGGCGGCGGACATGGTCGGCCGCCTGGGCGACGCGGCCGCCCGTGGCGTGCCCATCGTCGGGGTGGAGCCATCGTGCCTGCTGACCCTGCGCGACGAGTACCCGGCCCTGCTCCCGGACGACCCGCAGGCCCGTGGGGTGGCCGCGGCCACCGCGCTGCCGGAGGAACTGCTCCTGGCGGCGATCGCCGACGGCAGGCTCGTCCTCCCGCCGGACCCCGCGGTCAGCGGCCGCCGCATCGTGTTCCACGGCCACTGTCATCAGAAGGCGCTCGCGGGTACCGCCGCGACCACGGCCCTGCTCCGCAGCATCCCCGGCGCCGACGTCATCGAAGTTGACGCCGGATGCTGCGGCATGGCCGGCTCATTCGGCTTCGAGGCGGAGCACTACGAACTGTCCATGAGCATCGGCGAGCTCCGGCTCTTCCCCGCCATCAGGGCTGAAGCGCAGAACGCGATCATCGCGGCGACGGGTGTCTCCTGCCGGCAGCAGATAGCGCACGGGACCGGGCGGCCGGCCCTGCATCCGCTGGAGATCGTCCGGAATGCCCTGTAGCGCCCGGGCCATTCCGTACACTTGGGCTCTTGTGAAACGCCATCACCGGCGAGCCGCCTGCCTCAGCCTCACGCTGGGCCTGGCGCTGGCCGCGTGCTCCTCCGGTGCCCCCGCTGCCCATCGCGCCGGGCCGGCGGGGCGCTGGAGCCAGTTCCTGCACGTCCCTGGCGTAGTGGATCTCGCGGGCCCGCGCGGCGACGGCTCGTTCACGGTGGCTGCCGCCGGGCGCCTGTCCGTCCTGAGCCCGGGCGGCGTCCTCAGGCCGTCCGCCCGGGGGCCGGGCGGTTACTCAACCGCGATCGGGCCCGAGCCGTACATCACGCTGGCCGGGAACGGCCGTGTCGCCGGGACCGGGTGCTCGTTCAGCAACGGCACGATCTTCGCGCTGCAGCCGGGAAAGCGCCCGGGCGTCATCCTGATCGGTGCGGATGGCCGGGCCAGGCGCTTCGTGAGCCTGCCCGCCACTGTGGCCCCGGACGGGATCACGTTCGACTCCGCCGGGCATTTCGGGCACAAGCTCATCGTCACGGCCAGGAACCACAGTGGAACGAGCGTGCTGGCGATCGACTGCGCGGGCGGGATTCGCACGATCACCACGCATGCCCCGGTCGTGGAAGGCGGCATCACGGTGGCGCCCGCCTCGTTCGGCCGCTACGGCGGGGACCTCGTCGCCCCCAATGAGTCGACCGGCCAGGTCTTCGCCATCGGGCCGGACGGCACCGTGGTCACGCTGGCATCCTCCGGCCTGCCGCACGGCGGCGACATCGGTGTCGAGAGCACCGGATTCGTACCGCCCGGATTCGGCGCGCGCGATTCGGCGTATCTCGCCGACCGGTTCTCCAAGGGCAACCGGCACCCGGGCACGGACAGCATCCTGCGCCTGCCGGGCTCGGAACTGCTCAAGGCGGGCGTCCGCCCCGGTGACCTGCTGGTCGCGACGGAGGGAAGCGCCCGGACCATCGTCGTGCGCTGCGCCACTTCCTGCACGGTGAGATACATCGCCATCGGGCCGGTCATTGCGCATGCCGAAGGGCATATCGTCTTCGCCGGCCCGGGGTGACGTGGGGCGGCGGGTAGGCTGGCGCTCTCATGAGCGCGACACTCGTCGTCAAGGGCCTCGCCGTGGCATACGGTGACCGGCCCCTTTTTTCTGATCTTGATATGGTGGCCGGGCCAGGGGACGTGATCGGCCTGGTCGGCGTGAACGGCGCGGGCAAGTCCACTCTGCTCGGGGTCCTCGCCGGGCTGAGATCGGCGGACGCCGGAACGGTCACGATCAGCCCGCCGGGTGCGACAATCGGGCACCTGCCGCAGGAGCCGGACCGCCGGCCACACGAGACTGTGCGGCAGTTCCTCGCGAGGCGCACCGGCGTCGCGGCGGCCGACGACGCGATGCAGGCGGCAGCACACGGGCTCGCGGCCGGGATTCCGGCCGCGGATGACGACTACGCGCGGGCCTTGGAGCGGTGGCTCGCGCTGGGCGGCGCGGACCTGGACCAGCGCGCTGGTGCCGTGGTGGCCGATCTCGGCCTGACCGTGGATCTCGACCATGCGATGACGGCGCTGTCCGGCGGCCAGGCCGCCCGGGCCGGGCTGGCATCGCTGCTGCTCAGCCGCTATGACGTGTTCTTGCTCGACGAGCCGACCAACGACCTTGACCTCGATGGCCTGGCCCGCCTGGAAGCGTTCGTCCCGGGGCTGCGGGCCGGGACTGTCCTGGTCAGCCACGACCGCGAGTTCCTCACCCGGACGGTCACCCGGGTCATCGAGCTCGATGCGGCTCAGCAGCAGGTCACCACGTACGGCGGCGGTTATGAGGCCTACCTGGCTGAGCGCGACGTGGCCCGGCGGCATGCGCGCGGGGACTACGACGAGTACGCCGCCGCGCGCGCGAGCCTGGAGACCCGCGCTCACACGCAGCGGGCCTGGATGGAGAAGGGCGTCAAAAACGCCCGGCGCAAGCAGCCGGACAACGACAAGCTCGGGCGCAAGTTCCGCACGGAGGCGACTGAGAAGCAGGCGGCGAAGGCGCGCCAGACCGAGCGCCTGATCGAACGCCTCGACGTCGTCGAGGAGCCGCGAAAAGAATGGGACCTGCACATGGAGATCGCGGTCGCGCCCCGGGCCGGGACGATAGTCGCCTCGATGCGGGGCGCTGTCGTCCGGCGCGGTGCGTTCACGCTCGGCCCAGTTGACCTGCAGATCGACTGGGCGGACCGGGTCGCGGTCGCCGGTGCCAACGGATCTGGCAAGACGACGCTCCTGGGTGCGCTGCTCGGCCGGATACCGCTCGATGAGGGGCACGTCACGCTGGGGGCCAGTGTCGTCGTCGGCGAGGTTGACCAGGCCCGGGGCCTGTTCCTGGGCGAGGAGCCGCTCATCGACGCGTTCG
>JAWWPY010000327.1:0-2509 GCA_033854735.1 Streptosporangiaceae bacterium | reverse complement strand
CCCAGGCCCGGCGGGCCGACCTGGTCGTCTCCCGGCTCGAGCCGTGGTCGGTGATGAAGTTCAGCTTCCTCATGTCGCTGGTCGCCTGGGTCGTGCTCTTCGTGGCTGTGGCGTTCCTGTACTTCGTGCTGTCCAGCCTGGGCGTGTTCACGTCCATCCAGCACACGCTGACCAGCGTCACGTCCAGCTCCGGTTCGTCCGGGACCCAGCTCAGTCACTGGTTCTCGGCCTCGCGGGTGCTCGGTTACACCATGCTGCTCGGCGCGGTGAACATCGTCCTGATCACGGCCCTGTCCACGGTCGGCGCCATGATCTACAACCTGGTCACGCACCTGGGCGGCGGCATCGAGGTCACCCTCCGGGAGACCGACTGACGGGTGGCCCGCAAAGTGCGATAGCCTTACGCGGCGGCATTTCCCGGGGAGTCTGGCGTGTGACACGCGCCCCGGGTGCCGCAGGCAAGGGCCTATAGCTCAGCCGGTTAGAGCGCCGCCCTGATAAGGCGGAGGTCGATGGTTCAAGTCCATCTAGGCCCACCCACGTCCCGGCCCGGCCCGCTCCCCTGGGCCGGGCCCGGAATCGGCACTGACAGCAGAAGTGACAGCAACGGTCATGCCCGGTCCGGCCTGAGCAGCTGGTTGAGCTTGCTGATCGCATCGCGGCGGCGGCCATCATCGGCCGCGGACAGATCTCCATCGTGACCCTGCGAGCCGTCACTCCGTGATGGCTTCGCCAGGCCACACCCGCGTCCGCTCACCTGGCGAGCACGGTAACGAGCATGAACGGAGGCCCGTGAATGACACGGCTGCCAGAATCCACTGCACGTCGCTACGGCAAGGTCTTTGATGAGATCGCGGCTGAGTACGACCGCCGCCGTCCGGCTTACCCTGACGAACTCGTCGGCCAGGCTTGTCAGGCCGCAGGGATCAGGAGCGGTGATCATGTGCTTGAGGTCGGGTGTGGAAGCGGCCAGCTGACGCGCGGCCTTGCCGCTCGGGGCCTGCGCATCACAGCACTCGAACCCGGCAAGAGCCTCATAGCACTGGCCAGGCAGAACCTGGAAGGTGCTGGGGAGGTGGAATTCGTGAACGCCCGGTTTGAGGATGCACTGCTTCCCCGCGGGCAGTTTCAGGCCGTATTCTCTGCGTCCGCGTTTCACTGGGTTGACCCCAAGGTCAGTTGGCAGAAGACCGCTGACGTGCTTGTTCCCGGTGGAACGCTCGCCCTCGTGCAGTACTTCGGACTTGAGGAGCCGCGTAGCAGGCGAGATCAGGAAGCAGTACTCGCTGCCATGAGAAAGGTCGCCCCGGACATTGCCGCTAATTGGCCGGCCTACAGGGATCTCGACGCCACGCTCGCTGGGATGGAGCAGCGCCGTGGCAACGTCTCAGAGGTATGGGCCTGGCTCGGCAGCTACGACATAGGGCAACATTATGCCGGCCGCCTGTTCGGCGATGTTCAGGTGGCAGTCATGCCAAAGCTCATCGAGCACACTCCTGACGAGCTCAATGCTCTCGTTCGTACGATGTCGTTTTACGCTCGGCTTTCACCGGGCCAACGTCAAGCCCTTGAGCGTGAATACGAGGCCATTTATGAACGACTCGGGCGGCCGATTCGCGCTAGCACGGTCGCGGCTCTCGTCACGGCCCGGCGCAGCACGGAGAGAGATGATCACCGCGCATCGCCCCGGGGCACGCCGCACCAGAGCGAGCCACTTGTGCGGCCCACGGCGTGAGGTTCCTGGGCCGGGTCACCAGCCGAGCTCGGTGAGGCGGGCATCGCCGATGCCGAAGTGGTGCGCGACCTCGTGGATGACCGTCCGGCGGACCTGCTCGACCACCTCGGCCTCAGTGCGGCAGATCGCGCAGATGGCCTGCCGGTAGATCGTGATCCGGTCCGGAAGCACCCCGGCGTACTGCGAAGTCCGGCTGGTCAGCGGGATCCCCTGGTAGAGCCCCAGCAGGCCCGGAGGCCCGGGGCCGTGCTCGACGGTGACCGCAACATTGCGCATCAGCCGGCCGAGGTCCTCGGGCAGGCTGTCCAGCGCGGCCACGACCATGTCCTCGAACTGGGCCGGCTCGACGTCGATCACCGTCCCATTGTCTGCCCCCGGGCTGAACCCCAGCTCTGGATTGCTTCTGGAAGGCCAGGCCATGGGCGTGTCTCACGGCCGGGCACATAGCCTGTTTCCCGACAACATCCGCTATTCCGCCTTCCCCGCCACGAGGGCTGCCTGTGCTGACCAACGAAGTCCCGGACGCCTCCGCCGGGACGGTGGACGATCGTGCCCCGCGGCGCCGCAGGCGGCGCCGGGTCGTGATCGGGACCATTGCCGCCGTGTTCCTGGCGTTCTGCGGGCTGACCGCGCGGTTGTTCGTCTTCCCTGTCTCCGGGATGCCCGCGCACGTGGACGCGATCGTGATGATGGCCGGGCCGGGTGACCGCTTCCGGACCGCGCTGACGCTGGCCGCCCAGCACCGGGCGCCCGTGCTGGTGCTCTCCAGTGGAG
>JAWWPY010000326.1:0-3867 GCA_033854735.1 Streptosporangiaceae bacterium | reverse complement strand
GCGCTGTCGATCGTGATGAACATGTTCCCGGAAGGCGCCGAGCGGAACAAGGCACTGGGCGTGTGGGGCGCCATCGGGGCCAGCGGCGCGACCGTCGGGGTGATCGCTGGCGGCGTGCTTACCCGCTACGCCGGCTGGCAGTACATCTTCTTCCTCAACGTCCCGATCGGAGCCGCGGCGCTGCTGCTCGCCCCGCGCCTTGTGCCGGAAAGCCGGCTCGCCACGGCCCGCCGGCGCTACGACCCGTTCGGCGCGGTCACGGTGACCGGCGGCCTGTCGCTGCTGGTCTACGCGATCTCAACCGCGCCGCAGGCCGGGTGGGGCACAGCCAGGACGGTGACGCTGCTCGCGGTGTCCGCCGCCCTGCTCGCCGCCTTCGTGGTCACCGAGACGCGCGTCGAGGCACCGCTGATGCCGCTGCGGATCTTCGGCAGCAGGACGCTGGCGGGCGCCAACGCGGTCAGCGTGCTGCTCGGCGGCAGCTTCTTCGCGTTCATCTTCATCGGCACCCTCTACATGCAGCAGGTGCTCGGCTACTCCGCGCTGAAGGCCGGCCTCGCCTGGCTGGCGGCGTCGCTCACCTCGGTCGCCTTCGCCGGCCTGTCGCAGGCGCTGGTCACCCGCGGCTCGGCCAAGCTCGTGATGGCGGCCGGCATGGCCATGATCGGCGGCGGCGTGCTGTGGGCCACCCAAGTGCCCGTGCACGGTCACTACTGGGCCAGCCTGGCCGGCCCGTTCGTCATCGTCGGAATCGGTACCGCGTTCGCCTTCATCCCGGTGTCGATCGCCGCCCTGGCCGGAGTCGCCGAACACGAAGCCGGCCTGGCCTCCGGGCTCCTCAACACCTCCCAGCAGCTCGGCGGCGCGATCGGCGTCGCACTAGCCTCCACGATCGCCGCCACCCACGCCAGCACCCTGCTCCACCAGGGCGCCGCACCAGCCGCGGCACTCACCAGCGGCTTCCAATGGGCGTTCTGGGCCTGCGGCGCAATCGGCCTGGCCGCGGTCCCGGTGACCTACCTCCTCATCCGCCGCGACGAACTGGCGGCGGCAGTAGCCAGCACATCCCAGAAGCCCCAGCCTGCACCCGAGGTCGTAGGCTTACGGCGCGTTCATCCATCGTGCTGCACGGCCCCTGGCCACGATCCTCCTCTGGCCCGGGCCGTCGGCCCCGGCCAGCCCGCTGCTGGCCTCAACGGCAGGAGGCGGCCTGGTGCCTGACGATGCGGTCCTTTCGGCCATCGCCAACTGGGGGCCCCGGTTTACTGCTCAGGGTGTTGACCCGTCCGACTTCGCGCGGGTGACCGGCGGGATCGAGCGGTGGGAGGACTGGCTGAGCAGCTGGGGCGCCAACGGCGACACGCACGCGGCGCTGGCCCGCGAAGCGGAGGACCGCGGCGGGCAGCGGACGGCCGGTGAGTCGTGGATACGGGCCGCGCTCAGTTACCACTTCGGCAAATTCGTGTGGATGCTGGACATGGACGCTCATGACGCTGCGGCGGATCGGGCGGTTGCGGCCATGACCAGCGCGCACCGCCTGCTCGACCCCACCGCCGAGCGGATCACGATCGGCTTCGGCGGGGCCACGATGGTAGGCAACCTGCGCCGCCCGCCTGGCCTGGACCGGCCGCCCCTGGTGCTGCTCATTGCCGGCCTGGATTCGACCAAGGAAGAGTTCTTCGCGGCCGAGAACGTGTTCCTGGCCCGCGGTATGGCGACCTTTTCCCTGGACGGGCCGGGACAGGGCGAGACTGGGCGGGTGCTGGGGATCCGGCCTGACTTTGAGGCGCCGGTGGCAGCCGCCCTGGACGTGCTGGGCCAGCGGGAGGACCTCGACGGCGAGCGGGTGGGCATGCTCGGAGTGAGCCTGGGCGGCTACTACGGGGCCCGCGCAGCGGCCTTCGAGCCGCGCCTGCGGGCGGTCGTCATCTCCGGTGGCTGTTACGACTATGGGGACCTGATCCGTGACCGGCCGTCACACAGCCTGGCCACCTTCATGCACGGCTGCGGGGCATCCACCAAGCAGGAAGCGTACGACTTTGCGGCGCAGATGAGCCTGGCCGGGGTGGCGGACCGGATCACCCAGCCGATGATCGTGGTCTTCGGCAAGCGCGACCGCCTGGTTCCCTGGCAGCACGCCGTCCGGGTGAGCCAGGAGGCACGCAACGCGCAGCTGTGGATGTTCGACGAGGGCAACCACGTGTGCATGAATCTGACGTACCGGTGGCGCCCGCAGGCCGCCGACTGGCTCGCCCAGCAGCTGCGGGAGGCCAGGTAGCCCGCAGGGCCGCTGAGCGAGCGGACAATCCGCTCACCGAAAGGCAGCCGTGACTCATGTACCACGTGAACGCAGAGAACCTGCCGGGCAATGACATCTCCCGCACCTTCGAGGGCGGCACTCACGGCCCATCATCGGTGTCGTTCTTCCTCGTGCACAACCAGCCCGGCCAAGGACCGAAGCTGCACCACCATCCCTACGACGAGACCTTCATCATCCTGGAGGGCCAGGTTCTGGTACAGGTCGGCGACGAAACCGTCGAGGGCGGGCCGGGCGACATTGTCATCGGCCCTCCTGGGATCCCGCACGGCTTCACCAACCTCGGCCCGGGCCGCGCCCGGCTAGTTTGCATCCACGCCGCACCCGCCATGCAAACTGAGTTCCTTTAAATGAAGCGTGATCCCGCCGCCCTCGCCGGTGGGGAGCTGGCGGACTCGATCGTGTCGACCTGGATGAAGCCGTTGCGCTCCCAGAAGGGCCGGCTTGACCGGCCCGGCGCTCGCTGTCACCCTCAAGGCGCTGCTGGCCACTGAGGTCGCGCACTTCAACGAGACGGGGTTCCGGGTCGCGGCATCGTGCCGAGAACCCTGACCACTGCCGGGCCGGTGCCGGCACCTGCGACCGCGGCTCATCAACTACATCGATCCTGCCGTTCCGCGCTGGCTCCATCCCGCCGCTGGCCGCCTGGCTTTGCGGCATAAAGTTCGGTGGCCCGAACCCTTGACTTTGCGCCATAAAGCAGAGTCTACTTTATGGCATAGAGCCGATGGAGGGAGACACCATGAACCACACACCCGACACCACCACCGCCGGCCACGGCGGCAACTTCGACCCCCAGCAGGCCGCCGCCCTGCTGGGCCACACCACCCAGCAGGCACGCCGCAAGCTCGCGCCCTCCCCGCCGTGGCTCCTGGCGACCAGGGCGGTCGCGGTCCTGGCCACCCTCGGCGCGATCTGGCTCTCCGTCCGCGGACAGCACCCCTACCACGGCCCGACCGCCGCGGACAGCCCCATCCTGATCGCGTTCGTCGTCCTCAACTTCGCCGCCACCGTCGCGGTCCGCAAGCGCGCGCTCGCCGGCGTACGCGGCGGCACCCGGCTGCATCCCGCCGAGATCACCGTCCTGGTGCTGGCATGGGCCGCCGCGCCCGTGCTCATGTGGGCGCTGGCCGCCAACGGGGTGAGCTTCGCCTGGTACCCGACCACGGTGCTGATCGTCCCGGGCCTGGCCTGGGCGGCCGTGGCGGCCCGGGCAGGCTGGCGCGAGTGCGCCACCGGGCTCGCGGTCGCCGCCACCGGCGCCGCAGGCGCGTTCGCCGGGCCGGCCGGGGCGTGGGCAGTCGCCGGCGTAGGCCTGTGCGCCGTGCTCCTGGGCCAGGCCGTCGCCGTCGCCTGGGGGCAGCGCCGCAGCGTCGCCCGGCCATGACCACCGACGAACTCGACCCGCTGATCCACGTCCCCACCCGGCTGAAGATCGTCGCGACGCTGGCGGCACTGCCCGACGGCGACACGCTCTCCTTCACCCGCCTGCAGGACATGATCGGGCTCACCCCCGGCAACCTGATCATCCACCTGCGCAAGCTCGAAGA
>JAWWPY010000325.1:0-64643 GCA_033854735.1 Streptosporangiaceae bacterium | reverse complement strand
ATGGTCCGGATGGTGCCGGACCGCGCGCGCATGACCAGTGAGTGGGTGGTGGCGCCGCCCGCCCGGTAGCGCACCCCGGCCAGCAGCTCGCCGTCGGTGATGCCGGTGGCGGCGAAGAACGCGTCTTCCGAGGTGACCAGGTCGTCAGTGGTGAGCACGTGCGTCAGGTCGTGGCCGGCATCCAGGGCCCGGTCGCGCTCGGCCTCGTCACGCGGGGCCAGCCGGCCCTGGATGATCCCGCCCAGGCACTTGATCGCGCACGCGGCGATGATGCCTTCCGGGGTGCCCCCCACGCCGAGCAGCAGGTCGACCCCGGTGCCGTCGCTGGCGGCCATGATGGCCCCGGCCACGTCGCCGTCCATGATCAGCTTGATCCTGGCCCCGGCCGCCCTGACTTCCTCGATGAGCTCGGCGTGCCGCGGCCGGTCCAGGATGACGACCGTGACGTCGTGCGGGGAACAGCCCTTGGCCCGGGCGACCGCGGCGACGTTGTCCGCCGCAGGTGCCTCGATGTCCACCACGTCCGCCGCGGCTGGGCCGGTGACCAGCTTGGACATGTAGAAAACGGCGGACGGGTCATACATCGAACCCCGTGCGCTGACCGCCAGCACCGAGATTGCGTTGGGCATGCCGTTCGCCGTGAGCCGGGTGCCGTCGATCGGGTCGACCGCGACGTCGCACAGCGGGCCGGTCCCGTCACCGACCTGCTCGCCGTTGTAGAGCATCGGGGCGCGGTCCTTCTCACCCTCGCCAATGACCACGACGCCGTTCATCGACACGGAATTGATCAGCAGGCGCATCGCGTGTACGGCGTCGCCGTCGGCGCCGTTCTTGTCACCGCGGCCCACCCAGCGGGCGGCGGCCATCGCGCCGGCCTCAGTGACCCTGGCCAGTTCGAGCGCGAGGTTCCGATCGGGGGCGCGGCGGCCAGGCTCAGGCGAATTGAGCGGGTCGGGCTGCACCGATTCCGTGCCGCTGGCCAGGTTCTCGGTCATGAAAGAGGCGCCTTCCCTGGGCGGCAGTATGCGAACTCACGTACCTCACGGGCAGGCGTAGCCTGGTCCCCTGGAGCAGCCGACCGTGAGGAGCGCTGCGCAGGCGTATGACAACAGACTTTCCCCAGCCTATCGTGCGGACCTCGGAGCGGGGCGCTGCTACCCGCGCCGCGCTCATGGCCGCTGCCCGTGACGTTTTCACGTCGGTGGGCTACGCCCAGGCCGGAGTGACGGACGTAGTGGCCAGGGCCGGCGCGAGCGTGGGCAGCCTCTACCACCACTTCACCGGGAAGGCCGACCTGTACTTCACCCTGTTCGAGGACTTCCATCAGAGTCAGGCGCAGCGGGCCCGCAGCGCGGTGCGCGCGGCCCGGGACGCTGGCGTGGCCGAACCGAAGCAGCTGTTCCTCGCCGGCGCACGGGCGTACCTGGACGGATGCGTCCAGGAGCGCGAGCTGGCCAGGCTGTTCGTGCGCGGCGACGGGCCGCCCGGGTTCGACCTGCTGATGCGGCAGAGGTTGCGGGAGTGGGCGGACAAGAACGCCGACTTCTTCGCGCGCAGTGCGGAGCCTTTGGATGAGGCGCTGGCCGTGGTGATGACCGGCGCGCTCATGCTGGCGGTCGCCGAGGTCTCGCTCGGCGAGGACGCTGCCCACGCGGAGCGGCTGGCCGACGGGGTGCTCCAGGTCCTGTCCGGGATCGGGAGCACCCTGGCCGACTGAGCATCCCCACCCGTCAGCCGGGGTAACCCGGGGCCACGGGCGCTGGGGCCGGCGCAGTCAGGGGACGACGGTGACGGGCCAGCGGTTGGCGCGCACGAGGTGGACCGCGAGCGAGCCGACGAAACGGTGACCAGCCTTGGTCGAGGCACCAACAATCACGGCGTCCGCCTGCAGTTCGTCGGCCAGCCGGACGATCTCGGTGAACGGATTGCCGACGCGTTCGAAGAATTCAGCCCTGACCCCGATCCGGCCACTCTGTGTCTCGACCGCGTCCCGCAGTTCGCGTGCGACGTCATTATGGGCCTGCTGCACTTGCACGACCGCCCCGGCCTCGGCCACCATGCTGTAACTGCGCACATAGAGGCAGGCCAGGCGGGCGTTCTGGCGGCGCGCCAGCCCCGCGGCGTAGGCTCCAGCCCGCATGGACGTGTCCGAGCCGTCCACGGCCGCCAGCAGCACGGTCGGCCCGTCTGACGGCTGATCGCTCACCCGCTTACGCTATCTGCGCGGAGCGTCAGAATGGCGCGGTTGGGTCGCCTTGGTCCGCCTTCCGCTCGGCCGCGGCCGCGGCCAGCCGCGCGCGGGCGCCTTCCAGCCACTCCTCGCAGATAGCGGCGAGCCGTTCGCCGCGCTCCCAGAGGTCGAGCGACTGCTCCAGGGTCAGGCCGCCCGCCTCAAGCCGCTTGACCACGTCGGTGAGCTCATCACGGGCCTGCTCATACGGGACCGGCTTAGCCGTCGGCTCCGCACCCTGCTTGGCGGTCACGGCCACAACCTAGCCGGCCTGCCCCAGGCGCGCTGATGGCACTCGCACCGGAGGCGGCCAGGGCGTCTTACCGGCCCTGATGTTGCGCGTGGCCTGCACCGCAGACGCCACCATCTGGGCGTAGAGCGGCGCACCGGCCGGGCGGGGATGCACCATGTCGCTCCACAGCAGGTTGGTGTGGTACTCGATGGTCGCGTACCAGTTGGCCAGCACGACATTGGCGTGCTGGCGGGCGGCCGCGGCGAGCACCTGGTTGTCACCCGCCTGCCACGGCCGGGGCACGAAGGTGTTGATCAGGACCAGCCTGCGGTGCGGGCCTATCATCGCGATCAACTGGAGGACCTGTCCCGCGGTCACCGTGCCGTTGGTGCCGAGCCCGACCACCACCACCCGGCGGAGCCCGCCGCTGCCGGCGAGGCTGGCCACCACCCCGAGGCCTGCGCCCATCTGGCGGCTGACCTGAGCGTTGATGGAGATGCCCGGAAGCGCTTGCGCCAATTGCGGCGCGGACGCGAGCATCACAGAGTCACCGATGGCGGTGACCTTCGAACCGGGAATCCGCACCGCGGCCGCACGCTGCGCGGCGCGCCGCCGGGCCGCGCGCGCCGCCGTCACCCGTTTCGCCGGGGTGGCCGCGCTGATCTTCGCCCCGTGCGTGATCTGCTGCTGCAAGCCAGCCGACGACGGCGCGTCGAGGACCCCGTACCCCGCCACGGCGACCACGCTGAGCGCCACCACCATGAACACCGCTGGGAAAGCGCGGCCGGGAGACCGCCGCGCGGAGGCGGCCGAGTCGGCTACGACCCGGTAACGGGCGACGACAGTGACACGAAAACCGTTGCGGATAATTGGTTCTTCTATCCACCGCCAGGAGGCCGCGGCCAGGGTGACGGCGGTCACGGTCTCGACCAGCCAGAGGCCGACCCCGGTGGATCCCGGCCCGGCGACCGCCGCGGCCAGCGCGATTACTGGCCAGTGCCACAGGTAAATGCCATAAGAGCGAAGCCCCAGCCAACGCAACGGACTCCAGCTGAGCATCCGGCTGACCGACCCCGGGGTGGCCGCCGCCAGCACCAGGCCCCCGGCCGCCAGGGCCGCGACGAAGAGCCCGGCCGGGTACAGGGCGGGATCGGAACCGGAGAAGTGACCCATCGCCCAGGCCAGCACCGCGATCCCGGCCAGGCCCGCGATGTCGGCGCGGGCCACGTTGTCGCGCGTGGCCGTGCGCAGCCGCCGCAGCGGCCAGGTGAGGGCGAGGGCGGCGCCGATGAGCAGCGCGGATGCGTGAGTGCTGGTGCCGTAGTAGACCCAGGAGGGATCGGCGTCGGGCACGTAGATGACGGCCATGGCCACGGCCGAGGCGACCGCGCCGAGCCAGGCCACGGCCGCCCGCAGCCGGCGGCTCTGGCCGGTCAGCAGCACCGTCACCAGGATCAGCGGCCACACCAGGTAGAACTGTTCCTCGATGGCGAGTGACCACAGGTGCTGCAAGGGCGGCGGCGGGCCGAACCCGGCGAAGTACGACTGGTGCTGGGCGGCCTGCCACCAGTTGCTGGAGTACGTCATGGCCGCGACCAGGGCGGGGCGGAGCGCACCGAGCTGAGCTGGCTCGATCACCGCCACGGCGGCCGTGACGCTGACCAGCACGACGGCGAGGGCGGGCAGTAGCCGGCGGGCCCGCCGCACCCAGAAGCTCCGCAGGTTGAGCCGCCCGCGGCGGTCCCACTGGGCGACGAGCAGGTCGGTGATCAGGTATCCGCTGAGGACGAAGAAGACGTCGACCCCGAGAAATCCGCCGGGAAACGCCGAGAATTGCTCATGAAAGGCGAGGACCGCGAGCACAGCCAGCGCGCGGACCCCATCCAGTCCTGGCGCGCGCGCTGTCGCGGGCTTGCTGGCGGGTCGCTGGGCGCGCCCGGTCCGGCGAGGCCCAGAGTGGTCGTTCGGGTGTTCGTTGGAGCGCTCGTTCGGGTGCGTGACGGCTTTGCGGCTTCGTGTCGGCACGATCTGCGCTCGCACTCTGCTGACCCCCCGGCTCACAGCATTGTCCTGCTTCTCGCCGCTTCGGGGCGAGAAGAAACGCGTGACTGGCAACGGGGGAGAAAGTGCTGATTAGGTGCTGGGTGAGGCGATCTGGGCCGCCTCGGAACGATCATTCCTGTCTGCCGTCACGACCATCTGGTCCTCCGCGAGCCGGACGGTGAGCTTCTCGCCTTCGGCCACGTTCGTGGCCGTTCGCACCACGGTACCGTCCGCGCGCTGAACGATCGCGTAGCCACGGCGTAGTGTCGCGGCGGGGGAGAGGGCCAGCAGCCGGGCGCGGGTGTGCGTCACGTCGTCATAGGCCCGGTCCAGCCGGGCGGACAGGCAGCGGTGCGCCCGCTGGGCCAGGGCGAGCACCTGCTCCTGGCGCCGCTCCACCTCACGGACCGGGGAGGCGAGGACTGGCCTGGACCGCAGGCCGGCGAGCCAGGACGACTCGCGGTCCAGCCGGCCGGCCACGCAACGGCGGGCCCGGCCGCGCAACTGGGCGATGAGCGCGAACTGCTCGGCAACATCGGGAACAACCCGCCGGGCCGCGTCGGTGGGGGTGGACGCGCGGACGTCGGCGACGTAGTCGAGGAGCGGAGCATCCTGCTCATGCCCGATGGCGCTGACCACGGGGGTCTGGCAGGCGGCCACGGCCCGGACGAGCGACTCGTCGGAGAAGGGCAGCAGGTCCTCGATCGACCCGCCACCGCGGGCGATGATAATGACCTCTACCGCCGGGTCCGCGTCGAGGCGCTGCAGGCTGTCGATGACCTCGGTCACGGCGTACCCGCCCTGGACCGCGACCTGCTCCACCCGGAACCGCACCGCGGGCCAGCGCCGGGCGGCATTGCGGAGGACGTCCCGCTCCGCGGCGGAGTCCCGGCCGCAGATCAAGCCGATCTCCCCGGGCAGGAATGGCAGCGGTCGTTTACGCTCCGCGGCGAAGAGACCCTCGGCCGCCAACGTGCGCCGCAGCCGTTCCAGCCGGGCGAGCAGCTCACCGATGCCAACGGCGCGGATTTCGACCGCGGAGAGGGAAAACGATCCCTTGTTGGCGTTGAAGTCGGGCTTGGCCCAGACCAGGACCCGGGCCCCTTCGGCGGGCGGCGGGTCGGACGCGTCGAGCACGGTGCGCGGGCAGATCACCCTGACCGACACCGCGGCGACCGGATCGCGGAGGGTCAGGAACGCGGTGCCACCGCGCCTGGTTAGCTCGGCGATCTGCCCTTCCACCCAGATCCGCCCCAGACGCCCGATCCAGTCGCCGACCAGGCGCATGACGGTACGCACCGGGACCGGTGAGTCGGCCGAGGTCTCAAGGGCCATGGTGACCGTTTACGGGCGTGCTGCCTCGGGCTCCCGGCTTGCTGCCTCCGGCTCCCGGCGTGCTGCCTCCGGCTCCCGGCGTGCTGTCTCCGGCTCCCGGCGTGCTGTCTCCGGCTCCCGGCTTCCGCGCCCCAGTGCCCCTTTCAAGATCACGGAAGATTCCGGACACATGGACCCAGAAATACTCCGTGATCATGGAATTCGGGGGTTGGATGAGGCGGGCTGGCCGGCTGGGGCCGGCATTCAGGCGTCGTCCTGGGCCAGCTTGTCCAGGCGGCGCTCGAACATGGTGATCACGGCCGGCCTGGCCTGGGCGGCCCTCTCATATTCGAGCAGGGTGGTGATCTGGGCAACACTGAGAACCCGCAGCCGGGCGCGGAGCGAGGCGATGGTGAGCTCGTCGTAGTTGGACAATGGCAGCCCACCCTGCTCTGCCACGTCCGTAGCGGCCGTGTCGGCCGCGCCTGAGGCCTGCGGGGGCGCTGGCACCTCGTCCGCGGCGACCTTAGCCGCTGGTGCCTCGTCCGCTGCTGGTGCCTCGTCCGCCGTGACGGGAGCGGCTGGAGCGGCGCTGTCGGGGGCCGCCGGGGCGCTAGCCGGGGCCGCGGTGGCCCCGTCGCCTTCCGTGATCAGCCTGACGTTGCCTGTCTCGTCCAGCGATCGCCACCGGCTGCCGTCCGCGGCTGGCTCGGCCTGTGCGGCTGGCTCGGCCTGTGCGGCTGGCTTGGTTCGCCCGGTCGGCTCGCCCGCCCCGGCGGCAGGCTCTGCCGCAGGCTCGGTAGCTGGAGCCTTGCTCGGGGGAGCGGTGACCGCTGCTGTTCCGGAGACCTGCTCTGCCGCCCGGTTCCTGATTTTGTCGGCCACGAGTAGCACTTGGCCGATCCCAGCGAACACGGCCCTCAGCGCCTGTGCCGGGACCTCTTTGATACGTTCGTTGACCTGCGGCAAAGGCATCGCGATCGCTCTCCCTCGGGTGCATCCCGGGCGCCACGCGTGGCCCGTGGACCCCCGCCGGGGCCCTTGGAGCATGCCGCTGGGAGCGGCAGGCGCCTGCGGACAGGTTACCCTCAGCGAGGTCAGGGGTGCGGCGCCAGCAGCAAGCTCGGAACGCCTCAACTAACATGGGGGACATGCCCGTGAAGACCCGACGTGTCCTGCTCGCCAAGCCCCGCGGCTACTGCGCGGGGGTTGACCGCGCCGTGCAGTCCGTCGAGATCGCGCTCGAACGCTATGGGGCGCCCGTTTACGTGCGCAAAGAGATCGTGCACAACAAGCATGTTGTGCAGGGCCTGGAGGAGCGCGGGGCGATCTTCGTTGATGAGGCCGAGGAAGTGCCGGAGGGTGCGGTCGTCGTATTCTCCGCGCATGGCGTCGCGCCTCAGGTCCGCGACGACGCGAAACGCCGCAGCCTGCGGACGATCGATGCCACCTGCCCGCTCGTCACCAAGGTGCATAACGAAGCCAGGCGTTTCGCGGCCCGGGACTACGACATCCTCCTCATCGGGCATGAGGGTCATGAGGAAGTCGTCGGCACGACCGGGGAAGCACCGTCCCGTATCCATCTGGTGGACGGTCCCCAGGGAGGAACCGAGGTCCAGGTCCGTGACCCGGCCAAGGTGGCGTGGCTGTCTCAGACGACGCTCTCTGTGGATGAGACGAACGAGACGGTGGCTGCGCTCCGTGAGCGGTTCCCGCTGTTGGCCGACCCGCCCAGCGACGACATCTGCTACGCGACGCAGAATCGCCAGGCTGCCGTCAAGCAGATCGCCAGTGACTCAGACGTGGTCCTCGTGGTTGGCTCTCGCAACTCGTCTAACTCGGTGCGCCTCGTGGAGGTCGCTCTGGACGCCGGCGCGGCCGCGGCCTATCTGGTCGAGGACGCGACTGCGGTCGACGAGCAGTGGCTGGATGGCGTGGCCACGGTCGGGGTGACGAGCGGCGCGTCCGTCCCCGAGGAACTGGTCTCCGGTGTGCTGGACCGGCTCGCCGCCTGCGGATTCGGCAGCGTGGAGGAAGTCGAGGCGGTCGAGGAGCACCTCCAGTTCGCGCTCCCCCCGGAACTGCGCCGCGCGGCGCCCCGCGAGGACTAGACCCTTACCGGGTTATCCGTTCAGTTCCACGGCGTGCCGCTGCTTGTACCTCTCCGTGTCGAAGGCGTACGGGCGGCCGCCTGAGCTGCCCTTCTTCCGGTTCGTGAGCTGGTCCTTCTTGACCCGTAACCAGAGTGAGCTGGTCTTCTACGTTTCGCTGAACTCGCGTAAGGCTGAAAGGCGGGACCGGGAGTCAAGATCGGCCGCGCGCGTCTGGAGCTCACTCAAGGCCGCTGCGGCATGGAGCGGGAACGGTTTGTCATTGTCCGCCTCCATCCAGCGCTCAACGGCGATTGTGAAGGCGAGCATCCCCACTTCCGCCCCCAGCCGGGCGGTCAGCTCGTCCGCGCCCCGTTCGCGCAGGGCGGCGTTGATCGACCTGGCGATCCGGGCGTGCTTGAGCAGTCCCCGCTCCTGCAGTTCGCTGTTCGCCGCGACCACCAGTACGCGCTGGGCGGCCTTAGCCCGCTGCTGCGGGGTCATCGCGACCTCGGCGGCCGCGAACGCCGCCTGCAGGCACTCGGTGAGCGTCGCATCCGGGGAGGCAGCCCGGATGGCGTCGGCGAACAGCCCGGCCAGCACGTCTTCGCCGCCGAACAGGACCTCCCGCTTATCGGCGAAGTGCCGGAAGAAGGTGGCGCGGTTCAAACCGGCGCGATCCGCGATCTGCGCGACGGTCGTTTCCTCGTACCCGTTCTCCACGAACAGGTCCAGCGCGGCGGTCTCCAAGCGCTCACGCGCGTCCGGTGCCCATCTGCTCACCGTCACAGCCTAAGCGAGGCGACCGGATCGCATCACCTGGGCAAGTGATGCGACAGCGTCGCATGGTGGTGTTAGAATTGATGCGACCGGATCGCATCAGCATTCCGGCCGCGGTGTCTGCGCCGCGCATCTTCATCACGCAAGCACGACCAAGGAGAATTTCCATGCGCATCTTCGTCACCGGTGCCTCCGGCTGGATCGGCTCGGCCGTCGTCCCCGAACTCATCAGTGCCGGCCACCAGGTCCTCGGGCTAGCCCGCTCGGACGCCTCCGCCAAAGCCGTCGCCGACATGGGCGCCGAGGTGCTGCGCGGCAACCTGAACGACACCGACGTGCTGCGCGCCGGCACCCTCGACAGCGACGGCGTCATCCACCTCGCCTTCGTCGTGCCCAGCGTGACCGAGGCTGCGACGCGGACCGACGCCAGGGCCATCGAGACGTTTGCCACCAGCCTCGCCGGCTCCGGCAAGCCCCTGGTGATCTCTGGCGGAACGCTCGTCAGGCCCGGCCGACCCGCGACCGAACGCGACGAACTCATCGCCGCCGGGCCTATCGCGGCCCGCATCACCAACATGCAGGCCGCGCTGGCTGCCGCAGGCCGGGGCGTCCACTCCTGCCTGGTCATGCTGCCCCGCTCGGTGCACGGCCAGGGAGAACGTCACGGATTCATCCCCCAGCTCATCGCCGCGGCCCGGACCAAGGGCGTCTCCGGCTACATCGGCGATGGGACCAGTCGCTGGCCCGCTGTCCACGTGAAGGACGCCGCGAGTCTTTACCGGCTGGCTGTCGAGCAGGCGCCCGCCGGCGCAGTGCTCAACGCTGTCGGCGACGAAGGCGTGCCCGTCCGCGAGATCGCCGAGGCCATCGGCCGGCACCTGAACCTGCCGGCCAAGTCTCTGCCCGCCGCGGAGTACGAGGGCATGCTCGTGCACCTGCTCAGCACCGACATGCCCGCCTCCAGCACCATCACCCAGGAACTCCTGGGCTGGAAGCCCACCCACCCCGGCCTCATCGAGGACATCGAACAGGGCCACTACTTCATCTGACCAGCCCCGGACAGGCTGGTCCATCAGGAAATTCGTCAAGGCGGCCCGCCGATATCGCACCATCGAGATCCAGGCCGGACAGCAGACCATCACCGCCGCCGACCCGCTACCCGACGAACTCCGCCAAGCCCTCGAAACCCTCGCGGACCTGCGCCGCGCGGCGCCCCGCGAGGGCTAGGCCCTACCGGGTTATCCGTTCAGTTCGGGGCCCTTATAGGGGCCACGAACTGAACGGATAATGGTTATCCACAGGCGCGGCCGCCGACGGAGCGGGTGCCGCGGGCTTGGGCGGCGGCTCTGGGCGGCACGGCGGGCCGGTTCGGCGAGTTCGCGGGAGATCTCGGCACGGCGGGCTTCGGCCTGGCTTCGGGTCATCGTTGTGGAAGGTCGGTGCCTTTAGGGCTATGCGCGCAGGTCGCGGCGCAGGTCGCGGATGCAGCGGGGCAGCCCGCGGAAACACGCGATGATCAAGGACACGGCCACGCCGGCGAACAGCCACGGCGCGACGCTCGCCAGCGTGAGGGTGGTCCCCTCGGCGATCGAGACAAGTACGTTGCCGGTGGAGGTCAGGGCTTTGACGCTGAGCAGCGCGCAGAAGAAGAGCACCGGCGGGCTGACCACCACGCTCAGCAAATCGCGAGGCTTGGTCCACCAGGCCGCCGCCGCGCAGCCGAGCACGAAGCTCCCACCGGCGAGCGGGCTCCAGTTAAGCCAGCTGGAGACGAGGATGGCGAGGAACGACAGGACGAACATGCCCAGGAGCGCGCCACGCCCAGTGAGCCGGGCGGCCGAGGGCTGATCGGCGGCCGGGCGGCTGCGCCTGTCGCCGTCCGGCGCGGGAGCGCCCGGGCTCGGCGGCTCGCTCTGGTCTGACCGTCCCGTGAGGATGATGCGGCTCCGCGACCAGCCGCTTCCCTGCTCACCCGGTGAGCCGGCGCGTCCTCGCCCCGGCCCGCGCGCGGGCCAGGTCTTCTCCTGCCATGGTTGGGACACGCTCCGCTCCTCCGCTCCCTGCTGATCCGGCCGGCGACGCCGGCCGTTGCGCTACCCCGGCGTACCAGCCGGGTCTGTCCATCATGCGGGTGCTTCATCCCGCGAGTTCCCGCCCTCCTCCTGTCGCGTCATGAGATTGAGGAACAGGTCCAGCACATACACCGCGATCCATACATACTCGGCCTGCCGGGGGGCGACGAGCGCCACAGGGATCGACGCGAGGAACACGACCGGGGCGACCAGAATCCGGAGCGTGATCCTGCGCCGCTGCCACGATGGGATGCCAGTGCTGAGGAGACCGGGAACCCGCCGTGCATACAGCCATATGGCGGCCTCCGTGAGGCCTGCGGCGGCCACGCACACCGCGAAGAACACGACGGATGCCACCTGGCTGGGAGACGTGGCGCTCAGCAGCGCCGTCGGATAAGGCAGAAAGGCGATGGTGCCGAGGAACAGCAGGTTGAGCCGGATAAGCAAGCCGTTTATCGCCACGATGTGCCGGAACAGGGAGTGATGGCCGATCCAGAAGAGGCCGATCACCACGAAGCCGATCCCGAAGCCGATCATGTTGGGGACGGCTGCGCGCAGCACGTGGGCCGACCGGATGGTCGCCGAGATAGGCACCCGGAGGTCGACCACGAGCAGGGTAATCGCGATGGCGAAGACCGCGTCACTGAAGAACAGCACCCGGTCGAACTCCAGGTTCCCGGCCTCGATCGTTTCCCCGCTGCCACCCCACACAAGCGGTACGGCCCAGCCCGTCAGTCTCCGAACGGACGGTCTGCGAACGGGTGGTCCGGGCGCGGGCCGATCCTCAGGGGGGATGTCGCTTGGCACTGGCACCAGACCTGGCTGCTACCGCGCCGCTGCGCGACTGGGCGCGGCAGCGAACGCACCGTGCTCCGCACCATCAGCGCCCGGCCCGGAGCCGCCCGCGAGCCCGGAGCCGCCCGCGAGCCCGGGGACCGGTTCCGCGACGAGTTCGGGGCCCGGCTCGGCGGCAAGCTCGGGGGCGGACAGCGCCCGCGTGGTCTGCTCGATCAAGCCGGGCGTCTCCAGTTCGCCGTCGACCACGCCGAGCTGGTTCAGCCGCCGGGCGCTGACCAGAACCCTGCTTTCCAGCGAACCAACGGCCTGGTTATAGGTGGACACGGCATTGGTCAGTGCCCGGCCTAGCCGGTCGACGTGCTTACCCAGGCCGGCGATCCGGTCATAGAGTTCCCGGCCGAGATCGAACACGGCACGGGCGTTCTCCGAGAGCGCCGCCTGCTGCCACGCGTACTGCGCGGTGCGCAGCATCGTGACCAGCGTCGTGGGCGTGGCAATGTGGACTCTGCGCCCCATCGCATAGTCCAGGAGCCCAGGGTCATGCTCCAGCGCCGGGGCGAGAAACGCCTCACCGGGGATGAACAGGACCACGAACTCCGGTGCCGGGCTGAGTGCCGCCCAGTATGCCTTGGCGGCCAGCCGGTCCACGTGCTCCCGCAAGTGCCGTGCATGCGCGTCGAGGCGCGTGTCACGCACGGACTCGTCGCCCGCCTCGGCGGCTTCCAGGTACGCGGCCAGCGAGACCTTGGAGTCCACGACGATGTTCTTGCCGCCGGCCAGGCGCACCACCATGTCCGGCCGCTGAGCACCCTCGTCGGTGGCGACTCCCACTTGCTCGTCGAAGTCACACCGGGCGCTCATCCCGGCCAGTTCCACTACGCGGCGTAGCTGCATCTCGCCCCAGCGGCCACGGGCCTCAGGGCGGCGGAGGGCGGTCACCAGGGCCTGGGTCTGGGTGCGTAGCTGGTCCGAGCTCTGCCGGGCGATGGTCACCTGCTCGGTAAGCGCGGCGTGTGACGCCTGCCGCGCCGCGTCCGAGTCGCGAAGCTGGGCTTCCACCCGGGCGAGCGTTTCCTTCAGGGGCCCGACGAGGTGTTCCACGGCGGCACGTCGATTCTCGAGTTCGCCAGCAGCCCTGGCGTTGGCGGCCCCGAGCCGTCCCTCGGCCATCTCCAGGAAGCGACGGGTGCTGGCGTCGAGCGCCTGGGCGGAGAGCGCCTGGAAGCGCTCGGCGAGCTGATCGCCGACGAGATCGGCCCGCTCCTCCGCGGCGCGGGCCCGCTCGTCGGCGGCGCGGGCCCGGCCGGTCAGTTCGGCCGTGGCGTCCGCCTGGTGGCCTCGCGCGTACAGCAGGCCGATCACGGCGCCCAGGACAAGGCCGAGCGCGAGCACTGCCAACAGCAAGATCGCGTTCATGTCTGCCATAGTCGCAGCCCCGGCTGACAGTTGGCGGGTGCCACGCGGGCGAGCCGACCGGTGGCCCCGAGCGTGTTTCGCCCCGGTCTGCGCCCCGGGCATGACCTGTATCCGTGATCACGGAATATTCCGGACGCATAGACCCAGAAATCTTCCGTGATCACGGAAAGGGTCTATGCCCGGAGGTGGCCCCCGGGCCAGCAGGGCTCCGGAGTACGAAACCGGCCCGTGGCTGCGGCCTGCGTGGCGCCTGGTGCCAGTGTCCGGGTGCATCGGCATCGACGCCCTAGACTCGCCCGGGTGAGTCTCTCCATCGGTATCGTCGGCCTGCCCAACGTTGGCAAATCCACCCTATTTAACGCGTTGACCAGAGCCGGGGCACTGGCGTCCAATTACCCGTTCGCGACCATCGAGCCGAACGTGGGTGTCGTCGGCATTCCCGATCCGCGGCTCAAGGTTCTCGCGGATCTCCATGAGTCGGCCCGCATCGTGCCCGCCACCGCGCGGTTTGTGGACATCGCGGGCCTGGTCCGCGGCGCCGCCCAGGGCCAGGGACTGGGTAACCAGTTTCTCGCCCACATCCGGGAGACCGACGCCATCTGCCAGGTGGTCAGGGTTTTCGCCGATCCCGATGTGAGCCATGTGGACGGGGAGGTGTCGCCGGAACGCGACATCGACACGGTGGCGACCGAACTCATCCTGGCCGACCTGCAGACATTGGAGAAGGCCGTCCCCAGGCTGGCCAAAGAAGCAAAATTCGCTAAAGATCCGCAACGGAAAAGCGCTGCTGATGCCGCCATAGCCGCGCAGCAGCTGCTCGACACCGGGACCACCCTGTTCGCCGGGGCCGCCTCGGCCGGGATCGACGTGGCCGACCTCCGCGATCTGCACCTGCTGACGGCGAAGCCGTTCCTGTACGTGTTCAACGTGGACGAGGCGGAGCTGGCCGACGAGGCATTGCAGACCAGGCTCGCGGCGCTGGTGGCGCCGGCCGAGGCGATCTTCCTTGACGCGAAGACCGAGGCCGAGCTGGCCGAGCTCCCTGAGGAGGAGGCGGCCGAGATGGCGGCCGGTCTCGGCATGGGTGAGCCAGGGCTGGCCCGGCTCGCCCGGGCCGGGTTCCGTGCCCTGGGGCTGACGACCTTCCTCACAGCCGGCCCGAAGGAGACGCGAGCCTGGACCATCCCGGTGGGCGCCACGGCGCCGGAGGCGGCAGGCGTGATCCACACCGATTTCCAGCGCGGCTTCATCAAGGCCGAAGTGGTGGCCTACGAGGATCTCATCGCCGCGGGGTCGATGGCCACGGCCCGCGCTGCGGGCAAGGTCCGCATCGAAGGCAAGGAGTACGTGATGCGCGACGGCGACGTGGTCGAGTTCAGGTTCAATGTCTGACCATCGTGAAGGCTCACCATGGCTGAATTCCACGCAGCGCAGGCCGCCGACGTCGGTGCCATCGTGGTCATCGATCCCCAGGGCCCCGGCAGGCGCCAGGAGATCCGGGTGCTCGTCCGGGAACGAGCCAGCCTGGTTGCCGTCGAGCACGGTCAGATCGTCGGCTTCCTCGGCATCAGGCCCGGCCACTTCTACCACCGCGACTTCGTCGACCTGCTCTTCGTAGCGCATCCCTGGCGGCGGCAGAGCCTGGCGCGTCTCTTCGTGCGGGCCGCCCTGGGGCATTCTTCGACATCGAGGGTGTTCACTTCCACGAACCAGTCGAATGATCCGATGAGGGAACTGCTGCGTAGTGAGGGCTGGACTGCCAGCGGAGTTCTCAGCGGCCTTGACGACGGCGACCCTGAGCATGTGTTCTTTCACGCCGCCGTGCCGTTGTGAAGCGCTGCGGGAATTGTCACCTCTGGGTGAGACAGTCGGGCCATGACGATCCGCGAGGACCTCGACATAACCCAGCTCACCCGCCCAGGTGAGGCCGATCTAGCGGTGAGGCAGGAGCTGACCGCATGCTGGATAGCGGTCACGAACGCCGGCGGCGCGGCGGGATTCCCGTTTCCCCCAGTCGACGGAAGTCACGTCCGGCCGGCAGTCGATGCCCTTGCGGGCCGCCTCAACGCAAGCCAGAGCCGGATACTGCTTGCCCGTGTCGGCGGCGCCCTCGCGGGCTGGGTGGCCCTCAGCCGCGACCCCAGCCCTCTCATCGCGCACTGGGGTGTGGTCAGCCACTTGCAGACGCAGCTCGTGCGCCGGAACGCAGGCATCGGATCGGCCCTGATGAGCCGGCTCAGGGAAGTTGCCCGGGACGAGATGGACCTGGAGCAGCTCCACCTGGCGGTGCGCGGCGGAATGGGCCTCGAAGGCTTTTATGGCCGGCTCGGCTGGCAGATAACAGGCCGCTGGCCCGGCAAGCTCCGGCTCGCCCCCGACGACACCAGAGACGAGGTCCTGATGATCCTTGCGCCGCTGTGACCATAGGGAACGCCGGGCGGGCGGAACACGACCAAGTCTGTCCGAGAAGCCTATGAGGCGAGCCGTGACCAGGTCGAGTTCAGGTTCAACGTCTGACCATCTGAGCGACCCATTGATGCGCTGCTCTAGGCGGTGTAGGCCGCCATCCGGATTGAGACGAGCACGCCCGGCAGCTCGACGCCCAGCTTGGCTACATAGCGAGTCGGCGGCTCGGTTGGGAACCACAACCCGTACTCGTCGTTCAGGCCGGTGAAGTCGGCCGGGTTAGTGAGCAATATTCCTACTTCGATGACGTCCTCCAGGCTGGCGCTGCCGGCCTGGAGGATGGCCTCACAGTTCCGCAGCGCCTGTCGTGTCTGGTCCTGGATCGTCTCTCCGGCCATGCGGCCTGTGCCGGGGTCGATGCCGACGATACCCGAGACGAGCACGTGCGGTCCGGCCTTGACTCCCTGGCTGTAGAGCGGTGAACTCGGTGCGTTCGCGGTCGTGATGATCTGCCGTGGCATGACGGTCCTCCTTGCCGGTAACGGAGCAACGTACAGCAGCGCATGCTGCTAGGACCTCTGGCGCCGCGCATCTGGTGCGGTGAGGAAGTCCCGCAGGGCGGCGGCGAGTTCATCCGGCGCCTCCTCAGCCTGGTGATGCCCCGAATGGATGGGGCGGCTCTGCAGGTCGGCGGCTGTCCACAGCCGCCAGATCGCCTCGGGGTCGCCGTGGATGTCAAGGTCGTCGTTGGTTGAAACGAGCAGGAGCATCGGGCATCGGATCTTCCTGCCTGCGGAGCGGTCAGCCTCTTCGTGCCCGCGGTCGGTATCCAGGCCGGCCCGGTAGTCCTCGCACATGCCGTGCACGACGGCGGGGTCGCGGAAAGCGGCCCAGGCGTCGGCGTAGTTGTCTTCCCCCATCTCGGCTGGCGATGGGGTCCGGTACCAGCGACCGGGGTCAGCGTTGATGAAATCCTCCGCTGGCTTGTCAGTCTGGCCCATGAACCACCAATGCCACCAGGTGCGCACGAACCGCTCGTTTAGGCGGTCGATGTGCTCCACGACGGGCAGCCCGTCCATGACGACGAGCCGCTCGATGCTGTCCGGGTGATCCATGGCCGCGCGGAAGGCCACGAGCGAGCCTCGGTCATGACCTGCGATCGAGAAGCGCTTGTAACCGAGGTGACGCATGAGCGCGATCACGTCTACGGCCATCGCTCGCTTGGAGGACTGCGCGTGCATGGACGCATCTGGTGGCAGCGTGGACTGCCCGTAGCCGCGCAAGTCCGGACAGACAACGAAGAACGAGTCAGAAAGCTGCGGCGCCACGCGGTGCCAGGTGGTGTGCGTGCGAGGGTGACCATGCAGCAGTACCACTGGCTGCCCTTTGCCGCCGTACCGCACGCGGAGCGTCACATCGCCGACATTGACACGGTCAAGTTGGAAGCCATCGAACATGAGCCACGCCTACCCCGTTGGGTCCGCGCTGACCATCGTTGTGGTGATGTTTATCGGCAGCGCGACCTGGTCGAGTTCCGTTTCAACGTCTAGCGCGGCTCGCCGACGCCGGCAAGCCACCGCTGCGCATCTTCCTCGGCGATGGCCCCTCGCGATCGTCACCAGCGACTGTCAGTCCCGCCTGGACGCATGGCGTGAATGGGAGCCTGTCTCGATCGCCGCGCGCGGCGATCGAGGACCGGCCGGCCGGCGGCAGCGTCCGCCGCCGTCATGGTCGCCGGCGAGCAGTCCTGGTCACTGGCTGACCCTCACATGCCGTTACATGCGCCGCATGCGGTTGTAACGAATTATGTCGTCCTTGCCGGCGAATAGGATCACGCCTAGCGTCACGGCGACGGCCGTGGACACCCATAGCCACCACTTCATGCCAACCCCCTCTGCTAGCTCTAGCGGGTACCCGGGTTCGCGTTCAAGATCCAGGGTGTTTGCCTACCCCTACCCCTGGCCGGGCTCCTCACCCCGGATGCCGCCGCCTCCGCGGCGGCCGGTGGAACGGGCGGACGGGGCGGAGAGACTTCTTCACCTGCGCCGCCTCCGCGGCGGCCGGTGGAACGGGCGGACGGGCGGGGAGAGTTCTTCACCTGCGCCGCCTCCGGCGGCCGGTGGAACAGGCGGGCAGGGCGGGGAAGGATGATGATGAAGTGAGCGAGCGTCCTGTGTTCGTGATTACCGGGATCATGGCCGCTGGCAAGTCCGCCGTGGCTGAGCGGCTGGCCGCCCGGTTCGACCGCGGCGTCCACGTCAGGGGCGATGTGTACCGCCGGATGATCCGTTCCGGTCAGGTCGCGGCAGATCCAGAAGGCGGTAGCGAAGCCCAGCGGCAGCTATGGCTGCGCTACCGGCTCGCCGCGCGTGCGGCCGAGGGTTTCCACGAGGAGGACTTCTCGGTGGTGGTCCAGGACGTCATCCTGGGTGGCTTCGTGCCCCGCTTCCTGGCGCTGATCAGAGTCCGGCCGCTGCATCTGGTGGTGCTCGCTCCCTCACCGGAGGTGGTTGTGGAGCGGGAGGCGGGCCGCCTCAAGAACGGCTACGGCACCTGGACGCCGCACACCCTTGATCTGGTGCTCCGCCAGGAGACTCCCCGGATAGGGCTCTGGCTGGACACCTCGGCCATGACGGTCGACGAGACCGTGGACGCCATCCTCGCCCGCGGCGACGAGACGTCCGTGGCCTGACTGGCCCGGCCCATCTGGCCATGCGCCGCATCCGTCGTATGTCGTCGTGGCTTGCGAGCAGGATCAGTCCGACACCCGCCACGGAGGCCGTGGCCGACAGGACAGGCGGCCCGGCACCGGGTCGCAGAATGATCATCCCGGGAAATGTGCCGAGGTAGGTCGACCCGATCACCAGGCTCACCCACCCCGAGAAGGTGTCCACATGGAGTCGGCTGTGAACATGATCAGGCCGCCAGGAACGTTCGCTTATGGCCGACCCGGCCGGCCTTCAGGACAGTGCTATCCAGGTTCACTATCAGCATCGAGACGCACCGGACGGACAGCGCCAGCCAGCGCCCGCGCGCTGCCTTCCATCCCCCCAGCGGCGGCGTCGGGGACATTCTGGTATCGGTGACCACAGTCCCGGTCAAACGGTGTCCAGCCATACCAGCCAGGGCACGAGGACACGGCCGATGGTTCCCCTCGGACGGCTGCGGCGCCGTTGGGGAGGGCGGCCGGGAAGGCCCGAACGGGCCGGCTGCGGATGGCCGGAGCCGCTTGGGGCGGAGAAGCTGACCAAATAGCCGGGTTTCTGGGCATCGCCGAGGGTGCCTGAGCAGTACGTACCTGATTCAGCACCCCACGGGGCAATTCCGCAGGTCAGACCAGATAGTCTGGTCAATGGTGGCGACCAGTTCCGGCTCGCTCACCGCTCGTGCGCAGGGGCGCTACCTCCGTTGCCTGGGGAAAGGGGCTCCCCGGTCGGCGCATTATGGCGCAGAATAGTCCGCAAGACGGACATGGATAGCACCGCAACTCAAGGCTGCGCGTGCGCAGGGGCGGGCGGAGGTGCGATGGTTCGCAGGTCAACCGTTGATCGCAGTCCGCAGTCGGACGTATACGGCGAGGGCTACGAGGCGGAGGCCGAGCACCCGGAGCCGGGCCGGGCGGCCCGCGGTCGTCCGTCGCATGGCTGGGGCGGGGCAGGCGGCCGGTGGCTTGTCTGGACTTTCCGCGCCCTCCTCTGGGCTGTGCTCCTCCTGGTCGTCTACCGGGGTGTGACAGCGATTGTCCTCGGTGAGACACGCCCGGGGACATCCGCCGGGCCAGCGGCCGCTGGCCCGGCCAGCAAATTCCCGGTTACGCTCGCCGATGCGTACGCCCTGCAGTTCGGGCAGGTATACCTGAATTTCAGCCCGGGCAACGCGACGCAGAGGTCGAGCCAGCTGGCCGGCTTCGTACCCGCTGGTTCCGATCCTCAATTGGGCTGGAATGGGACGGGATCGCTGCAATTGCAATCTGAACAGGTCGCCGGGACGGACGTGCGCGACGGCTCGCACGCCGTGGTGACCCTTCTCGCGAAGGTCAATGGTCACCTGATGGAACTGGGTGTGCCGATCTACGCGACGGCCGCCGGGCTTGTCGTCTCCGGTGAGCCCGCATGGCTTCCTCCGCCATCGCGGGTTTCGGTGCCGTCCCAGGCCGTAGTGGGCTCCGACACCGCCACCCAGGCGGTCTTGATGAACCAGCTTCCGTCGTTCTTCCAGGCGTACGGCAGTGGTAATCAGGTCACGCTCGGCAGATTTCTCGCCCCCGGCGCGTCAGTGACCGGGCTGGGCGGGGCGGTGGTGTTCAAGTCCATCACCGGTATCAGCGTGCCGCCTGGGGGAACGACACGGCATATCACCGCTACTGTGCTCTGGAACGTGCTGGATCAGAGTGGCGCAAAGAGTGGCGGAGTGCCCGCGGGGCTCGAGACGAGCTATGCACTTACTATCGTGCAGCGCGGGGGCACTTGGGACGTCAGGGACATCAGTGCCTCAACTACAGCACTGGGGCCGCCGTGACAGAACTCCGATGGCCGCATAAGCCTTCCAGGCCAGGCATAAACTCACATAACCCGGAGTAGACCGATGTTCCAATCGCTCATCGTCGCGGCCCCTGGGGCGCTCAGCACCACGGGCCTCGTGACTTATCTGCAGGGGCTTTTCGGGCCGTTGTTCCTGGGCATCGTCGGGATTGTCGCGCTCTTCTTCCTGTTCACCCGCGAAATCATCCGATTCGTGCAGTTCATCGTCCTCGCAGTCGCGATCGCTGTGATCTTCTACACCCCGAGCATTGTTCAGACGCTCGCACAGGGCATCGCGAACGCACTCGGCGTCCACTGAATCTCCGCCCGGACCGGAAGGAGAGCACCAGGTGGATCTGCCCACATATACGAGCATCTGGCGGATCGAGAAGCGGCTCTACAAGCTGTACGACTTCCGGCTGCCGATGCCAGTGCCAGTTGGTCAGATAGCCGTATTCGCGGCGATCACCGTGCCGTATGTGGTTCTGCTCACTGTGCTCGGCCTCCCCTTCAACCACACGCTGTTCTGGTTGTACGTGCTGCCGCCAGGCGTGATCACCTGGCTGGCCACCCGCCCTGTCCTGGAGAGCAAACGCCTCCCCGAACTGATCATTTCGCAAGTCCGCTACCTGGGAGAACCTGCCACGTGGTGCCGTATGACGGCACTGACGGAGAAGGACGACGTCGTCGTCGTGGGCAGGATCTGGCGCCGGAGCGCCGCAGCCGCCCAGCCGGGAGAAGATGTCCAGGCCGGGGAAGATCGCCAGGCTGCCAGGCAGCGCGGCAGGTCGGCAGGTCGGCGGGCCGCCGAACGGCGATCCGCACGTCCCAGGCGCGAGCGGTTGGCGCCCTCCACGCCGGGGCTCGGCCGGCCAGCGCTCGAGCCCGAGGTGGCGCGGGCATCCCGGCGGCGCGCCGCCGGGCCGGCCAGGGCCCGGGCCCGGGCCGACGTCACGTCCCGGCCAGGGCCCATTGAGGTCTCCCACGACGGCCGGGAGGAGTACCCCACCGCGGCTCGTGGCCTCGCGTACGAGCCGACCGCTGGGCGCGACCAGGCGTCCCGGCCCGGTTCACGCCGTATGCGCGCGGCAGCGGCCGCGTGGGAGCCGGCGGCAACACGTGAGACTTCCGGAACCGGTTCACCAGCCCGGCCCGGGCTGGCCCCGCAGCCCGGGCCGGCTCACCAGCCCGGATCTCCTCATCAGCCAGCCGGCCAGCGAGGCCAGGCCGCTGCCTATGCCGGCCCGCCCGTGCCAGCCGGGCCAGGTCCAGCTGGGCCAGGTCCATCTGCCGCCCTGCCGTCCGGCCCCTCGCCGACCGGTACCTGGCCAGGCCCCCCTCCGCCCGCCGCCGCGCCTTCTGCGAACGTCCCGGCCCCGGGCGCCATGCCGCCCAGTGCCCCGGCGGCCAGCATCATGCCACCGAGCAGCGTCCCGCCGCCCAGCGCCGGAGGGCCAAGCGCGCCCCCCAGCAATGTCCGGCCGCCCAGCGCCGGAGGGCCAAGCGCGCCACCCGCGAGCGTCCCGCCCAGCGGGGGAGGGCCGAGCGGGCCACCGAGCAGCGTCCCTGCGGCCAGCGTCGCAGCGCCTGCGGCGCCCGCGCCCGCCCCGACGCATGAAACCCCGCCCGCGAGCACCCAGGCGCCCAGCGTCCCGGCGGCCAGGGCGCCGGAGGCACCGCCTCGGGAGCCGCCGCTGGTGGTTGTCACCGGCGGCGCCGGGACAGGCCAGCCGCCGCGGGCGGTGGAGCGCGTGATCGGCGGGCCCGCCGATCATCGCGGCGGGAGCTGGCGGGAACACGTCAGGGTCGTGCCGGGTGGCCACGGGCCCGGGCGGCCGGACTTGGCCAAGCGCGACCGCGAGCGGGTGCTGCTGCCCATCGGCGGTCCCCGCCTGGTCGTCGTCCTCGGCTGCACCGTGGGTGCCGGCCAGACGGTGACCACGCTGATGATCGCCGAACTGCTAGCCGGCCTGCGTGGCGAGGCGGTCGCCGCGCTGGACCTGAACCCGGGCCGTCCATCGCTCACGGAGCTGTCCCGGGCCGCGCCGGCCGCGACTGTGCCCGCGCTGCTGGCCGGGACCGTGCCAGCCGGTAACGGGACCCGCGGCCGTGGACGCCTGGATATCGTCTCCCACGGCGCCCAGCCGGACGGGCAGGTCCTGGGCGACGCGGAGTATCGCAAGCTTTTCGACATCCTTGAGGAACGGTATGCCCTTACCCTGGCGGATCCCGGTGCTTCGGCCGTGGCCCGGGTGCTCGCCGCCACTGACCAGCTGGTGCTGGTCGCCCCGGCCAGCCCAGATGCGGCCCGGGCGGTCGCGATGACCCAGGAATGGCTGGATGCGCACGGCTACGGCGAGCTGTCCGCGGGCTCCATCACCGTGATCAACGGGGTGAGCAAGCGCAGCATGGCTCACGTCGAGCAGGCCGAGGTGGTGGTCCGGGGCCGCTGCCGGGCGATTGTGCGAGTGCCCTGGGATGACCATCTGGCCGCGCCTGAGGCAGAGCGCGGCATCCGCGACCTCCGGCCGGCCCTCGACTCCCGCGCCCGGCAGGCACCTGGGCCGCGTTCCGCGCTGGACCAGTTGCGGGCGCCAGTGCGCGCCGCCTACACCGCGCTCGCGGGGGTGCTGGTGGACACCCTCGCGGCCGATCGCCAGCAGCGGAAGGTCTCGCCGTGAGCGCGCGGACCAAGGGACGTAGCCGGCTGTCCGTCCGCTACTTTGACGACCGCATCCTGCTCACGGAGACGCACGCGTGGGCCTATTACCGGCTGCCTACCGAGTCGTATGAGTTCATCACCCCGCAGGAGCGGGAGACGCTCGCCACGAACATCACCGTCGCGCTCGCTGCCATCAGGATGCCCGACGCCGAGGTGCATCTGCGCATCGCGCACCGGTCTTACCCGGCGGCCGAGTGGGCCGCCGGGCTCGACGCCACTTCAGACGACGGCCCGGGCTGGCGGCAGTACCTGGACGAGATGTACCGGCACGTCTGGGCCAAGGACTTCTGGACCAAAGAGGTCTACCTGGGGGTGCGGCTCGGCCAGCGTGGAATGCGCGCCCAGCTCTCCGGCGGGGTGTTCGCCCAGTTCATCAACATGTACCGGGCGGGCGAGCAGGCGATGGGCATCGACGACGAGGCGGTGCCCGCCAGCGAGATAGCCCGCTGGACGGAGCAGGCGGAGCGGCTCGGCCGTGCGCTGTCCGCCAGCGCGCTCGCCGCCCAGCACGCCAGCTCGGACGAGATCGCCTGGCTGTTCCGGCATACCCTGACGGGCACTCTGGGCGATCCGCGCCCGTCGGCGGTACGCCGCCGCACCTGGGGAGCGGGGGAGATCGAGGCCCTCCTGGAAGGGCAGGTCCACAACGGGCGGACACTGCTGCGCTTGGAGCATCCCCAGGGGGAGTCCTTCGCGGCGTTCCTGTCTTTCTCCCGGTTCCCCGATGTGATGGCCTTCCCGGACGGGGAGCCCTGGCTGCACTACGCCGATTCGCTGCCCTTCCCCGTTGAGGTCAGCTCGCGGATGAGGCTGATTCCCCCGGCGAAGGCGAGTAAGGACGTCGGGCGGAAGCTCGCGCACGCACGGGACATGGACGCTCATATCAGGGAGGCGGGGGCGGACGCGCCCCTCGCGCTCGCCGAGCAACTCGTGGCGGCCCGCATGCTGGAGCACGGCATCACGAAGGAGCGCCTGCCGTTCGTCTACGGCTGGCACCGGCTCATCGTGACCGGGCCGACCAGAGAGTTGTGCGTGCGGCGGGTTGAGGCGGTCGCGGAGCACTACCGGGATATGGGCATCGACGTGGTCAACTCCACCGGAGACCAGTTCTCGCTGCTCTGCGAGTCGCTGCCGGGCGACCGGGTCCGGCTGGGTTCCTATGTGCAGCGCCAGCCGCTGTACACGATCGCCGGTGGAGTGCCCACGGCCACCGTGGACCTGGGAGACCGGATCACGCAGTCCGCGGGCTGGGTAGGTCCGTACATCGGCGAGACCCTGGGCCGGGCCAGGTCCATCGTCCACTTCGACCCGCTGCTGGCCGCCGCGCTCAACCGGCCGACCGCGATCGCCATCACCGGCGAGCCCGGCGGCGGCAAGACCACGCTCGCGCTCCTGCTCATCATGCAGCTCGCGCTGCGCGGCGTCACCGTGGCCGTGATCGACCCCAAGGGAGATGCTGAACCGCTGGTCGAGCTGCTGAAGGAGCGGGGCCGCAAGGCGCGCGTGCTGCCCCTGGGCGCTGCCGCACCCGGCCTGCTCGATCCGTTCTCCTTCGGAGACGACCTGGCCCAGAAGCGGACGATGGCCACCGAGACGCTTCGCTTGCTGCTACCGCGAATGAGCGAGGAGCGGGAAAGCGCGATGATCCAGGCGGTGGCCAGCGTGGCCGGCCGGGAGCGGCCCAGCCTCGGCAAGGTCATCAGGCACTTGGAGGAATCGGCCGACCCGGCGTCCAAGAACCTCGGGGCGGTGCTGCGCTCCATGTCGGAGATGCGGCTCGCCCGGCTCTGCTTCGCCCCGTCGGGCGGCCAGCAGATCGACGCGGCCGGCTGGACGACGGTGTTCACCCTGGCCGGTCTTACCCTGCCTGACGTGGCGGTCAGCAGGGACGATTTCTCCTATGAGCAGCGCCTGTCCGTGGCCCTGCTGTACCTGGTATCGCAATTCGCCCGCAGGCTACTCAACGGAATGGATCGCCGGCTGCCGAAGGCAATCTTCCTCGACGAGGCGTGGGCGATCACCTCCACTCCGGAGGGCGCCAAGCTCGTTCCGGAAGTGTCGCGGATGGGCCGGTCCAGGAACACGGCTCTCATCCTGGTCTCGCAGAACGCGGGTGACCTGCTGAACGAGCAGGTCACCAACTGCATCTCCGGGGTGTTCGCGTTCCGCTCCTCGGAGCGCGTCGAGGTGGCGAACGTCATGGCGCTGCTGGGGGTAGAGGCGTCCGATGAGCACAAGGCCGTACTGCGCGGCCTTGGTAACGGCGAGTGCATTTTCCGCGATCTGGATGGTAGGGCCGGCCGGATAGGCATCGACCTGATCTCTGACGAACTGCGGCAGTGGCTGGACACCAACCCGACTCGCGCCCGGCGGTCCGAAGGACCCACGCCGCCGGATGCCCAGTCCGCGCCGCAGGGCGCAGGGGCTGGTTCAGCTGCCGCCCAGGGCGGTGCCAGCCAGTCAGCGACCCAGTCTCCAGCCACCGAATCGCTCACGAGCGAGCCGTCCGTGAGCGAACCCGTGCAGTGATCGGCGGACGCCGTCGGATGCACTTGTCGGCCCATTTCCCTATGGCTTCAGGAGCCCCCCCGATGGCCAGATCATCCCCCCGGGTTCCAGCACTGGTACGCAGGGCAGCGGTGCTGCTCGGCGTCCTCGCCGCGGTGCTCGGCGTGCCGAGCGCGGCCGCGGCCGCGGTGCCTGCCAGCCACGCTGATCGCGGTGCGGTGGTCACGGTCGCCGCCCGGTCCGCCCAGCAGGCCCAGTCCCAGCAGCAGGCACGGGCCCCGCAGCAGGCACGGGCCCAGCAGCAGGCACAGTCCGCGCAGCAGGCATCCGCTGCCAGCGTGCCGCAGAGGGCCGCCGCGCCGAATGCGCCCGGCGGTGTCTGCTCCGTGCCGGGCATCGGCGACATCGGTGGCCTGCTGGGATTTTGTAACGCGGGCTCCAGCGGGCTGATCGGCAACCTCAACAACATCTGCCAGCCGTCCGTGCAAGCCCCGGAACCCGCCGCTGGCGGGATCGACTCGCTGGTGGCGCCGCCCTTGGTGGGGAAGCCGGCCGCCCAGCCCAGCCTGTACGACCAGTACGGGGTGGCTGGGCAGGACTGGAACGCGTACGACATGCAGTGCTCCGACATGACGTCGCTGATTGGCAACAACGTCGCGGGCATGGTGTTCGACGCCGCGAAGGCGCTGGACCGGGTGACCATCACCGTCTACCAGTCGGCCGCTGGCGAGGGCATCCTCTCCTGGCTGACCGGTGCCGTGGACCGGCTGATCACCAGCCTGGGCAACGCCATCTACTTCCCCTACCTGGCGCCTGTGGTCATCCTTGGCGCGATCTGGCTGGCCTGGCAGGGACTGATCCGCAAGCGGGCCACCCGGACCATCGAGGGAACTATCTGGATGGTGGTGGCCTGTGCCGCGGCCATCTGGCTGATCGGCAGGCCCGCTGATTTCACCGGCATCGGCAAGGGCGTCTCCGACGGCATCACCCAAACCCTCGACGTTGCCTTCGCCAGGCTGCCGGCCCCCGCCCAGAGCAGCTGCGTCCCGCTCCAGCGGGCTGACCCGCAGGTCACGGTGGCCAGTTACGGGTATTCAGGGGGCAACAGCATCGTCGACCAGAACGCTAACGAGCTGTGGACGGTCCTGGTCTGCAAGCCGTGGCTGGATGGCGAGTTCGGCACGACGAGCTACACCACAACGGCCACCGGCAAGCAGACCGTGGTCAACGCCTATGGGCGGCAACTGCTCTGGTCCCAGGCGGTCGCGGCGAATGAGAACTCGACCCCGTCGATGATCCAGGCCAAGCAGAACGCCTACGTAGGAATAGCCGCCTCCCTCAAGCAGAACAATCCCGACGTCTACTCGCTTTTCCAGGGCAAGCAGTGGACCACGCGGCTGGAGGTCGCCTTCGCGGCGATCTTCGCCGCGCTCATCGCGGGCCTCCTCGTGCTGCTGATCGCGATCACACTGATCATCCTGAAACTCGGGTTCCTGCTCCTTCTCGTGGTGGGGCCGTTCTTCCTCATCGTGGGCACCCATCCGGGGTTCGGCCGGGTGGTCGCGATCCGCTGGGTCGAGATGCTCATCGGCGTGCTACTGAAGCAGGCGGCCGTCGCCCTGGTGCTCAGCGTGCTGCTCTATGCCTACTCGCTCATCATGGGCACCAGTGACGCGGCGCTGCCCTGGGCGCTGAAGATTCTCATGATCGCGCTCGTCACCGTGGCCGTGTTCATCTACCGCAAGCCGTTCGCCCACCTGTTCTCCGCCGTCGGGTACGGGGTGGTGGGCTCGCGCGAGCGGGCCGAGGCCGAGGTCAAGCAGGCTCGTTCCACCGGGCGCCAGAACACGCTCGACGCGGCGACTGCGGGAGTGCCCGGGTTCGGCGCCTACCGGGCGGCGCGCTGGGGTCGGCGCAACCCCGGCCAGGCGGCGGCGCTGGCGGCACAGGTCGCGGTCGGTGCCGGGGCCGGCGCGGCCGCGGGTGCGTCGGCGGCCTCCGGTGCGGCGGCGGGCGCCGCGCCCGGCGAGGACGGGCGTGTGGCTACGCCAGGATCGGCGGACGGCGGCCCGGACGAGACCGCCCAGGGCACCGGCGGCCGGGTGGGTGCGGGAGCGCGCGGCCGGGCCAGGGCCACCGAAGGCGCGGATGGCAGCCCCAGGTCCGCGCCGCCGCTCGACCTGCCGTCACGAAACGGCGGCAACGGGCAATCGTCGACCGGCTGGTCCCGCGGCGGTGCCCAGGGCACGGCGGCCGGCCGGGCCAGCGACCCCACTGTCGGCCCCCGTTCTGGGTCGTCGGGCGGGCCATCGCCGGGCGGCCAGTCGGCGGGCGGGCCGCCTGCTGCCGCGCCAGCGCAGTTCGGCGGAGCGCCCCGGAGGCCGCTGTGGCCTGCGGCCGCTCCGCGCTCGTCGCGAGAGGGCGCCGCGCCCAGGTCCAGCCCTGAGCCAGCGGCGCCGCAGGATGCCGGCCCGGCGCGGCCCGGTTCTGGCCCGTGGCGCTCGGGTCCGGCGCGGGACTCGAGGCCGTCCAGCGGCAGCGGGCGTTCCGGCGGGGGCGGTGGTTCCGGCGGCAGCGGCTGGTCCGGCGGCGGCGGCCGGTCCGGGCAGGCGACCACGCGCGGGTCCGCGCCGTCGGGGCCATTCGCGGCTGGGCGAGGACAGTCCTCTGGGGGAACACAGTCCTCTGGGGGAACACAGGGAGCGGCGGGGACAGGGCAGCCAGCGGCAGGCCGGACCGACCCAGTGGGTCCGTTCTGGCTTCGTCCTGTCCGGCGGAAGAAATAGCGGGCCGGTGTGATGGAGCTGACCCAGGGCCAGCGGCGGCTCGCATTCGTGGTGACGGTCCTCGTTCTGGCCGGGCTGGGCGCGTTCCTGCTCCGCCCGGGCACGCACGCATCCAGGCCGCCTGCGGCGGCCAGTTCGCCGCCCCGCACGCCACCGAGCACGGCCTCGGGTGTCACCGCGGTGGCCAGCCCGTCCGCCGGGCCCGTGCCGACGGGGTCGGTGGACATTTACCGGTGGCTACCGTTCAGCCAGTCAGCCCTGGCCACGGCGGTCGGCGTGACCCAGCAGTTCGGTGCGGACTACGGCACCTTCTCGTACACCGACAGCGCGTCCGCCTATGTGCGCAGGATGCAGGGCCTGGTCACTGGCCAGTTGAGCGCCACCCTGGCCCGGGGCTATGCCACGCCTGGTGTGGCGTCGCAACGCACCCAGCAGAAACAGGTCTCCTCTGGTTCGGCGGTGATCAACTCGCTGCGTGCGTTCGGCGGCTCGAGCCTGACCTTCGTCGTGACGATCAAGCAAGCGATGAGTACCAGTCAGGGCAGGAGCCAGACAAGCGGGCGATACGCGATCACGGTCAGCGGCAGTGGGACGACTTGGCAGGTGAACGACATCGAGTTGTCGACCGTGGGGAACAATTGAACTGGCAGCCGAGCTTTCCCAGTGCTGGCCGGGTCGCCGCGGCGGTAGTGATCGGCCTTGCGGTCCTGCTCGTTACCGGCCTCGCCCTGATCCCGATGGCGGCAGTGGGTGGCGGCAGCATGTTCTTCGCCGCCGGCAACAATTGCCCGGGCAACCTTACGGGATCGGCCATGCAGTCGGCGGTCAGTAGTACAGCGGGCCACTCCATCCCGGCCAACTACCTCGCCGCCTACAAGCAGTTCGGTACCCAGTACGGCGTCCCCTGGGCCGTGCTCGCCGGGATCGGCGAGGTGGAGAGCAACGACGGCCGGTCCAATCTGCCCGGCGTGCACAGTGGGTCGAACGCGTTCGGCGCGGCGGGCCCGATGCAGATCGGCATCGGCGGCGCGGCGGGCAACACCTGGGGAGGCGCCCCGGCCCATCCGGCCTCAGAGGCGGTCGCCGGGGTCGCGACGGACGCCAACGGCGACGGTGTAGCCAGCGTTTATGACCCCGCCGACGCCATCGCGGGAGCCGCGAAATACCTGGTAGCGCATGGTGTCCAAGGCAACATCAGTGCCGCCATCTTCGCTTACAACCACCTGGAGTCCTACGTCCAGACGGTGCTCTACTGGGCCGGCATCTACAGCACCGGCGGCTTCCTGGTCAGCCAGGTGAACTCGCTGAGCGCACCGGACTGCCTGACCAGTGCCGAGCAGGTGGCGCCGCCAAACCAGACGATCGCCATCATCATCGCCTACGCGCAGGCGCAACTCGGGAAGCCGTACCTCTGGGGTGGCACCGGCCCGGATGCCTTCGACTGCTCCGGCTTGATGTTGATGGCCTACCGGGCCGGTGGCATCAGCATCCCGCGTACCTCACAGGCCCAGTACGCGTGGGGCCCGAAGATCGCGCCCAGCCAGGCTCAGCCCGGTGACCTGGTCTTCTTCGCGGGGTCCGATGGTACCGTCGCCGCTCCCGGCCACGTGGGCCTGGTGATCGGCAAGGGCATGATGATCGAGGCGTACGCCACAGGCTTCCCCATCCGCATCAGAAGTTACATGAACCAGGGCGCGGTGGGCTTCACCCGCCCCTGGGCCCACTCCGGTGTCACCCTGTCCCACCCCGCCGCCTAACCCCACCCGCCGCCCGCCGCACCCGTCTCCGGCTCCGGCTTCTTGATCACGGAATATCCCGGACACATACACCCAGAAATGTTCCGTGATCAAGGGGGTGGGCGTTATCCACAGGGCCGTTCACGGGTTATCCACAGGTCGAAGATCGGGCTTTCGTTGGCTGTGCCGGGACCGGACGCTAGGTCCTATGGGAAATGACATCTCTGGCGGCACCCGCGAGTCTGCCAGCGTCCGCGAGTCTGGTGGCGTCCGCGAGTCTGCCAGCGTCCGCGAGTTGATCCAGTTACAGCGCGGCGTGCTGTCCAGGCAGCAAGTCCTTGACGGGGGCCTCGGCGAGGACCTGATCAGAACTCGGCTCAGGTCCGGCAGATGGCAGCAGATCCACGTCGGGGTCTACGCCACGTTCACAGGCCAGTGGAGCCGCGAGGTCCTGATGTGGGCCGCGGTGCTCCGCGCGGGGATGGGCGCCGTGCTGAGCCACCATAGTGCCGCCGAACTGGATCACCTGATGGGGAAGCCCCTTCCGTTGATCCACGTGACCGTGCCGACGAGCCGCCGCGTGGTGGGCCGGGTGGCGGGGATCATCGTCCACCGGTCCGGGCGCATTCTGCAGGCGCGTCACCCGAGCCGGCTGCCGCCGCGCACGCGGATTGAGGAGACCGTGCTGGATCTCGCCGAAACCGCGCGGAGCGCCGCCGACGCGTTCGAGTGGGCGTTCCGAGCGTGCGGTGGCAGGCACACCACACCGGAGCGGATCCGGGTGGCGATGGAGGCGCGCAAGAAGCTCCGCTGGCGCGCGGAACTCACCGGGGCACTGAGCGACGTGGCCGACGGCGTGCATTCCGGCCTCGAGCGTCGCTACCTGCGGGATGTCGAGCGCCCGCACGGGCTGCCCACCGCGATCCGGCAGGCCCGGGTGGTGCGTGGCCGGCGCAGTGCCTACCGGGACGTGCTGTACGAGGAGTATCTGGTCGCCGTGGAAGTCGATGGCGCCATCGCCCATCCGGCGGAGGACAAGTGGCTTCAGGCCCACCGGGACAATGCTGCTGCCGTCGGCGGGACGATCACGCTCCGGTACAGCTGGGCTGACATCGTGACGCGGCCCTGTGAGGTCGCCGCCGAGGTCGGCGCGGTGCTGGTGCGGCGCGGCTGGCCGGGCGGGTGGCGCCGCTGCGGGCCAGCGTGCCGTATCGGCCAGGTCTGAGGGGGTCCCGGATGTGTCAGGAGGCACCCCTGGCTGCGGCAGCAACTCTGGGCGCTCCAGTCACAGTGCGCAGTACAGTATTGACTATGAGTAGTTTCCGGTTAATCATGCGATTACCGGTCAGTAGCCTGCGCGAAGGAGCCCGACCATGCCGTCCTCCGTAGCAGCGCACCGAAAATGCACTGGCGCTCAATCCCGCCGCAGCCGCGCGGCTGCCGCCGCTCGCGTCCCAGTGCGTGCTCCGTGGGCCCTCGCGGGCCGTGGCCGCCATTGCCTGCCGGGCCGTGGCCGCCGGGGCGCCCTGATCATCCGCCGGGGCGTCCTGATCCGAGGCCGCCGGGGCGCCCTGATCATCCGCCGGGGCATCCTGATCCGTGGCCGCCGTTTCGCTGTGGTGGGCGCAGCGATGGCTGGCGGCCTGTTGCTCGCCGCGCTCCTGCCCGCCGCGGCGAGCGCCGGCGGCCCGGTCTACGTCTCGCTGGGCGACTCTTTCACGGCCGGGCCGCTCATTCCGGACCAGCACGGAGCACCCGCCGACTGCCTGCGGTCCAGCCACAACTACCCGTCGCTCGTCGCCGCCGCGATCGGCGCATCCTCGTTCACCGACGTGAGCTGTTCCGGTGCCAAAACGGCGAACATGACCGCGCCCCAGTCGGTCATTCTCGGCACGAATCCGCCCGAGCTGAACGCGCTGAGCCCGGCTACCACCGTGGTGACGCTGGGCATCGGCGGCAACGACCTCAGCTTCTCCCACGTGGTCATCGCGTGCAGCGCGTTGAGCTTCACCAACCCATTCGGTTCGCCGTGCAAGAAGCACTACACCTCGGGCGGTCCCGACCGGCTGGCTCTGACTGTCACGCAGACGGCACCCAAGGTGGCAGCGGTCCTGCAGGGCATCCACCAGCGCGCACCCGCCGCGCGGGTCCTCGTGGTCGGCTACCCAGTCGTGCTCCCTAACACCGGCCACGGTTGCTGGCCACTAGTGCCTGTCGCTTTTGGCGACGTGTCCTACCTGCGCGGCATCGAACTGAAGCTGAACAGCATGCTGGCCAGTGAGGCGGCCGCGCACGGGGCGACTTACGTGAACACCTACACCGACAGCATTGGCCACGACGTCTGCCAGCTGCCGGGCACCAAGTGGGTGGAAGGAATCGTGCCTACCTCGTTCGCGGCCCCCGTGCACCCGAACGCGCTAGGTGAGAAGGCCATGGCCCGCGAGGTCCTCGCCGCGCTGGGCTGACCGCGCTGGGCTGACCGCGCTGGGGCTAGCCAGGCCCGAGTGTGGCACCGAGCGCGCCGAGCAGGGCCAGCGCTGGCTCGAGCTTCTCGTACAGGAAGAGCACCGGATCGGCTGGCCCGGCGGTCAGCGCCAGCGCGGAACGCAGGGCTTCGGACGGCCCGGCCGCCGGCACGATCGTCATCCCGGGACGCCCCTGCTCCAGCGCGGCGGTGATCAGCCGGGTCATCTCGCCGGGGGAGCGGCCGCGCAGGTCGCTGTCCTCGTAGACAACCACCCGGCCGAACCAGGCGGCCACGGTGGCGGCCGTCTCGGTCACCAGGTCGTCGCGCCGGTCCCCGGGTAGGGTGATCGCCGCGACGGGATCCCCGGCCCACGCGTCGTGCAGCAGCCGCCCCATGGCCGCGAGCGCGGCCGCGTTGTGCCCATAGTCCAGCACGACCGGGCGGCCCGCGACCTGATAGACGTTCCCCCGGCCCGGGTTGGCCTCCACCGGCGTGAACGTGGTCAGCGCCCGCCTGACGTCCTTCACGCTCACCCCGAGCGCGCGGCTCGCCGCCACCGCCGCGAGCGCGTTCGCCACCAGGTGGGCGGCGCAGCCGCCGAACGACCCGGGCAGCTCCGCCACGTCCAGCAGCAGGGTCTCGTGGCCGCCCCTGGTTTCCACCAGCTGGCCGTGCCGCAGCTCGCAGGTGATCCCGCCGCTCAACCGGTGAGCCAGGATGACCGGGTTGCCGGGCGACAGGCTGAAGAACCGGATCACGGGAGAGCGATCGCGCACGGCGGGCCGTCCGGCGAGCCCTGCCGTCCGCGGGTCGTCGGCGTTGAGTACCAGGCTGCCGCCCCACTGGATCTCCTCGGCCACGAGCGCCTTGATGCCGGTGAGGTCGTCGAGGTCACTGACGCCGTCCGGGCCCAGATGGTCGGCGGTGATGTTGGTGAGGACCGCCACGTCGGCCCGGTCGTAGCCAAGCCCGCACCGGAGGATCCCACCGCGCGCCGTCTCAAGGACCGCGACTTCCGCGGTGGGATCGTCGAGCACCATCTCCGCGGACCGTGGGCCGGTGGCGTCCGCGCGGTAGGTGAGCCGCCCGCCCGAGTAGACGCCGTCGGTGCTGGTCATTCCGACGCGCAAACCTGCCTGGCCCAGGATGTGGCTGATCATGCGGACCGTGGTGGTCTTCCCGTTGGTCCCGGTCACGGCCACGATAGGGATCCGTGACGGCGCGCCAGGCGGGTAAAGCCGGTCAATGATCGGGCCCGCGACGTCCCTGCGCCGCCCGGCGCTGGGTTGCAGGTGCATCCGCAGCCCCGGTGAGGCGTTGAGCTCGATCACCGCCCCCGCGGAACTGGCCGGCCGGCCGGGGCCGCCGCATGCCGCGGTCCCGGCCTGGATGGGTGCGGCGATGTCGGCCAGCCTGACGTCCACGCCGCAGACGTCGAGCCCGGCCGCCGCGGCCGCGCGGCAGCACATGGCGGCCACGTCGGGATGCACCAGGTCGGTAACGTCCGCGGGTGTCCCGCCGGTGGACAGGTTCGCGTTCCGGCGCAGCGTCACGACCTCCCCGGCGGCCGGCACCGACCCTGGATGGCGTCCCTGGCCGGCCAGGTGAGCGAGTGACTGGCGGTCAAGCACGATACGGGTCAGCGGCCCCTCATGGCCTTCACCGCGCCGCGGATCGGCGTTGGCCAGGGCCACCAGAGCCGCGATGTCGTGGCGCCCGTCCCCGGTCACCGAGGCTGGTCGCAATCGCGCCGCGGCGACCATGCGCCCGTCGACGATGAGCACCCGGTAGTCCGTTCCGGCCACATATTCCTCAACGATTACCTCTGGGCCACTCACGCTCGCCCGCCGGTACGCCTCGATGGCGCCGGTCGCTGAGGTCACCCCCACGATCACGTTCGACCCATGGTTGCCGTCCCGTGGCTTGATCACGACGGGCCGCCCGATCCTGGTGAACGCCTCGGCCGCCTGCGCCGGGGATGTGGCCACCGATCCCTCGGGTACCGGGACCCCGGCGACCGCGAGCAGTTGCTTGGTGAGGACCTTGTCCGAGGCGATGTCCACTCCTACCGCGGAGGTGTGCTCGGTGAGCGCGGCCCACAGCAGGCGCCGATGGCAGCCGTGGCCGAGCCGCAGCAGGCTCAGGTTGCCCACCCGGCGGACCGGGATGCCCCGCCAGCGGGCCGCGGCGGCGAGTGCGGCTGTACTCACTCCAAGGCTCGTTTCAGCCACCATCCGGGCGATGGCCTGAATGTCGGCAGTGGCGTCCACGGGTCGTTGCGTAAGAAGGTTGGTGACCATGCGGAGGGCGAGGCCCAGCAGGTCTCTGGGGACCGGCGAGTCCTCGGGCTCGTCTGGCGGGCATTCCATGATGACGTCGTAACGGCCGTCGGCACCGGCCCACTCGGTCCGGCCGAAATACACGCAGCGGCCGGCCCGGGCGGAGAGTTCGAGAGTCGCGTGCTCGGCGACGTGGCCGAAGTAGGTCCCGCGGGCCATCGCCTCCAGGAATCCCCCGGGCCGGCCGGTGGCGCAGTGATGCTCGGCCAGCCCGGGCAGGGCCGCAGTGAGCCGGGCCGCGAATCCGGGGTAGTCCGAGGTCTCCTGGCCGGTCAGCCCGTCGAGTTCGAGCCGGGCGACGGTGACCGGGCGCCACGTGTAGATGTTGGGGCCGCTCAGGCGGCGCAGGTCGATGAGCCGCACGTCTGCTCCCTGACTCGCTCGTGGTGGCTGGGACGGTGCCGGTGGTTGGTGGGCCGGTGGCTGGTGGGCCGGTGGCTGGTGGGCCGGTGTCAGTACCTGGAGTGCGCGGGGCCGATGGACGGCTTGCGCTGGCCGATGTCGAAGATGCAGCCGGCCGGCATGAGGTGCAGCCGGACATCGAAGAGGGTGATGGGGTCGCAGTCGCCGGCCGGGTGCACGACCGTGGCCCGCTCCGCGTCGGCCACGGTGGCCACCCCGGTGCCCAGCACCTCGAAGTGATCTCCTTCGACCAGGATGGCGGTGTTCTCATCGATGCCCACCCCCAGGTAGTCGCGGTCGAGCGCGACCGCGCTGAGCAGCCGCGGCAGCCTGCCGCGCGCGGCGAAATGCATATCAATGAGCACGTTTGGCAGCAGATCGAGCCCGGGACCGGTGCGGACCGCCGCGGCCGACACGTCGGGTCCCTCGCCACCGAGGATCATGGTGCGCCCCATGGCGGTCGCCCCCGCGCTGGTGCCCGCGACGACGAGCCCGCTGGCCAGCCGCTCCCGCAGGATGTCGTTGGTGCGCGAGCCGACGAGGGCGCGGATCCGGGACTGGTCGCCACCGCAGATGAAGACCCCGGTGGAGTCGCGGAGGATGGCGGCGGCCGCGTCGCCGTCGGCATCACCGCGGCCGCGCAGGCGCAGTTCCCTGGTGCAGGGCACGCCGAGTTTGCGGAACACCAGCTCGTACTCCGCATGCACCTCGTCCGGCACGCCGGTGGCCGTCGTGACCAGCGTGATCCGGGCCAGGCTGCCGCCGCACAGCTCGACGAACCGTTCGAGCACCCCTGAGCCACAGCATCTGTCTTCGCCGCCACCGATGATCAGCAAGCGTCCCAGGGACACAGCATCGCGCGCGTGCTCGTCCACGGTCACGTTGCTACCCAACGTAGCCGGTTGTAACCAAGCGTCGCCAGGCCACCCCTCGCCCCCAGGCGAATCCCGGTCCCCATGCGAATCCCGGTCCCCAGGCGAATCCCGGTCTCTGGCCGAATCCCGGTCCCCGGGCGAATCCCGGTCCCCGGGCGAACCCCCGTCCCGGGCGAATCCCGGTCCCGGGCGAACCCCCGCCTTCATGATCGCGGTGGATTGGGGGTTACCAGCGGCCCCCGATCCACCGCAATCATGAAAGTCCGGCAGTAAGCGACGTGCTGGGGTCAGGGATTCCGGCGGGTGCGGCGGGGCGGGCGCACCCGGGGTCCCTCCGGCTGCCGGGCAAGCTCTTCCGGGATGCGCAGCAAGGGGTTCGTTGTGCTCGCCACGACCTCGCCCGCGGTCTGGCTGACGCGTGCGCCGCGGGCCCGCGATGCCGACCTGAGCAGCTCGAACGCCTGCCGGGGGCGCAGCCTGTGCCGCTCGGCGAGAACGCCGATGGCCTGCTCGACCCGGACCCGGACCGTCAGCGCGCGCTCAAGCTGCGCCACGGTCTCCTTGAGTTGCTCGGTGTCCGCGGCCGGTATCGCTGCTCCGTGCGTCCCGGGACCCTGCTGGCCGGGGGCTTGCTGGCCGGGGGCCTGCTGGCCGAGGCCGTGCTGGCTGAGACGGCGCTTGCCGGTCGCCTGCTTGCCGGGACTGACGGAGGCGGCACGTGGCACATCAGGGTCTCGTGGTCGTCTGCCCTGAGCCCCGGCGCCCGGCGCAGCGCTGCCGTCGGCTTGCGGGGCGCGTTCGGACGCCACCACCCGGTCGGGAGTCGTGTCCGGAACGCCCGGCAGGCCTCCCGGAACCGGCCACTGTTCCTCGCTGGGCAGCTCGGCCGCGAGCAGGTCCGCGAGCACCATGGCGCTCGTCAGGTCGGGCACCTCTTCGTCGCCGACCTTCCATCCGGTCGGAGTCCGCCGCGCCACGGCGTCCTCGGGGACGCCCGTCGTGCCCTCGTCCTTGATGTCTTCGTCCCTGGGGTGCTTGCCCGTGGTGTGCTCGTCCGTGGTGTGCTTGCCCTTGGGGTGCTTGCCCGTGGTGTGCTCGCCCATGGCGGAGCCGGAGCGGCCCGGCGCCGCTGCCTTGGACTGGTCCTCCTGGGGACCGTGCCCGGGCGTGGGTGCACCGCTGGGACGGGAGTTCGCCCCAGCGGTCGTTTGATTACTTTTAGTATTCATCCATTTACGGCGGGTTTGTTCAGCCGTTCCTTCACTTGAGCGGCGGACGGGTTGGTCATCGCTGTCCCGTCCGGGAACACGACGGTGGGGACGGTCATGTTCCCCCCGTTGACACTTAGCACGTAGCGCGCGGCCTCCTCGTCACGCTCGATGTCAACCTCAACGACCTCGATTCCGTCCCTTGCGAGCTGGGTCTTCAGCCGTCGGCAGAAGGCACACCACTGTGTGCAGTACATCGTTACAGGCTGCGACACGCGCTGTCTCCTCGTCTCAGGATACGTCTCAGAGACTCAACACCCCGACTGCCCGCCGCCTTCCCAATGGCCACAGCCGTGCGCGGCTTGTCGGTGCGGTGCGGGAGGATGGCCCGCACAGGAGGTGAGCCGTGGACGCTGAGTCTGGCCCAGATGAAGCTCGGTCGGCCGGGCCTGAGCCGGCTGGACCTGAGCCGGCTGGACCTGAGCTACCACACGGCCCCGAATCCGTCCTTTCCGCGCTCGATCCAGAGCAGCGCGAGGTCGCCGTGGCCGCCCGGGGCCCGGTCTGCGTGCTGGCGGGCGCGGGCACGGGCAAGACGCGGGCCGTCGCCCATCGCATCGCCTACGCGGTGTGGACCGGCGTGGTCGACCCGGGCCACGTGCTCGCGCTGACGTTCACCACCCGCGCGGCGGGTGAGCTGCGCGGGCGGCTGCGCCAGCTCGGGGCCGCGGACATCGGGATGGAGCGGGTGCAGGCCCGGACCTTCCACGCGGCCGCGCTCCGGCAGCTCAAGCACTTCTGGCCGCGCACAGTGGGCGGCCGGCCGCCCGCCGTGCTGGATTCTAAGATCAGCCTCCTGTCCGAGGCCGCGCGCAGGCTGAGGCTGACGGCTGGCCTTCCGGACATCCGGGATATCGCCTCCGAGATCGAATGGTCCAAGGTCACCCAGGTCCGGCCGGATGACTACCCGGCGGCCGCGGCCAAGGCGGGCCGGATGCCCCCGCTCGGGGCGGAAAAGATGGCGCGGATGTATGCCGCCTACGAGGAGCTGCGCCGGGAGCGACATCTGGTCGACTTCGAATCTGTCCTCGAGCTGACTGCGGCCATCATCGCCGAGCACCGCCCGGCGGCCGCTGCCGTCCGGGACAGGTACCGGTATTTCGTGGTGGACGAGTACCAGGATGTCAATCCGCTCCAGAAGCTGCTGCTCGAGAGCTGGGCGGGGGACCGGGACGACATATGCGTGGTCGGGGACCCGCGGCAGACGATCTATTCGTTCACGGGGGCAACGCCGGCCTACCTCACCGGCTTCACCGCCGAGTTCCCGGACGCCACCGTTGTCCGGCTGGTGCGCAATTACCGGTCCACCCCCCAGGTCGTCGCTCTGGCCAACCAGCTGACCGGAGCCGGCGCCGCCCGGCCGCTGGCGGCGCAACTCAGGGGTCACCGTCTGGCGGTGCCCGGCATCGGCGGTCCCCCGCTGGTGGCCCAGCAGCCGGCGGGCGATCCGCCGGGATTCGCCGAGTACCCGGACGACCAGAGCGAGGCCTCGTCAGTCGCGGCCCAGGCCGCCGCACTGATCAGCGGGGGAGTGCCGCCCCGTCAGATCGCCGTGCTGGTGCGCATTAACGCGCAAACGCCGCTTTTCGAGCAGGCGCTGACGGAAGCCGGGGTGCCGTGCCAGGTCAGGGGCGCGGAGCGGTTCTTTGACCGCCCCGAGGTGCGCCAGGCAGTGGGGCTGCTCCGGGCGGCCGTCAAGTCCGCGCGCCGCGACGCGGAGCCGCCGGACGGGGTCACCGGGCTCGCGGACAACCCCGGTGGCCGGGCCGGCTCCGCGGCTGCGGCTGCCGCTGCGGCCGCCGCTGCGCTGTCGACGGCGGCCTCGGCCGAGGTCCGGCACATACTGGCCGGGCTGGGCCTGACCAGGACCGCGCCGGCCGGACGGGGCGCGGCCCGGGAACGGTGGGAGTCGCTGGAAGCGCTGGCTCAGCTCGCCCAGGACTTCTTCACGGCCACCCCAGGGGCATCGCTCACCGATTTTGCCGCTGAGCTGGCGCATCGCACGGCCATCGAGCATGCGCCCGCGATGGAGGGCGTGACGCTGGCCTCGCTGCATGCGGCGAAGGGTCTCGAGTGGGACGTGGTTTTCCTGCCCGGCCTATCGGACGGCAACCTGCCAATCGTGCACGCGCAGACCGACGAAGCAGTCGAAGAGGAGCGGCGGCTGCTGTACGTCGGGGTGACCCGCGCCCGCCAGCGCGTATACCTGTCCTGGTCGCTGGCGCGATCCGGCGGCGGCCGCCGGTCGAGGAAGCCGTCGCGGTTCCTCGACGATGTGCGCCCCCGGCGGGCGCGGACGAGGCGGTGAGGCCCACATGAGCGAGGCACTTGATGGCCTGATCGACCTGCTGAACCTGGAGCAGATCGAGGCCGATATCTTCCGTGGCCGCAGCCCCGATGACCGGCGGCAGCGGGTCTTCGGGGGCCAGGTGGCGGGGCAGGCGCTGGTGGCGGCTGGTCGTACCGTTCCCGCTGACCGGCCGGTGCACTCGCTGCAGGCCTACTTCATCAGGCCCGGTGATCCCGCGGTGCCGCTCGTCTACATCGTGGACCGGCTGCGGGATGGCAGGTCCTTCACCACCAGGCGGGTCTCCGCGATCCAGCATGGCAAGACGATCTTCGCCCTGTCTGCGTCGTTTCACCACTCCGAACCCGGACCAGCGCATGCCGCGCCCATGCCGGCGGTCCCGCCACCTGATTCGCTCACCCCTTTGCCTCAACGGATCGAGCCCTTGCTCGGCTCGGCCGCCCGCGAGCTGTTTTCACGTAATCCCATCGACCTGCGCATGGCCGGACCGCTCACCTACGAGGCGGAGCAGGATCCCGCGCTGCGCACCGATCACAACCTGGTCTGGCTGCGAGCCGATGGCGAGCTGCCGGATGACCCGCTGCTGCATGTCTGCCTGATGACGTACGCCTCCGATATGACGCTGCTGGACTCGGTGCTGCTCCAGCACGGCCTGTCCTGGACAGATGGGCGGACCACGGGGGCGAGCCTGGACCACGCGATGTGGTTTCACCGGCCGTTCCGGGCCGACCGGTGGCTGCTCTACGCCCAGGAGTCGCGCGTCGCCTGGGGTGCCCGGGGGCTCGCCCGTGGCGAAGTTTTCACCCAGGCAGGGGAACTGGTGGTGTCCGTGGTGCAGGAAGGCCTCATCCGGACCCAGCTGTGAGAGAGGGTTACGAAAGACCTGCTCAAAAAGTAGTTGCCCCCGGACGGGCGTGCTGCCTAGGCTGCTGGCATGTCTCCGGTGTACCCACGACAGCGCACGGAAGGAGGTGTCCAGGGTGCTGAGCAATCTCATTGACGTTCGGACGGCCGCCGATTGGCGTGCCGAAAGCTCTCTTGCCGCACTGGATGCCGGCCTGCCGGGCGGTGTCCGGGCCACCTCGCTTCACGCCGCAGATGTTTGCGGCACAGATATCGGCCACACAGGCGCTCTGGCGACACCACGCCCGCTCGCTGCCCGGGACACCCTTATGCCCGGAATGCGGCAGACGTTCAGCCCGACGTCCGTGTCCGCGCAGCAGGACACCCGCAAGAAGTACCAGCATGGCGCCCGCGTCGCCGCCAATGGCGGTAACGCGACGGGTTCGCATCCGGCCTCCTGGGATCCGGTCTAGAAAGACCGGCCTGGATCCCCTGGAGGCCGCGGACCCGAAATCGGGTCCGCGGCCTTTGTCATGTGGGCCCACCGTTTTGGCAGACGAGTGAGAGACCGCAGTTGAGCAGGATGACGAGAGGGGATGGACCGATGTACTGGCCCGGCACCACCGCCGCATCAGCGGGCACGGCGGGGTTCGAGGCAGAGTCCGCACCAGAGCCAGGAAGATGCGGGGTGACCGCGGCGGCATCCGCGGCGCCCGTGACCAGCCAGGCGGCAGTCAGGGCGGCTCCGAGCCCGGCAGCGATCCCAGTCGCACGGAGCACCGGGGGGCTTCCGTGCATGGAGGACCCAGACCTGTTCTTCGCAGAGTCTCCCGATGACGTGGAGGACGCCAAGGCCCTCTGCCGCGGCTGCCCGGCGAGGCCGACGTGCCTCTCCGGGGCGCTGGAGCGCGGGGAGCCCTGGGGTGTCTGGGGCGGGGAGCTTTTCCTGCGGGGCGAAGTCGTGCCGCGCAAGAGGCCACGCGGCCGTCCCCGCAAGACCGAGGTCGCGGCCTGAACGATCGGTTGTCAGTCAACGTGGACGGACGGTAGGGCGATGTATCCATCAGTGGAAGACACAGCGCAACGACATAGGGAACAGCTGGCGCGGGCGCGGCGGCGGGGCCAGTCAGTAAGGCTCCGCGCGCTGCGCCGGGCGACCCGGCGGGCGCAGCGCGCGACCGAGCAGTTGGAGCGCGCCCGGGAAGAGGCCAGGCAGCTCCGCAGCGAGCTGGATGTGATGTCCTGACCCCCAGCTCGTTGGAGCACAGCCACCGGCGCGGGGGCAGGCACGGGGGGTCCTCGGCGTAGCAGCGCCGAGGACCCCCCGCACGTCAGTGCGGGCAGCAGCGCCATCCTGCGCCGAGCCGGCTTCAGCGCCCTCGGCGAGGAACGTCGTTACCGCCCCCCCTTGGACCTGGCGTCGGTTTAGGTGTTTCTCGCGGCGAGCCGGACCTGTGCCCAGCGTCGGCTGGCGTTACCGGCCGGGCGTCACCGCACCCGCGCCCTCGTCGTCTCGCGGGTCGGCGTCTCCTCCGTCATCCTGTGCGCCGGTCCCTGCGTCGCCGTCCCGGGATCCGGCGCCTTCTTCGTCGGCGTAGCCCGGCATCCGGCCGATCACCTCGGCCCGGAACCGCCCCTCGCATTCCAGCTGGCAGAGCACGCCGATGCCCGCCGTGGAGACGCGATGGATGAGGACGTAGGAGGGCGGGAGATTGAGCCGTCGGCCCAGGTTGGAGGTGCGCGGATCGGTCACCCGGGCGGCTTCGCTGCGCAGCCACTCACGGCTGAACTTGAACGACTCCACCTTGGATGGCTCCGCGAGCGGAGCCAGGAAGGCACGCAACGCCTCTTGGTCTATGGCGATGCCCTCCTTGAGGAATCCCTGCTCGCGAAGTTCTCGTTCGGCGGCGCCAAAGTCCCTGTCTTCGTGCATGATCCGGAGCATCCGGCCAATGAAGGGCGGAAACCCGTCGGGCAGGTGGTCCACCGCGCCGAAGTCCAGCACGCCGAGCCGGCCGTCGTCCAGCAGCCGGAAGTTGCCCGGGTGCGGGTCGGCATGGAGCAGCCCGGCGCGTTGCGGGCCGGAAAAGATGAACCGGACGAACAGGATCCCGACCCGGTTCCTGTCCTCCTGGGCCCCGTCACTGATGATCTTCGAGAGCGGCGTGCCGTCCATCCACTCGGTAACCAGCACATGACCCGAGGCCTGGACGACCGGGGGGACATAGATATCCGGGTCGCCCGCATAGGCGTCGGCGAACGCTTGTTGGGATGCCGCTTCGAGGTGGTAGTCAAGTTCCTCGGCGATCCGGGCCCGCAGTTCGTCGATAATGGGCTTGACGTCGAGTCCGGGCATGATGATCCCGAAGAGCCGCGCCGCCCGGCTGAGCTGGGTGAAATCACTGAGCAGGGCGCGTCCGGCACCTGGGTACTGGATCTTGACGGCGACCTTGCGGCCGTCGTGCCAGATGGCCCGGTGCACCTGGCCGATCGACGCGGCAGCGGCCGGGGTGTCGTCAAACTCGATGAAATCGTCGCGCCAGGCCTGGCCGAGATCGGCCGCCAGGACCTGGTGCACGGTACGGGCGGGCAGCGGCGGCGCGGACTCCTGGAGCTTGGTCAGCGTGGCGCGGTAGGGCCCGGCAATCTCGGGCGGCAGGGCGGCCTCGAAGATGGACAGGGCCTGGCCGAGCTTCATCGCCCCGCCCTTGAGCTCACCGAGTACCCGGAAGATCTGCTCGGCGGTGCGCTGCTGTATCTCAGCGGCGACGATCTCCGCGGGCCGGCCGCCGATCCTCTTCCCTAGCCCCAGGGCGGTCCGGCCGACCAGCCCGGCCGGCAGGCTGGCCAGCTTGACCGTCCGGGTCACGGCACGGCGAGGTAGGTCATCCACAATTCTCATTCTCCGGCAGGATGGGCAGTGCCTGTTACATGAGCGTTTGTGATGAGGCTGCCATGCCCGGCGACGCCCCCGCCAATCAGGCCGGACACGTTCCAGGGGTGCCGTTGCCGGCCGGTCGGCGGCCGTGGCCTGCCACGCCGGGAAACACATCCCCGTGCCGCTTGACCCTGACCCAGCGTCAGGGTTGGAACATGGCCTGAGACAGCCGCCCGAACCGCGCGGCCCGGCGCTTTGACCGTCTGGCGCGGTCCAGTCCGGCGCGGTGACCTCGGCCAGAAATACCCGGTGTGTCTGTTGCCACCCGTCTCGCGCTACGAGAGCATCCATTAGTACCCGATATCGGGTTATCTCCGTGACTTCTCGGTGACCACGAAGGGGGACAGTTAATTGAAACGATTCGCTCTGGTGACAGTCAGCCTTTTAAGCGTCCTAGGCCTCGCGGCCGCGTCGCTTCCCGCGAGTGCCGCGAGCCGCGCCAACTCCAGCCTGGGGGCGGTAGGGAGTACCGCGCCGGCTTACCAGGAGCCGGTTTGCCAGAGCCGCAGTTCGCTGTGCGCCGATGCTTCGGACAATCCCGAGGGGGAGTACGTCGGCCACGACGAGCCGTCGCTTGAATTCAAGTCAGGCCTCCGGGGATCGGGCAATGACATGACCTACACGGTGACGTTGCCCAGGGACCCGAAGGCCATGCCGACGGCAACGGGTGCCGGCGCGACGTGGAATTTCGAGCTACGGCCCACGTTCTGGTTTGGCCTCACGCTCTGTGACAGTGAGTCCGCGCCCGAGTTCACCAAGACCTGCACGCCGGACTCCGATGGCAATAACCTTGTGGGCACCAATCCCGCCGCGCCGGACTACATCGGGAAGCATCCCGGTAACGCGTTTATGGAACTGCAGTTCTACGGCCCGGGATACGTTCCCCAGTTCGAGGGATTCGGCTGCACCGCTCACCAGTACTGCGCGGCGATGACCATCGACAGCCGGACGCTGAACCAGAACACCGGCGCCGAGAACACCAGTGCCTGCGACAACTACATCCTCGGCGGCCCCGAGCCGATCAACTGGGCCTACATCACCAGGAGCGGGAAGTCTCAGGCGCCGGCCAACCCGCTGTTCACCGGCACTTTCGCCAGCCCCAACCTGACCGCGGTGAACCCCGACCTCGCCAAGGATCTCCTGATGAGCCCGGGCGACCGGATTCGTGTCCATCTGCACGACACACCGGCCGGGTTCCGTACCGACCTCACCGACCTGACAACGGGCCAGGGTGGCTCGATGACCGCGTCCACAGCCAACGGGTTCGGCCACATCCTGTACACGCCAGGCGCGAGCACCTGCCAGGTAGCGCCTTACGCGTTCCATCCTGAGTATTCAACTGCGAACCCACGTGGGAACACGTGGTCGGCGCACACGTACAACGTGGCCATGTCCGATGAGATCGGCCACTTCGAGAACTGCCTGCAGATCGACGCCCAGGGCAACTGCACCGCAGCGGGCAAGCAGGACTCCAGCGGCCTGGACGCCGATGACGCCGGCTGTGTCCCGGGAACCGACTCGACGCTGGTGAACATCGACGGGTGCTTCGGCTCTGATGGGGACTGGGACGGGCAGGCGTACCGGTTGGACTGGCCCGGCACGGACCCGAACGTGGCCAGGGACAGAGCCCTGCACCCATCGCCGTTGCTGTTCACCAGCCCCAGCACGGACGGAAGGAACTACTCAACCATCGCGTTCGAGACCGACCTGCCGCGGATCGAGGCCTCGGACTCGCAGGCCAACCCGCCATTCTGTGATCGGACCACCGGCACCAACTGCAGCGACCCGCCGAAGGGGGCGCAGTTCTACCCGTTCTTCTCGACCACGGTCAGCCATGGAACATGCACGTGGCAGGAGGGTGGCAAGTTCATCCCGGGTACCACGAACGACTTCGGCGGTAGCTCCGCGACTGAGTTCGGGCCCCTGCTGCAGACCGTCTACCCAGAGGCCGGATTCACGACGGTGAAGCTGTTCAACAACTTCAACAGCGGGGACATGAGGAACCCCTGCCGGACGGGCTGAGAATTGTCCGGGAACTGGTAGCTCTGCTGCGGGCCGCCAGGCGTGCCATCGAATCCATCCCGGGGGCGGTCCGCATGCGGGCCGCCCCCGGAATCTGCCGCTAACCCTGATGATTCATGCGGACAACCCCCGATGAAAAGCCAGGGCTAAGCGTTCGCGGTGGCCGTTGCCTGCGCAACAGCACTCCGCTATCTCGGGTGGAGGCTGCCACAGCCGCACTCGCGATGCGGCGGCCAGGTCCGGCGGCGCCACTGCCAGTCAGGCAGCACGAGTTCGAGGGTGCCGTTCTTCGTCGCGCCTGGTTCGGCGGGGCGGTCGATGAAAGCGATGGCCTGAGCGGCAGCCAGGGCGGCCACCGCGGCTGCCAGCGGCGCATCGCAGGCGAGCGGATCTGGCTGCTGGCCGGCCATCTGGGCCAGGATGAGCGGCCAAGCCGGATCGCGGTCGCTGCGGGTCAGGTCGAGGCAGCGTAAGCAGGCCGACCGCCCGGCCACGACCAAGGGCCCGACGACGCCGATGGCCTCGCCCGCTGAGGCCGCGAGATGCGGGATACGGTCACGGACAAGCGCGGAGGCCATTTCCGGGTCGTGACTGCCGACCAGCACCGCCAGATCGGGCCGCTTCCCGGCCCGGCTCCGTGTCACCGGGGGTTTCCCGCCTGAGGCCCGGCGGGGCGCAGCCAGGCCGGCCAGGGGTGGCGGCCAGTCGCCCGGTGCTGGCCCGCGTGGTGGCGGACCGGCTGCGGCCGGGCCCACGGACACCACATGGCCGATGCCCGACGCGGCCAGCAGGCTGGCGATGCACGACCCGACCTCACCGGTGCCATGCACCCGGATGACGGCCCCCTGCCTGCGGACCAGGACGTGCGCGCCGCCATCCCCGTCGCCGTGCGCCAGTGACGCCGTGGCCAGCTCCGCGGCCAGCCGGGCCCGGGCCTCGTCGGGCACGGCGGCAATCGTGCTCGACGGGAAGTCGCACAGCGTCCCGGCCGCCGTCAGCAACGTGATGACACGGTCCGCGGCGTCCGCCTGGATGCCGCGGACCGCCGCGGCCGCGATCACTTGCCCGCGGTCCCGGCTCCCGTCTAACAGGCTGAGTACTGCCGCGGCCGAGCGCATCCCGGTCAGGGCGACCGCCCGCCGCGGGTCGATGCCGATCTGCAGCGTGTCCCGGTCCCGCCAGACCGGCAGGAGGCCTGGCTTCAGGGCTGGTCTCATGCGCGACAGCGTGCCATGGCGGGCCGACATTCTGGTGCTGCTGGCCGGCCACGACGAACGCACAGGTCCTGTGGATAACCCTGTGGAGAAGTTGTGGAGAACGTGGCTAGACGCCAGCAATGGTCGCTATCGCCTCCCGGCGGTCGGTGCGCTCGCCGCGGGTCAGCCAGCGGTAGCCGAAATACCCGGCCACCGCCACCACGAAGGACATCACCAGCATGATGGTGGCCAGGGCGTTCAGCGCCGGCCCGCCGTTGCCGCCGTGCGTGTTCGAGTAGATGATCACTGACATCGGCTGGGTCGCCGCGCTCGAGGAGAGCAGGTCGACCAGCACGAAATCGTCAATGACCCCGGAGAACACCAGCACCGCGCTGGCGAAGATGGCCGGGGCCAGCATGGGCAGCAGCACCCGGCGCATTGACTGCATCCGGGTCGCGCCCAGGTCGGCGGCCGCTTCCTCGTACTGCCGGCCAATCGTCACCAGCCGCGCCTGGACGATGATCGCCGGCCAGCTGACGTTCCAGCTGACCAGCCCCAGGGTCTCGGCCAGCGTGCCGAGATGTACCTGCGTGAACAGCACCGTGAAGACGAAGAACATCGCCACGCCGAAGATCAGTTCCGGGATGACGAAGGACAGGATCATCACGAAGTTGAACGTCGAGGACGTCACCCCGCGCCACCGGTTGATGCCGATCGCGAAGGCCAGCCCGAGCGGTACCGCGATCACCGTGGTGTACACGGAAAGCCGCAACGTCTGCAGGACCGCGCTATGCAGAGCCGGATTGTGCAGAACCGATTGCAGCGGGTCGGTCACGTACCACCGCATCGAGAAGCCTTGCCAGACGCTCTGCGACCTCCCGTTGTTGAACGAGAACGCCGCCGCGATCACGATCGGCACCAGCGACCAGATGAGGTACAGCCAGGTGAATCCCTCCAGGAACCAGGCGTGCCGCCAGGGATTGGCCCGCGGCCGCGGCAGCCGGCCAGTCAGGCCGCCGGCGGCCGCTTTCGGCTGGCCGCCCTCAGCCGCCCGCACCTCCGCGGCACTCACGCCGCCTCCCGCGACGACCGGCTGGTCGCCACCACGTAATAGATCATCGGCACGAGCAGCACCGCCAGCAGGAGCACTGAGAGCACCGCGCCCTGGCCCTGCAGGCCCGGGGTCTGCAGCTGGCCGTCGATCACGTTGCCAATCATCGACGTGCTCGCCGTGCCGGAGAGCATCTGGTTCGTGTAATAGTCGCCGAGCATCGGCAGCACGGTGATGAGCAGCCCGGTCAGGATCGGCTGGCGCGACAGCGGCAGGGTCACCCTGAGGAAGGTCCGCAGCCGGCCCAGCCCGAGGTCGCGGCCGGCCTCGATGAGGGCCGGGTCGATCCGGTCCAGCCCCGCGTAGAGCACCAGGATCAAGTACGGGATGTACCCGTACACCAGGCCGAGCACGACGGTGACCGGGTTACCGCCGAGCCAGTTGACCGCGCTGATTCCCACGACGCCCAGCGCCTTGTTCACGTACCCGTTGGTCTGCAGCAGGTCGATCCAGGCGAGCATGCGCATCATGTAGCTGATCCAGAACGGCGCGATCAGCAGGACCAGGAAGAGCCCCTTGCGCGGCCCGGCGAAGCGGGCCACGAAGTAGGCCGCCGGATAGCCGATCAGCAGCGAGACGACCGACGCCACCGCGACATAGCCAAGGGTTCGCAGGATGATCGGCCCGACGAAGGCACCCGTCCCGGCGATCTCGTGAATGACCGCGGTGAAGTTTCCGGACGTCCACTGGAGCGGGTTCCAGGCCGCGGCCGGCGCTTGCAGGATCGGGTTGAGATGGCCGGCCGCGATCGCCAGCATGGCGTAGAACGGCACGATGAACAGCACGGCCAGCCAGAGGATGCCGGGCGCGGCCAGCGCGGCCCAGAACAGCCGGCCTGGCTCGCGGGGCTGCCGGGGTACTCGTGCCCGTGCCGTCTGCTGCGCGCCCGCCATGTCGCGCCTATATGCCCTTGCTCACCGCGAGCCACGCCTGCTGCCACTGCTGATCTGCGGCGGCCGGCAACTGCAGTTCGCTGACGCCCCGGCGGAAATAGGAGGGCAGGACCGCCGTCGACGTGAGGTTCGGTGCCAGCAGCCCTTCCTTAACGAGACGTTGTGGGGTGACTGCTGTCAGCGGCTGCATGTAGCCGTTGAAGCTGATGTTGGTCAGAACGTTGGGGAGGTCAAGCATGTAATTGAGGAACAAGTGGGCGAGCACCGGGTTCTTCGCGCCGGCCAGCACGGTCATGGTGTCGTTGCCCACCGGGCCCTTGCCGTCGGTCGGGAACCAGTAGCCGAGGACATCGGGCGAGACGCCTTTGGGCAGGTAGCCCGGCGCGCCGGCCATGTCACCCGACCACGCGTGGTGAATCCAGATCTGGCCGCTCGGCACGTTCGAGTAGTCGTTGTTGTCGATGTGCACGTTGACCAGCCGCGACAGGTCCTGCAGTGACTGCTGCGCCTTGGCGATCTGGCTGGCGCTGGTGGTGTTCAGGTCGAAGATGCCGTTCTTCATCAGCCCGAGGCTGATGCTCTCCCGGTAGTCGTCGAGGATCGCGACCTTGCCCTTGTACTTGGCCTGCCACGGCATCGCCCAGGGGTTCGCCATCGCGTACGGGTTCTCGCTCACGTGGTCCTTGCGCCAGGCGATCCCCGCCGTGTAGATCGTGTACGGCGCGGTGTACTGCCACTTGCCGTCGTAGAACGGGTTCTGGAATTCCGGCCACACCTGCGAGATGTTCGGGATGTAGCTGTGGTTGAGCGGCTGGATGAGCTTGCCCTCGACCAGGTTGCCCAGCTGGTCCACGGTGGGGACGAATACGTCGAAGTTCAGCTGCCCCGAGCGCAGCTTGGACATCGCCTCGCTCATCGTGTTGAAGGTGGTCAGCTGCACCTTGCAGCTGTACTTCTTCTCGAAGTCCTTCAGGCACTGGTCGTTGATGTAGGCGACCCAGTTGTAGACCTGAAGCGTCGCGCCCTGCTCTGGCTGCAGCCCGCCCGCTATGGCCTTGTTGCCGGAGAAGGTCGGCCAGGTCACTGGGTGGCCGGGCCGGGGCAGCGGTATCGAGCTAGTGGTGCTCGTGCTGCTCGCCGGTGACCCGCAGGCCTCGAGCAGCGAGCCCATACCGCCCATGAGGAGTCCGGCGGCCCCGGCCTGCTTCAGGAAGCCGCGCCGGGAGACCGGCGACCGCCGCCCCCCCTCTGACCAGCCTTCGCGAGGGTGCATCGCAAGGTCACCTCTTCCCGGGCGTTCCTGACTGAACAGTCCGTCAACAACAGCTACTCCTGCCGCAGCGCAGGCGCAAGGCCTTGGAGGTTACAGATCGGGTCATCCGCCTAGTGCCGCTGCGAAAGCAGCAAAATTGCCGACAAAACGGTCTATGTCGGCACTATCGTGCTGGACTGAGATCAGCCATTGCTCGATCTTGCCCCACGGGGGCAGGAACACACCGCCGTTGTGCTGGAAGAGCCAGTGCGCGTGGCTGTACCGGTCATCGATGCCCAGGAATCCGCGGTAGTCGCGGACCGGTTCCGCAGCGAAGACCACGCAGCCCTTGGCGCCGACCGAGACGGCATGGGCCTGCAATCCGGAGCGTGAGATCTCCTGCTCGATGCCCGCGACCGCCTGCTGGCGCAGGGCCTCGATCCGCTGGTAGGCCTCGGGGGTGGCGACCTCGCAGAGCATCGCCCGGCAGGCGGCGACCGCGAGCGGGTTGCCGTTGAACGTGCCGACCATCTCGTAGTCGTCGTTCACCACGTGCTGCATCACCCCGGCGGTTCCGCCGATGGCCGCGATGGCGACGCCACCGCCGATCGCCTTGGCCAGGGTCATGATGTCGGGCGTGACCCCGGTCAGGCCGGTGGCCCCAGCCGGCCCGGCGGTGAGCCCCGTCTTGACCTCGTCGAAGGTGAGCAGAGCACCATGAGCGTGCAGCAGGTCCTTGAGCCCCTGCAGGAACCCTGGCTCCGGCAGGATGATCCCCGCGTTCATCATGATCGGCTCGATGATCATCCCGGCGATCTGCTCCGGGTGCTCGTCGAGCAGCTGGCCAACGCTCTCGAGGTCGTTGAAGCTGGCGACCAGGGTCAGTCGCATGATCGCCTCGGGGATGCCGCTGCTGGCCGCGGATTGCGCGGGCTGGTGCGCCGGTCCCACGTCCTCGGCGTCGGGCGTGACCGATACCTGCACCGAGTCGTGATGGCCGTGGTAGCAGCCCTCGACCTTGATGATCAGGTCGCGGCCGGTGATCGCCCGCATGAGGTGGACGGCGTCCATCGTCGCCTCGGTGCCTGAGTTGGCGAAACGCCACAGCGGCAGGCCGAACCGCCGGCTGAGTTCCTCGCCGACCAGCATCGCATTCTGCGTGGGCTGGGCGAAGTGCGTGCCCAGGGAGGCCTGGCTCTGTACCGCCTCGACGATGGCCGGGTGGGCATGGCCAGCTAGCGCCGCACCATATCCGCCGTGCAGGTCGACGTACTCGTTGCCGTCCACGTCGTAGATCTTGGATCCCTGGCCGTGGCTCAGCCATACAGCCTGCGGCACGGTGATCTGCCAGCTGGAGGTCACGCCGCCGGCCAGCGAACCCCGCGCCCGGCCGGCCATCCGGGCCGACTCGGGCTGCCTTTCAACGAAGATCTTTTCCTGTTGTGCGATGAGGTCCGGCAGATCGGTTGGCAGCCCGGCCGGGCAGGTGGCGGCTGGCTCCGGCCGGCCGACTGCGGGTGGCTCCGGCTGGCCGACTGCGGCCGGCTGCGGCTGGCTGAGTGCGGGTGGCTGCGGCTGGCTGCCCTGCTGGCTGGTCACGGTGCACCCCCTATGCTGACTGAACGTTCAGTCTAAATCGGTGACCCATCCCTGACAAGGTGTCCGAGCGCCTTAGGTGACGCCGACCGCAGCCGTCCAGAACCCGGATTTGCAAACGCTCAGAAGTCAGCACGAACGGCAGCGGGGTGGGCTTTGGTGTCGTTGGGGGCGGCCCGCCAGGGCGGCTCGGGCAGGGCGACTGGCCCGGCCGGGCCGGCAGGGCGGGGGGCGGGCACCAGGATTCTGCCTGACCTGCGGCCGGCCACGGCCTGGGGCTGACCCGCCAATCCACGGGACGGCGCCCGGCCGGGCCGCGTAGACCGGCCAGGCCCCTTAGGCTCACGCCCGGAGTGAGCCGCCAGCCGGGTCCTGCCCCTGCCGCCGGCGTCAGGAGGCGCGAGTCGAGGCGGCCGGAAACGTCACCGATCCGGCCGGGGTGCGCCATGTCACAACGTCGAAGCAGTAGAGGCCCTGCTGCACGCCGGGATCGGCGTCCATCATGCGGCGCACCTCGTCGAGCGACCCCTGCTGGAACAGGCCGAACCCGCAGATCTGCGTTTCCTCGGCGGGACTGTCGGTGATCGGCCCGGCCACGAGTTGCCGGCCGCTCGCGACCATGCTGAGCGTGTGCCCGAGGTGCTCACGGAAGATGCGCTCCCGGTTCTCCTCGTCGAAATCGCCGTACTCCCGGGTGTGGCGCAGCAGCACAAATTCATACGTCTCCAGCTGGATGGCGTCCGGGCTCACGCTCATGGTGGGGTGCCTTTCGTATCTGCAGTGGCTGGGGCGGAGGTGTCCGGGTCCGGCCGGTCAGGCCGTGGGAATGCCGTCGGCTGGGCTGGCCGGCCCGAGGGCAGCGGCCAGGCGGCCCAGGATGCGCGTCCAGCCGGTCGCGTAGGAGCCAGCGGAGTATCCGCCGGGCAATGCGCAGTCCTCGGCAAGCTGCTCGTCGGTGAGTGCCTCCCAGCCACGGTGCTCGACCGTGACCCGGGTCAGGGCGGGGCCGAGCGCGGCGAAGCTGAGCTCCACCTCTGTTGGGACGGGGGTGCCGTTCCAGGTCATCACGAACCGGTCGGGCGGCGCCCAGGAGAGCAGCTCCCCCCAGTCCACCTCGGTGCCGTCCGCCCAGGTCTCGTAGACGCGGCCGCCCGCACGCTGCTCGATGATGATGTCCCGGACCCGGTCCTTTCCGGCGGAGAACGGGTCAACCGGCCACCAGGTGCCGATTGTCCGCACGAATGTCTCGAACGTGTGCCGGACGTCACTGCGGACCAGGGTTGACTGCCGTATCGGAGGCCGGCGCAGGGCGGTGACAGCCGCGCCGGAGGTGCGTGCCGGGCCGGAGGTGCGGCCAGGACCTGGGTCAGGCGTCTGGGTCATGCGGGCCTCCTCGATGCGGGCGCGGGTCGTCGGCCACCACAGCGCCCCAGTGCAGGTAGTCATGGAAGCGGTCTAGGACCAGTGTCCACAATGCGGCGAGCTTCGCCCGCTGTGGGTCGACCCGGCCGGGTTCGTGCACCGGTTCTCCCCGCTCACCCGGCGCTGGCGGCGTGGTCGTCATCGGTGATGCCCCGCTCCGCTTCGACGAGCCTGCGGGCGGTGTCCAGGGACGACCCCCACATGTCGGTCAGGAACTGCCAGAGCCCGGCCAGCCCTTCCGGCCGGGCCCGGTACAGCCGCCGGGTGCCGTCCCGCCGCTCGGTCAGCAGGCCCGCGTTCTTGAGTACGGTGAGGTGCTGGCTGACCGCTGTCCTGCTCACGTCGAATGCCGCGGCGATCTCGCCGGCGGGCAACTCGTCGTCGGCGACAAGCCGCAGGATGGCGCGACGGCGCGGTTCGGCGATGGCCTTCAGCGCCTCGCCGGTCGCCCGCTCGTCGGCCGCCGTGGCATCCTGCGGCTTGTCATTCATGGCGATCGCTCAGCTCCACAGCCCGACCTGGTTGCCGTCCGGGTCGGTGAAAATGGCGAACCGGCCGAAGTCCCCGGGCAGGTCCGTCGGCGGAACGAGCCGCTTGCCGCCTAGCTGCTCGGCCCGGTCGAGGTAGCCGTCGAGGTCGTCGACCCGCATGTAGATCCGCACGCGCTTCTCGCCTGCCTCGTCTGACGCGCCGATTCCGCCGCCGATCGCGCCTTCGCCGGCCCCGGTGTCGACGAGCGCGTACCCGCCCATGGCGGGGTCGGCGGCCACCTGCCAGCCGAACAACTCGGCGTAGAACTTCTGGGCACGCTCCGCATTGGGGCTGATCACCTCAAAGAACGCGACTGGCTGACCCATGGTGCTTTCCTCCTTGGCCGGATATCTGTCGTCATTCACTAACGTTAGTTGTCACGAACGTTAGTGTCAACTGACTCAGCTGCCCAGGGTGCCCACGTCAACGGGGAAGGGCGGGTCTCGCGAGGCGGCTGAGCCGACTCGTCATGCGCGACCTCCATCATTGCCGCCCTGCTTCGCCCGGAATATTAGGCTTCGGGAGGGTGAAAGTTGGAGCTGGCCGCGGAGAAGTGAGCGCGTGGAGTTCGGGGCTGGACCGGATCAGCCGGGAGTGCCGGCCCGCGACCCTGACCGTGACCGTGACCACGACCGGGCCCGCGGCGCGAGCGAAACGGCTGCCCGCCAGCCGAGCTGAAACAAGCCGAGGAAGGCGAGCGCGACCAGGACAAACGCGAACGCGGTGCCCTGGCCGGAGACGACCCGCAGCAGCATGCCGATGGCCACCGTGCACAGCCACACGCCCACGCCAACCGGTACGACGGTGGCAGGCCGCCGCCAGTAACGGGTGGTCACGAGGCCGACCGCCAGGCCGGCCACGAAGGGCCAGGCGGTATCCCAGAGCCCGGCGAGGCCACCCCCGCCGTGATGGTTCGCCCGGCCGATCACGACGAAAAGCAGCACGCAGCCGAGGTCGGCCAGGGCGGCACCCGCAGAACGCATGGACCCAGGCTAGTGCCGGCGTACACTGCGTGGATGCCTGATCGCGGTGCCCAAAGCTGCTGCATTACCGGGTGATGGCCAGGCTGTTGATCGTCCACCACACGACCTCACCGTCCATGCAGGCGATGTTCGAGGCGGTGCTGGCGGGCGCGGGCACCGATGAGATCGAGGGCGTGGAGGTGCAGGTCAGGCCCGCCCTCACCGCGGCCGCCAGCGAGGTCCTGGAGGCCGACGGCTACCTGCTCGGCACGTCCGCCAACATTGGCTACATGTCCGGCGCGCTCAAGCACTTCTTCGACGGCATCTACTATCCCTGCCTGGCGGCGACGGTCCGCAGGCCCTACGGCCTGTACGTGCACGGCAACAACGACACCACGGGGGCGGTCCGGGCCGTGGACTCCATCGCGTCCGGGCTGCAATGGCGGCGCGCCCGCCCGCCGGTCAGCGTGATCGGCGACCCTGGCCCGGCCGACCTGGAGGCCTGCTGGGACCTCGGAGCGACCTTCGCGGCGGAACTCGCCCGGTGATCGTCACCATGACCCTGAACGCCTCGCTGCGGGTGCAGTACGAGGCCCAGCGGGTCGACTGGGGAGCACAGAACCGGGTGACCCGGGTGCGGTACCGGGCGGGCGGCCGTGGGCTGGCCGTCGCCCGGGTGCTGCGAACGCTCGGCCAGGATGTCGTCGCGGCCGGGCTTGCGGGAGGGGCCACGGGCGCGCTGATCGCGACTGACCTGGCCCGATCGGGGGTAACCACCGGGTTCACCGAGATCAGCGGGGAGTCGCGGCGCATCCTGGAGGTGGCCGACGCCGAACGCGGACACACCACCATCCTCAACGAACCCCCGCCCTACATCACCACGGAGGAACTGGGCCGGTTCGCAGCGGACTACCGGCGGCTGATGACCGAGGCTGCGGCCGTAGTCCTGTCCGGGAGTCTCCCGGTCGGCCTCCCGCCGGAAATCTACGGATCACTCGCGACGTACGCGGCCGAGGCCCGGGTGCCGACGATCATCGACGCCGGGGGAGAGGCCCTGCGGTACGGCGCCGCCAGGCGACCAGCCGTGGTCGTCACGCGCCTGCCTAGCCCAGCCGGCGCAGCCGACTCGGCTGGTGCGGCCGACCCAGCTGATGTGGTCAGCCGGGCTGACGCGGCTGGCCGGGCCGGTGTGGCCGGCCCGGCTGGTGTGGCGGGGCAGGCCAACGCGGTCGGCCTGGCTGGTGCTACCGGTCTCGCGGGGAATCGGGGGGTCGATGCGGCGGCGCTGGTGGCTGGCGGAGTGGGGGCCGTCGTCATGGTCTCGGATCATGATGTTCGGGTGGTGACGGCGAGACAGGAGTGGCGCGGCCGCCTGGATGGCCACCCCAGCCTCCCGGGCTCCCGCGACGCGCTGGTGGCCGGGCTCATTCCCGTGCTGCTGGAGGGCTGGTCATGGCCGGACACGCTGCGGCACGCGATCGCTCTCGGGGCGGCCGCCGATTCGGCCGGCGAGGTGGACCTGGACGCCTACGACATGCTGCTGCCCGAGGTGGTGGTGGATCAGCCTGGCCGATCCAGAGTCTTCCATGATCGCGGAATATTCCGGACACATAGCCCCAGAAATACACCGTGATCATGGAAATCGGCTGTGCCCGGGTCCGGGGGTGGGCCCCCGGGTCAGCAGGGCGTGATCATGGAGAAGTAGGCGCTGGGGCTCGCGGTCACTAGGGGCTCGTTCGGCCGGGCCTGCGCAGCAACCCCGCCGCGCACCCGGCGGCGACGATCAGTCCCGGGACGATTGTCAGGGCCGCTGACGGTGCCACTGAATGAGCCGTGGCGAGTAGTGATCCGAGAAAGACCAGGTAACCGCCGATGATGAGGGTGCCGCTCGCCCGCCGCACCCCGCTGTCCCGGTAGGCGAACGAGAGCGCGGCGATCGTCAGTCCCACGTTCCAGACGGCGATGAGCGTGGCCTGCGGCGACGGCGCCCCCAGGCCAGTGATCGTGGCGGGCAGCAGCAGCCCGGCCGTGACATTGAGGGTGTTGCTGTTCAGCGTGGTGCTCAGCATGGCGGCGCCGCGCCCCCGGACCGCCAGGTACACGGCCGCGACCGCGTTCGGCAGGCTGGTCACCGCGGCGAGCACGACACCGCCGGTCACGATCTCCGCCACGTGGTAGTGCGCACCGAGGTCCGACGCCGCCCGTTCCATCGCGATACTCGCGGCCACCACCACGAGCAGGGCAGCCGCGGCCACGACCACGTCAGGGCGGCCGCCCTGGACCGGGCGGATAGCTTCGTTGAGTTCTTGTTCTTCTTCGGAGATGGCGACGGCCAGCCAGCTTTCCCAGCGCCGTACGATCGGCAGGCGTCCCAGGCGGGCCCGGCCGGCGCCCAGCACCACGAGGTAGGGCACCAGGACGGCGAGCGCCAGGGCCAGGCCGGCCCCGGGAACGATCAGGCCCATGGTGGTGACGAGGCACATGGCCGCTACCCAGATGCCCACCACCCCGCCGAGGAGGACAACCTTCCGGTGCAGGGCGATGCCGCTGGCCGCCACCGCGCCCAGGCCAAGCAGCGCGGCCAGGTTGAACACGTTGGAGCCGATGATGACGCCCGCGCCCACCTTCTGCTGGTGCGAGGTCAGCGCGGTGACAGCCGAGGTGATCTCGGGCGCGTCCGCGGCCAGGGCGGCCACGACGCCGAGCAGTGCCTCGGACAGGCCCAGCCGCTCGCCCAGCCGTTCGAGCCTGGTGACCAGGAGGTAGCTGGTGGTGAGGCTGACCACCACCCCGGCGAGGAATACGGGGACAGCCAGGGCGACCGGCACTGCGCTCGGCTCCTTCCGCGCATCGGCATTGCGCGGGGCTCCTTCCGCGCACAGGCAAGGTGCCGACCAGGCTTCCCGGCTCTCCTATTGGTTACCCTACCGGGGCAGGTCACCGGGTCGCCGTCACGCCGCCCAGGGGTCCGCGGCCGAGGCGCCGAACACCTGCGCCTGCAGTTGGTGCACGTTGACCGAGGTGCCGCAGACCGCGGCGGGGAGCTTGTTGTGCAGGGCGGCCCAGGTCGTCCAGCCGTACAGGGATTCCTGCTCCGCGACCGGGTCGGTGCGCGTGCTGTGCTGGGGCACCCACTCGCCATTCTTGGTGATCCAGGTCGCGCCGAACGACAGGTAGTGCGTGCGGTGCCCGTCGATCACGAACGTCTCAGGATAGGGACCAGGTGTGTCGTGCGCGCGCCACCAGGTGCTGAAATCCGCCGCGTCCGTCGCGGAAATGCTGACCTGGCCGCCCCGGATCCAGTCCGCCCCGGCGGCTGGGCGCAGGCCGGCCTGGTCGATCGCGCACTGGACAAGCAGGGCCGGCGCGTCCGCGAGGCGCTGCATCGGCGCACCCGCGGCGGGGACGCTCGCCGCATGCGCGCGGCCCGAGGCGCCAGCGCTGGCCGATGCGCCCGGGCTGCTGGTGGCCTTCGGGGGGACGACCGCGAAGTGGCACCCGGCGAGGGCGATCCCGCCGATGACGGCCGCGACCGCCCGGCCCGAGCGTGCCGTCATCCTGCTCATGCCTGCCTTTCACCCCCGTGGTCGTTGCTGCCTGCGTTGTGTGTACCGTACGGCGGCCCGCAACGCGCCGGATATGCCCTCGATATGAAGGAGAACTTCAGCTAACCGGAGAGTTGCGGCGGCTGGGCCTACCCGTGGTCTACTGACCTCAGGTTTACGTGGAGGTGAGCCGTGGGCCAGTTCGGTTTCTGGAGCCGCGCCCAGGAGAATCCGGACTGGGTCGCGGTGATCGAGGCAGACGGCACCCAGCACACCGCGGAGAAGCTGCTGGGCCGGGTCAACCAGCTGACCCACGGGCTGCGCGAGCTCGGCCTCAAGCCCGGGGACGGCATCGCCGGTCTGTTGCCCAACGGCGTCGGGGCGTTGGAGGTCTACCTGGCCGCGCTCCAGGCAGGCTGGTATTACACGCCGGTCAACTGGCACTTCACCGCTCCGGAGATCGCCTACATCGTGCGTGACAGCGAGGCGAAGGCGTTCTTCGTGGACCAGCGGTTCGGCGCGGCAGGAGTGGCTGCCGCCGATGAGGCGGGAGTTCCGGCCGCGGGGCGTTTCGCGTGCGGCGGCGTCGCGGGCTTCACCCCGGTGCCGGAACTGCGCGCAGGTCAGCCGGTGACCTCGCCTGCAGACCGCACCGCCGGGGCCACCATGCACTACACGTCGGGCACGACCGGCCGCCCCAAGGGCGTGCGCCGGGGGCTGTCCGGCCTGGATCCTGACGTGGCGGCGGAGCTGACGACCGCGCTGCCCCAGTTCTTCGGAGTGACGGTCGGGCCGCCCAACGTGCACCTGGTCACATCGCCCAACTACCACACCGCCGTAACGATCTTCGGCGGTGCTGCCCTAGCGATGGGCCACACCCTCGTCTACATGGACTCGTGGGACGCCGAGCGGGCGCTGGCCCTGGTCGAACGCTACCGGGTGACCAACACGCACATGGTGCCAACCCATTTCAAGCGGATGCTGGCGCTGCCTGACAGCACTCGGCGGAGCTATGACCTCTCTTCCATGCGATGGCTGATTCATGCCGCGGCGCCGTGCCCGGTCAGCCTCAAGCGGGCGATGCTCGACTGGTGGGGGCCGTGCGTTTACGAGTACTACGCGGCGACCGAGGGGGGCGGCACGATCGCTACTCCGCAGGACTGGCTCGCCCGCCCGGGGACCGTGGGCACCCCGTGGCCGGTCAGCGAGATCATGGTCGCCGATGACGACGGGAACGAGTGCCCGCGCGGCGTGCCGGGGACCGTGTACATGCGGATGTCCCTGCCTGACTTCAGCTATAAGGGCGATCCCGAGAAGACGGCCGCGAACCGGCTGCGGGGTTTCTTCACCGTCGGCGACGTCGGCTATCTCGACGGCGAGGGGTTTCTTTTCCTGTGCGACCGGAAGGCCGACGTGATCATCTCCGGGGGAGCCAACATCTACCCAGCCGAGGTCGAGTCCGAGATCATCGGCCATCCCCGGGTCGCTGACGTGGCCGTATTCGGCATCCCGGACGACGATTGGGGGGAGCGGGTGATGGCGGTGGTGCAGCCCGCTTCCGGGGAGTCAGCGGGCCCGGAGCTGGCCGCCGCGATCCTCGCGTCGCTGGACGGCCGGCTGGCCAGGATGAAGTGGCCCACGGTGATCGACTTCATCGGGGAGATGCCCCGCGACCCCAGCGGCAAGCTGCTCAAGCGCCGCCTGCGCGACCCCTACTGGCAGGGCCACGACCGTGCGATCTGAGCCCCATGGCCCGCCCGGCTAGCTCGCCGCCCGCCGGCTGTGGAAAGCGACGAGCAGCTCACTGCTGATGAGTGCCTACCGCGTGGTGGGGAGATCTTGGCAGTTGCGGCGGGTGTTCCGGATTGACCGTGAGGGCGAGCACCTCGAGGAGGCGGGCGACGGCGGGCGGGTCGGGCGGTTCGCCGTACGTCACCGCTAGGACCTGCCGGTGCGCGCCGGGCAGCGCCGTGGCCTGGATGCCGGGGTGGCGGGCGGCGCGCAGCGCGAGGCCGGGCAGGGTGGTGACCCCCAGCCCAGCGGCTACCAGGGCCTGGACCGCGACGAAGTCGTCGGTGGTGAACGCTATCTTCGGCGTGAATCCGGCCGCCTCGCACTGCCAGAGCAGATAGCTGCGGCAGCGCTCGCAGCCGGCGATCCAGCGCCGATCCGCGAAGGCGGCCAGATTCGGCTCCGCCGGGTCGGCGCGCCTGCCCGGTGGCGGCTGGCCGTCAGAGCGCGGGTCGGCGGAGCTCGAGTTGGCGGCGCGCTGCCCGGTGGCGCCCGGGTCGGTGGCGCTTGAACTGGTGGCGCTTGAGTGGGCGCACGCCTGAGTCACCAGGTAGATCGGGTCGTCCAGGAGCAGCCTGGCGCGGGTGCCGTCTTCGATGTCGCTAGGTGGTGCGGCGGCGAGCCCGTCCTGGGTGTGCCGGAAGACGAGAGCAACATCCACGTAACCCGCCCGGAGCATGCGCAGCGCTTCAGGTGGCTCGGCTTCGGCGAGCGTGAGGTCCATGCCGGGGTGCTCGGCTTCCAGCCGCGCGGCCGCGGCGGGCACGATCGTGCCGAGCGCCGAGGGGAAGGCAGCGAGCCGGATCCTGCCCCCGCGCAAGCCCATATGCGCCGCGAGCTCGTTCTCCGCGGCGTCGAGCCGCCCGATGATCTCCTCGGCCCGCTCCGCGAGCAGGCGGCCAGCGTCGGTCAGCCGGATGCCCCGCCCGGCCCGCTGGGTGAGCCGCGCCCCGGTCTCCGCTTCCAGGCGCGCGATGTGGTGGCTGACCGATGGCTGCGCGTAGTTGAGCGCACGGGCAGCCGCCGTCACCGAGCCGTGCCTGGCCACCGCAACGAGCACACGGAGCCTGGTCACATCCAGCATGCAGCAAGTATAGATCGCCTCGATTTGTTGCCGCCTTGCTCGGTGACCCGCCTATCTGAGCAGATAGGACCGCCTGAAGGAGGGGCCGCGCGGCCGGCGGCCCGGCCCCGTCGCCGGGCGCCTCGACGCGCTCATGGACGCTTCAGGCGGGCTCGGGACCCGCTGACCGCCGGCCCTCCAGCAGCGGGGAGTGCGGGAGCCGGGCCGGCTGGCCGGGATCGGCGGCCTCGCGCCTGCGCCGCCAGGCAATCCCCGACAGCGCCTCCAGGACCACCCGGTTGGCCAGGTACGCGGTGATCTCCGCGTGGTCGTATGGCGGTGAGACTTCCACAACGTCCACGCCCACCAGCGGCAGCTCCATGGCGATCCGGCGGACCGCGTCAAGGAGCTGGCGCCCGGTGAGGCCGCCAGGCTCGGGAGTTCCGGTACCGGGCGCCATGCCCGGATCGACGACGTCGACGTCCACCGACAGGAAGACCCCATCGCAGTCGTCGAGGGCTATCGCGAACGCCTCGGTGAGGCAGGCATCCAGACCGCGGGTGACCACCTCGGTCATTTCGTAGCTGCGCATTCCGCGGGCCGCCATCCAGTCCAGCGTTTCCGGTTCAGGCCAGTACCCCCGCAACCCGATCTGCAGGAACCGGTCGCCGCGCACGGCCCCCGACTCGATGAGCCGGCGCATCGGCGTGCCGTGTCCGTACAGCGACCCGAACTGGGTGTCTCCCGTGTCGGCATGGGCGTCGAAGTGGATCACGGACAGCCGGCCCCAGCCCACGTGGCGGGCCACCCCGGTCGCGTCGGGGAAGGCAACGGTGTGATCACCGCCGAGGATCACCGGGATGGCCCCGGCCTGGCTGGCCTGATGCACCGCCTCCTCGAGACGGCGCAGCGAGGTCTCGGTCTCACCCGAGGGCATCTCTATGTCGCCCGCGTCGGCGACCCGCAGTTCGGCCAGCGGGTCCACGCCGAGGGCGAGGTGCGGCCGGGATCCGTCGTGCGCCAGGTAATCGGTGAACCGGATCGCCTGGGGGCCGAACCTGGCGCCGGGCCGGTGTGAGGTGCCGCCGTCAAACGGCGCGCCGATGATCAGGATGTCCAGGCCAGCCAGGGAGCCGGGCTCCGCCAGGTCGGCCCGGGGCACTCCGAGGAAGGTGGCGTCCGGGCCGTACATCCCGCCAAGCCGGGCCATCGCCCCTCCCAAGATCATCGATGAGGCTAGTATGCGCCAGTCCGGTGGCTCGCCGGGCACCCTCAGGAGTTTGTGGACGCCGGCTTCCGCAGGAGCAGCCGTCATCGTCCACAGTTCGGCGGTGTATGGATGTTCGGCGGCATGCGGAGACGTTCGTCGGCCGGGCGTAGCTCAGCGGGCCGCCCGGGCGTAGCGCCGCACGGACAGCGGCACGACCACGGCGAGCAGCATCGCGATCATCGCGAGCGTCGTCACGACCGGATGCTGCAATGACCAGACACCGGCGGGTGCGGGGCCCCGGGCGGTGCGGAAGAGTTCGCGGGCCGCGGCCACCACCGCGGACATGGGATTCCAGTCTGCGGCCAGCCGGAGCCAGGTCGGCATGCGGGCGGGGTCGACGAACACGTTGGAGATGAATCCGAGTAGGAACGCCGGAAGCATGCTCAGCGTGTCGGCGGACTGAGGGCTCCTGGCCAGCAGGCCGATGGCGGCCCCCACCCAGCCCATGGCGAAACCGAACAACGAGAGCAGGGCGAAGGCGCCGATGGTGCTGCCAAGCCCGCCGTGCGGGCGCCAGCCGACCGCCAGCCCGCAGCCGATCATCACCGCCAGCGAAGGCAGCCCAACGATCACCGTGGAGACTGTCCTGCCCACCAGGACTGACGAGCGGGCCACCGGTAGCGTTTTGAACCGGTCTATCACGCCTTCGGTCATGTCAGTCGCCACCGCCACGGCCACAGATGCCGATGCGAACAGCGTGGACTGGGCGAACAGGCCCGACAGAAGGTAGGACCGGTAGTCGCCACCGGGCACCGAGATCGAGCTGCCGAAGACGTAGCCGAACAGCACGACGAAGATGACCGGCATGAGCAGGCTGCCGATGATGATGTCGGGCTGGCGCGCGCTGCGCAGCACGAACCGCCGGGTGGCCGTGACCGCGTCGCCGACCGCGAAGCGCAGCCGGCTAGCCGGGGTAAGTGGTTCAACCACCAAGGTTGTCATGATGCCGCCGTCTCCAATCGCCCAGTGTCGTGAGCAGTGTGGTCGTGAGCAGTGTTCTCGGCCGGGTCGCCGGTAAGACCGGCGAAGACTTCCTCGAGGGTGGGATGTTCCAGGCCGACGTCGTGGACCTCGACGCCGCTCGCTGCGAGTCGCGCCGTGGCCGCCGCGAGGCTGGTGAGCCCGTCAGGGGCGGGCACGGTGACTGTCCGCCCGTGCGCCTGCGCACCCGGCCCGAGCGCGGCCTGGACGTCTCGCAGTTCGTGCGGCCATGCGGCGGGGAGGCTCACCCGGATCCGCGGCTGGCCGGCCGCGGCCGCGAGCTCTGCCGGCGCCCCGGCCGCCACGATGACACCACCGGCCAGGACCACCACCTCGTCCGCGAGCTGATCGGCTTCGTCGAGGTGCTGCGTGGTGAGCAGGACGGTGGTCCCCTGGGCGACGAGGTCACGGATGGTCTGCCACATGCCGGCCCGGCTGACCGGGTCGAGGCCCGAGGTCGGCTCGTCCAGGAAGAGCACCTGGGGATCGGCCAGCAGGCTGGCCGCGAGATCGAGGCGGCGCCGCATGCCCCCGGAGTAGGTCTTGACCAGGCGGCCGGCCGCGTCGTCCAGCCCGAACTGGCCGAGCAGGTGCTCGGCCCGCTGCCGGGAACGTGCCGCGCCGAGATGGTGGAACCGGCCGATGATGTCCAGGTTCTGCCGCCCGGTAAGCAGCTCGTCCATGGTCGCGCTCTGCCCGGTCACGCCGATTCGGGCCCGCACCCGTTGCGGCTGCCTGATCACGTCGAAGCCGGCCACCTCGGCCCGGCCCGCGTCCGGCTGGATCAAAGTGGTGAGGATGCGCACCGTCGTGGTCTTGCCTGCCCCGTTGCGGCCGAGCACGGCGCATATGCTGCCGGCCGGCACTCGCAGGCTCACCTCGCGCAGGGCCCGGGTACTACCGAACGTTTTAGCCAGCCCGTCAGTGCGGATTGCGAAGTCAGTCATCTCACTCCTTGCGTACGTCGTACCTTGCGAGTACGGCGTACGCTAGAGCTACAATGTACGCATGTCAACCCGGGACGGTGAAGTGGGCGGACGCGGGGAGCGCCCGCCGCGGGGCCGCGACCGTCAGCCGCGAGGGCCGCGCGAGCGCGGCCGGGGCCGGGGCAGTGACGACGCGCAGTCCTTCTGGGCCGGTTACGACATCCTCTGGGGCCCGGCAACCGGCCGGCCCGCCGCGCGCCGGAGCCCCCTCGACCGCACCAGGATCGTCCGGGCCGCGATCCGCATCGGGGATACGGAAGGGCTCGATGCCGTGTCGATGCGGCGGATCGCCCGCGAGCTGCGCACTGGCGCCATGTCCCTGTACCGGCATGTCCCCGACAAGGGTGCCCTGATCAGCCTCATGATCGACGAGGTCATCGGCGAGGACGAGTTGCCCGCCGCGCCGTCCGGTGACTGGCGCGCTGATCTGTGGCAGGTGGTGAACGGGATGTGGGCAACCATGCAGCGGCATCCCTGGTATCCCGAGGCCGCGATGGAGCGGCCGCCGATCACGCCGAACGGAGTGGCCGCGCTCGAATACGTGCTGAGCATCTTCGATGACTCCGGGCTGGCCAGCGGTGACCGGATGGGGATTGTCGCCACGCTTAGCGCCACCGTCACGGCAGTAGCGATCAACGCGGCGGTGGAGGCCCGCACCAGGGCCCGGCTCCAGATCACCGAGGACGAGATGATGTCATCGGCCGGCGTCTTTATCGGCCGCATCGTCGAAAGTGGCAAGTTCCCCCGCTTCAGCGAGCTCATGAGCGGGTTCATGAGCGCTGCGGAGCCCTCCGACCCGCAATTTGAGCTGGCGGCGGCGGTCGAGCTGATCCTGGACGGCATCGCCGCCCGGCTTGACGCGGCCCGCCCTGAGGTGCCCCGCCCTGAGGTGCCCCGACCCGGCGGCGAGGTAAGAGTTCGCCCGGCGC
>JAWWPY010000324.1:0-5455 GCA_033854735.1 Streptosporangiaceae bacterium | reverse complement strand
TTACCAACATCGCAAGCTATCGGCTTGATCCCAACCGCAGTACATCAGCCTGATGAGCAGTCGCTTGCCCTACTGAATATCTATCGCCTCTCTTTGGAGGGTCGAGCCAAAATTGCGACCGCCTTGTAGAATCGCGTTTGTCTGCATCGGCAACCCGGCCACCTCCATAACAGCCAGGATCTTGATGCGGGTACGGCAGGCATAGTCCCAGCATGGCCAATCACATCTGCCGCGGGGCATTCGACCTATGAATTGTTCACGCTGGGTGCTTACTTCACTGGCTACATCGAAAGTGAGCGAGCGACCCCACCCCTGGTGAGCTCAGTGCCGCCACCGCCCACGACTTCCGGCGACTACAGGTGCCAGTTACGCCAGTGCCAGCCATGCCAGCGCCAGCCACCCCAGCCATCACCCCAGTCGTCACCCGAGCCGTCACCCCAGCCGTCACCCCAGCCGTAACTCCTGTCGTAGCCCCACTCATGATCGCTTTCCTTGCCGAGCCGAAAGATTTCCCAAATTTTCATTCTTTCCCTCCCTTTCATTCGGGGATCCCTTTTCCCAGGAAGAACTCCAATATGTCTACGTCGCCACTCAGGCCAGTGTCACCAAAGGGGCTACGGCGAAAATGTGATTGCTTGCCGAACCTTATTTCTCTGATAGAGCGTGTACCTGGCGTCAGGCTTACCGAGATTAATCTCGAGATGAGGAGCTCGGATGTGGCATCTCATCGCAGGTTCCGCGAAAATTGTGGTATTGTAAGCAAATAGTAACTGACCCTGGGGGCATTTCAGTTGATCAGTTCGGCATGAGCACGGCCGTTCACTATGCGCGTAGGCACAGCCCAACCATGCCGATGACGATATTTGTCCTGTTCCCCGGAGGGCTCAGGCCTGCGCGGTGCTCAGATGATCTCTGCTGTGGCTGCTGCTTCATCGGTTTCGACCTCCCACGCGCCGCCAACAGCCACCAACACGGCGTCTCGGGCGATGAGGTTCAATGCATCACACACTGCCACCCGAACGAGTTACAGCAGGGACCAACTGAACACCGCCAAGATCAGGTGACAGCGATCACCCACGCGCCGCCGTCCGAAACCCTGCACTCTCACTGCTCCGACCTAGGCAGTGCGAGCCTCGACAGTGTACTTCGGGGCCCTCCTTGCTGAAGGCGGCGACGAGCCCCAGTTACTGACAACCAAGGGCATCTCACGGCAATTCAACTGCTTCGCAGTTCTGCCGCAATGCCTAGAGTACATAGGCCCTGCTGGCTTGCATGCCGCGGCCCAGTTTGCCAGTTCTACCTTGCCCGCTTGCAAGTGGGGCTCACGGACGGCTTCAACATCGAGGGGTGAAAGAGGCATCGTATTGCATTCAGATTGTCGGGTTGTTGATGATGTCTGCCGCCCGGATGAGCTATTCGCCTTCACCGCCTATCCCCAGAAGACCTGGTGCCAGATCCGGAGCAGCAATCCCCTGCATCGCGGCTACTCAGAAGGCAACGACCCCGACGAGATCGCGATTTTGGCGCGCGACCAAATGTCAGAAGGTATTGCCTCTCGCGCCAGCAGCAGACCGGGGTTATTGCAGCTCACCGGGCGTCACAGGACGCCCGAAGTGATCACCGGCGGGTGGCAACCACGAGGTAACCACCGTCCACGCAGGACTCGATCAACGGCTATCTCCGCCGCTTAAAGTGGCGCGCCCGAAGGGACTCGAACCCCTGACCTTCTGACCGGAAAATAGGTGCCCCTGGGACTGGTGGTGCAGCTGGTGCATTGTCCGCCGGGGCGCGGCGACCCCACCTGGGACATGGGGACTGATCCGTAGCTGCTGTAACTCGTTCGGGTGGCGGTGTGTGATGTATTGAACCTCATCGCCCGAGACGCCGTGTTGGTGGCTGTTGGCGGCGCGTGGGAGGTCGAAACCGATGAAGCAGCAGCTACAGCAGAGACGCCCGAAGTGGTCACCGGCGGGTGGCAACCACGAGGCAACTACCTGGCAACCACCGTCGACGCAGGACTCAATGAACAGCTATCTCCGCTGCTGACGAAGGGACTCGAATCCCTAACCTTCTGATCCGTAGGGCCGGCGCGAAAGGGGCCACCGGCGTGACAGCCGAAACGACGGCGCCCACGCTCGCCGACGTGGCGCGGGAGGTCATCGGCCGGATGGCGCCGGAGGAGCTGCCGCTGGTCGAGGGCCTGAGCCGACTGGATCCTGACTCCGTGCGCCGTCGGCTGACCCGCCACCCCACCCCCCGCGAGCCGCTCGGCTTCGGCCTCACTGAGGTGGCTACCCTGCTCAGCCCGGTGGTGTGGATTGCGTTGGACGAGGCCGCGCGCCGGACGGTCGTCTCCGCCGAGGACGGCGCGATCAACGGCGGCAAGGCGCTGTGGCGGCGGCTGCGCCGGGGCCGCCGGGCTCCGCTGGTGGTGCCGCCGCTGACCGAGGCGCAGGTCGATCAGGTCCGCGCCCGCGTGCTGGAGCTGGCCGCCGCCCGTGGCGTGGCCCCCAAGGACGCGACCGCCCTGGCCGACTGCCTCGGCAAGCACCTGGCCGCCCGCACCCCGAAGCTCGGGGGCGTCCACGACGATCAGCCGACCCCCGACGCCTAGGTCCGACCATGCTCGCCGATCCGGAGACGACCGAGCGCTCGGCGCGGCCGCGGATCGACGAGAACGTTCTGGGCGCCGGTACCACACCGCGGTTCCTGCTGTTACTGGCCCTGATTGTGACCAGCGGCGGCACGATGATCGAGACGATGCACGGTTGGTGGACGGGCCAGGCTGACGATCTCTACGACTGCTTCCTGGCCGCCGGTTGGGACTCGGACCGCGGCTATGGGATCAACGTGACTGTCATGATGGGGGCCAACCACGACGCGTTGATGGCCTGCCTCGCACGGTTCGCCCTGCCTTGGTGGCTGATACCAGCGCTGGCGCTGCCCCCCTTGGTGCTGGCGGCCGCGCTGTACTGGTGGCTGCCAGCCTGGAAGGGCCGCGCGAGTCGGGTCGTCCCGGTGGCCCGGCTGGATCCGACGGGGGACCTGCGCGCCACGCTGGCCGACCTAGTGGTGGTGGCGGGCCTGCGGCGCGCGCCCCGGTTCGTGATCGACCCGGCGGGCGCCGCCACCAGCGCGGTGGTGTTCGGCCGACCAGGGCGGTACACGGTGTGCCTGCACGGCGGCCTGATCGCCCGCCGCGCGGCTGACCCCGACGGCTTCCGCGCCGTGGTGCTGCACGAGCTGGCCCACATCCGCAATGGCGACGCGGGGATCACCTACGCGACCGTTGCGCTGTGGCGAGGGTTGCTGGCCGTGCTGGTGCCGTATCTGATCTGGAGCGGCACGCAGCTGTACCGGGGCCTGTCCCAGCCGGCGACGGACGCGACCGTCCAGCAGATCGGGTATGACCTGACATTGCTGCTCACGGTGGTGCTGGGGTACTTGACCCGGGCCGACCTGCTGCGCAGCCGGGAGATCCACGCGGATCTGGCCGCCGTGAGCTGGGGGGCCACCACCGGGATCTGGGGGCACACCGGGACGCCCGCGGGCGACGGCCGGCTTCGCGCGGCCGTCGCCTCGTTCACCGAGCTGTGGCGCACCCACCCCCGGTGGAACCGGCGACGGGAGTCGCTCACCGATCCGGCCGCGCTATTCGGGCTGCAACCCCTGCCGACGTTCCTCACCGGCGTGACGACCGCCCTGGTGGCCAACGAGCGCGAGCTGCCCGGCGCGTCATGGTGGGCGGCCGGTCTGGCCGGCGCCGTCGTGGGCATCGCGCTGTGGCGGGCGGTGGCCTACGCGGTGCCCGGCGGACGACGGGTGCCCTCGGGCCTGGCCACCGGCTGGTGGCTCGGTCTGGGGTTCCTGGCCGCGCAGCTGGTGGGCTCCGACGTGAGTGACTTCCAGTGGGCCATCGCTCAGCCCGCCCTGCTGCTGGTGGTCGTGCTGCTGGGCGTGCTGACCGCCGGGTGGACCGCAGGGTGCGCGCGGTTGTGGGCGACCACGCTAGACCGGCGCTCCGGGCGGCCAATGGTAGTCGTGACGCTCGGTGGGCTGGTGCTGGTCCTGGCCGCCGGCCTGGACTGGTGGCACAACACCGGCGCGCTGTACGCCCAGGACTGGTCCATGCCGGGCAACCTCGCCGACAGCTGGACGCGGTTGCGTGCGCCCCAGCTGGCCGGACCGGCCGAAGACCTGGTGCGGACGGCGATGCGCATCGCGGTGCTGGGGTGGTTTTGGGGCCCTCCCGTAGTCTGGGCAGGCACGGCGCTGTGGCTGATCCCGCTACTCGGCTGGGTGCTGCCGTCCCGCGCGGCGCTACCGCCGCTGTCCCGGGTGGCGCGCGACGGGCTACTGGGGGCGGTGATGTCCTGGTGCGTGACCGCGGCCGCTCTGGCGTACCTCCACGCGTCCCTTATGCCCAGGGTGCCACCAGGAGCGCCGGCCCTACAGCTGGCCGAAGCCTTTCTGATAGTGACCCTGGTCATCGGTCCGGCGCTGATCGCCGCAGTCGCCGCCGCGCAAGCCTCGGCCCACCGACTGGTCGTGGCCGTGGTCCCGGCCGGGATCGCGGCGCTGCTCGGCGGCGCCGGCGCCCAGGCGCTGATCGCGGCGGACGGATGCGTGCGGCCGCTCGCGCTGATCGACACCCAGTGCCGCTGGCACAGGGAACTCGCCTCCCGGTGGGCCGACTACCCTTCCGTGGCCCCGACCCTGCTCGGTGCCGGCCTGGTCACCTCCGCCCTGGTGGCCACCCTGGTGTCGGGGCTGGCGACGCGCCGGCGAGCCCGCTCACCGGAGGGGCCGCCCACGCCCCGGCAGACCCCACCGCGCGTCCCCGGGGTGCGGCGCAGATTCGGTCGGGTGGCCGCCCCGGGCGCGGTCGCGGCGCTGTGCGCGGTGACCCTCGTGCTCGTCGTGGCCATCCAGCCGCCCCCGACCGGCCCCGCCCATGGCGCCCTGGAAGGCGTCGCGTATCCCACCGGGCCGGCGCGCTCACCGGACGTGTGGGGCGCACAACTGGCCGCCTGGGACCGGCTCGGCGGTCACGACCTCCTCACCCGGCTCATCTCACTCGTCGACGCCGTCGAGACCAGCCCGATCAGGCGAGCGGAGACTCCAATCGACGACCCGTCGCCGGCGGGCCGCGCCGCCGCCGAGCAGCTGCGCCGCGCCTGCACCGGCCTGACCACACTGGCCGACGACAGCACCCAGTACTTTCCCATCCCCGACCCGGACGCCGAGCAGACCTGGTCCCGGGTCATGCGGCAGGTCGGGCGAGCGGGCGCCGACTGCCGGCGTGCTCTCGACCAGCGCGACCCCGCGTTGCTGGACTCGTCAGGGGGCGCGGTAGTCGACGCCGCGAACCAGGTCACCTCGATGCTCAACGGGCTCGCCCGCCGGCTCCAGAGCACCAGCTAGTGTTCCGGTAACGAAGTAGCTTTACTTTTTG
>JAWWPY010000323.1:0-4626 GCA_033854735.1 Streptosporangiaceae bacterium | reverse complement strand
GGCGTACGCGCTGGCCAGCGCCTCGCGTGGCGCGCCCGGGGCGGCGGTGCCGCGCGCCGCCGGACTGGCGTCAGCCGGCAGGGCGTCAGCCGGCGGAGCGTCAGGCGGCGGAGCGTCAGCCGCACGGGCCAGCCGGGCGGTGCAGGTGGCCAGGATCCCGCGCGGCATGGGGGCCAGCAGCGGGGTGAACGAGACCGTGGCGGCCACGCCAGCGGCCTCCGCGAACGCCTGCTCGATTTCCGGGATGTGCCGGTGCACGCCGCCCACCTGGTACGCCGACACCGAGCCCATCACCTCGGTGGCCAGCAGTGACTGGGTGGGGGTCCGGCCGGCTCCCGAGGTCCCGGAGGCCGCCACGACCACGATGTCGTCCGGCTCGGCCACCCCGCTGGCCAGCAAGGGGGTGAGGGCCAGGATGATCGCGGTCGCGTAGCAGCCGGGGGCGGCCACCCGCCGGGCCGCCACGATCTGCTCGCGGGCACCCGGGAGCTCGGGCAGCCCGTAGACCCAGCGGCCGGCGTGCGCGGTCCGGTAGAAGGCGGCCCAGTTCCCCGGGTCGGAGAGGCGGAAGCTGGCGCTCAGGTCGATGACCGCCACCTCGGCGGGGAGGCGGGCCGCGATGGCCGCGGACTGGTCGTGGTGCAGGGAGAGGAAGACGAGGTCGGCCGAGGCCAGCCGGTCCGGATTGGTCTCCTCGAAGGTCCGGTCGGCGAACTCAGCCAGATGGGGGTGCACCGCGGTGACCGGCGCCCCGGCGTTGCTTCCCGCCGTGACCGGCCCTAGTTCGAGGTCGGGATGTGCGGCGATCAGGCGGAGCAGTTCGCCGCCGGCGTAGCCGCTGGCCCCAGCGACCGCCACCCGGACACCCATGGGTCCTCCTGGGGCTCTCTGGTCAGGCGCGTGCACGAGAACTCGATCGCGACCGGTCATCGCGACGGGGTTGGCGCACCCGGCGGGGCATCCAGAGGCGCGGGAATTCCGGCCCCTCTCGCAAAAGTATGCATGATCGTGACTAGTTATGCAAGCAAGGAGGCCGGGCGACTCGGGGAGCCGGCCTCGTATGCCGTCCCGGATAACGGCATGATGAGGGGCGCGAAAGGAGACCCCCATGCGCCGTCCTCCCTTGCGGCCCGCTGGCGCGGCTTTCCCGGCCGTGCTGGCCCTGGCCGTGCTCGCCGGGTGCGCGCTGACGGGGTGCAGCGCCGGCCGCGCGGCGAAGCCCGCGGCCGCGACCTCCTCCGCGCAGTCGCCCGTGCCGGCCGCCACCGGCCAGAAGTGCGGCACGGGGAAGACGTCAGCGGACGTCCCCATCCTGGTGGAGATCGGGCAGGGCCCGGTGGGGTGCCCGACGGCCATGAAGATCGAGCGGGCCTACGCGGCCGCGCTCGCCTCGGGCCACGCCCCGGGGAACGGCGGAGGCGGCCCGGTGTCGGTCAAGGGCTGGGTGTGCGCGGGATTCGATACGCCCGAGATTCTCCGCACCGGCGACACGTCCAAGTGCTCGAAGGGACCGTCCGAGATTCTCGCCGTGCTGGCCATGCCCTCGGGATCCGCGTCGGCGTCTCCCTCAGCCTGACCAGGACCGGTCGGCCGGGATCTCCGGCGCGTGCCGGGTGACGGACCGCGGCGGGGCGGCCCGCCGGGACAGCAGCCCTGATAAGCGGGACAGCCTGCCCGGATCGGCCAGTGTCCCCACGGTATCGACCACTGTCCCGACGGTTTCCGTGTCGGTCACCATGACCACGTGGTTCCGGCCTGCGTTCTTGGCCTGGTAGAGAGCCCGGTCCGCCCCGGCGAGCAGGTCCGTGAGCTGGCCGCCGGTGGTCCGTTCCCAGGTCTGGCCGAGCGCCGCCACGCCCATGGACACCGTGATCCGGATGGGCACCGCGGCCGGGTCGTCGCTGATTCTGATCGGCGTTTCCGCGATGTGCAGGCGCACCCGCTCAGCGATGTGGCGCGCGTCGGCCGCACTGGTCTGCGGCAGCAGCACCGCGAACTCCTCGCCCCCGAACCGGCCGGCGAGATCGTAGTCGCGCAGGAAGATCCGGAAAACGTGCGCGATGGCCCGGAGCGCCTTATCGCCCGCGAGGTGACCATGCAGGTCATTGACCGTCTTGAAATGATCGGCGTCGATCAGGATGAGAGCCAGGGGGCTGCGCGTGCGCACCGCCCGGGCTACCTCGGAGGCGGCTTCACGTTCCCAGGTCCCCGCGTTGAGCAGTCCGGTCTTGGAGTCCATGCGGGAGGCATTCAGTAGCTGGGCATGCCGCATGGAGCGCTGCAGCAGGGTCACGAACGGCAGCGCGAAGACGATCGTGACCAGGCTGGTCGCGACGCCGAACGTGACGAGGACAGCCACAGACAACTCGGCGACATCGTTCTGGACGCGCTCCCGGTCGAAGATCATGTCTCGCATCCGCAAGCTGGGATCGGAGGACTTGATCGCGGGCAGCACCAGGGCCAGGTTGGCCGTCCACTGGAGCACTCCGGCGGCAGCGACCGCGAGCAGCCATCCGCCCACCTGTGCGTGGGAGTAGTGGCCCGGATCGGCGAGTACCCCCGGCCCGAGCACGAGGGGACCGACGGCATGGAAGCCAACCGAGGCAAGCCCGTAGGAAAGGCCGACGGCGCAGGCGGAGAACACCCGACGGTGCAGCGGAATCCGCCTGATCCTGTACTGGGCCAAGGTGACCTGGATAAGGGGTGCGACCAGGGCGAAGACGGGCGGCAGCAGAATCGCGATCGGGAGTTCCCAGACTCCCCACACGTCCTTGATGACTCCCGCGTTCTCACCGGCGCGTTTGGTGAGCTCGACCGTGGTCGCGATGCAGAGCAAGAGCACGGCGAATACGAACAGGTCCCGCGGGTGGATGTGCGCCATGCTCGCGGTCACGCCCAGGGCGGCCGCGTACACCGCCGTCAGCACGACGATGAAGATGGCCAGCCCGCGGGGAAGAGCCCACACCGGCCAGGCCCGGAAGGTCCGTGCGGCGACACGCATACGTTTGCGCACGCCGAAACGCATCCAAGTCTCCTTCGCTTGCACAGCACTTCATACGCCGGGCGATAGAGCGTTGCCCCGTATTGTCACAGAGCGAGCACGCCCGCTGTCAAGACCCCACTACGCACCGATACCACCCTCGATAGCTCCGGGGTCTTTCGTGACTTATCGTCACCAACTGACTCCAGTTCTGGATAGTGGCAGCCTGGTTGGCCGCCTGCCCCGGGAGCCCCTGGCGTGAGACCGTAATGCGTGTTATGTACCTCTCCGTCACCATGGAGTTAAAGTTCTCGATCTCCTCGTAGCCATGCGTGTGTAAGGCGTCAGGAAGGAGGACCCGCGATGACCGCCGGAACCCAGTGGGGCTGAACCCGCCACCCCGCACCCTCGTGCCCCCAGGAAGGAGACTCCGCGATGACCGCTGGCACGCAGTGGGGCTGAGCCCACTTGGCCGGATCACCAGCATCCGCCCGCACCCCCAGGAAGGAGCAGCCGCCATGACCGCCGGAACCCAGTGGGGCTGAACGCACCACCACAGAAACTCACCCGACGGCGTCCGCTCAATCTGACCGCGCAGGAGGTTGGGCGGTACACCGGTGCAGTTCCCGTGCGACTGCGGCGCCGTGGCCGCCGTGGCCATCGCCGCGCCACGCCGCTGACCGTACTTAACCGTGTCTTCCCTGGGCATAGCAGCGCGCAATTAGGGAAATCATGGCGGCGGGCCAAAGGCATCCGCGGAAGCCGCCAAACCCGCATCGACTCCCCGCACGGCTGGGCGGAATAGCCCAATTCTGAACGAGCTTAGGAATTAGCCAAGCAGCGATCAGATGCGCTGCTGCTCGCGGATAGCCGTATCTCCCACGGTCTCGGTGTCGGTGAACATCCACACGCGATTCCGTCCGGCGTCCTTGGCCTGGTACAGGGCCCGGTCGGCACCCGCAAGCAAGTCAGTCAACTGACTGCCGGTCGTCCTCTCCCAGGTCGTACCGAGGGCCGCGACCCCGATTGACACAGTAACCTGAAGTGTATCGGCCACCGGTTCATCACTGACGCTGATCGGCATGTCGGCGATGTGGACGCGCACACGTTCAGCAATCCGACGTGCGTCAGCCGCGCTCGTCTGCGGCAACAACAGCGCGAACTCCTCGCCGCCGAACCGGCCCGCGAGGTCGTAATCACGCAAGAAAATCTTGAACGTGCGCGCAATAGCCCGAAGGGCTTTATCTCCAACTAGGTGACCATGAAGGTCGTTAACCAGCTTAAAGTGATCAACGTCGATCAGGACCAGGGCCAGCGGGGTACGAGTACGTACAGCACGTGCCACCTCGGATGCCGCCTCACGCTCCCAGGTTCCGGCGTTGAGCAGGCCCGTCTTGGAATCGATGCGGGACGCGGCCATCAGCTGGGCATGCCTGACGGAGCGCTGAAGCAGCGTGACGAACGGAAGCGCGAAAACGAGCGCAAGAGGGCTGACCGCTATGCCAAGGGTGACGAGAACCGCGACACACAACTCAGCCACGTCGTTATGGACGCGTTCCCGGGCGAGCAGCAGATCGCGCGTCCGGACCCCAGGGTCGGAGCCCTTGATGGCCGGCAGCAGCAGGGCCGTGTTGACCGACCACTGC
>JAWWPY010000322.1:0-14223 GCA_033854735.1 Streptosporangiaceae bacterium | reverse complement strand
TGCATGTGCGTGGTATCCGGGAGCACCGCCAGCTGGCTGTCCGGGATTAGCTGACGCATCGCTGCGGCGTGCTCCACCCGCACGAAGTCGTTGTCTCCCACGATGATCAGCGTTGCCGCCCTGATCGAGCCCAGCTCCTCCGCTGACCAGCCGGTGAAGCTGCCCACCAGCTTCGAAGCCTTCTCTGCGAAGGCCTGGAAGTGGGCCGGGTCCGGCGCGACCCGGGCGTACGCCTCTCGCATGGCGGCGAAGTCCTGCTCGGTAGGCATCCGTGTCGAGGTGGCGAACAGGGCCGGATCGCGCACGTCGTCGTGGTAGCCGTCCGGGTGGAAATGGGAGGCGGCCAGCACCAGCCGGTCCACCCGCTCCGGCCGGGTCACCGCGAGCTGCGTGGCGACCAGGCCGCCCAGGCTGAACCCGAACAGGTCCGCGCGCTTGATGTCGAGCAGGTCCAGCAGCCCGGCGATGTCATCAGCCAGGCTGTCCAGGCTCAGCGGCCGGCCGGTGTCGGCCGTGTGACCGTGACCCTGCAGTTCGACGCCGATCGCCTGGCGGGATGCCGCCAGGCCGGGCAGCAGCCGCCCGAATGACAGGTCGATGGTGGTCAGCCCGCCGTGCATCAGCACCAGCGGCCGACCAGTGCCGTGGATCTCGTAGTACATGCTCAGCCCGTTGACCGGCGCGTACCCGCTCGTATTCATCGTCGTGTCCCTGCTTCCCGGCTGATCCCGTCGACAATAGGACCACAGGCCGCCCGGGAACTCATCTCAGGGCGCGCCAGGACCCGGCCCTGAGCGGGGAAGCGGGGTGGGGTGCACGGCCATTCGGGGCGGTGGCTGGTGACCGGCCCTCGACATTGATGGCTCCCCGCCACGGCTCACATGAAGTTGCGGGTATGCAGCGCGGAGAGTTCGGCGGCTTCGCCGGCCGGGAAGCCGATATAGGCGAGGCGACGCCGGCGGCCTTCATCCATCGTCTGCTGCAGCCGCTGCACCTCGTGCCAGCCGCGGCTGATCGCTTCGGGTCTCCACGAGCCCGCCGCGAGCAGGACCAGCGCGTCGAAGACCTCGCTGTTGAGCCCGGCCGTGTCGAGGAGGGCAGCGTGCCGCCGCTCGACCGCCTGCCGGAGCACACCGAGGTACCCCGGCTCGGCGCGGGCCGCGTGCGCGGTGTGCGCCACCCCAAACGCGACGTGCCGTGCCTCGTCGCGCAGGGCGAGCCGGGTCACGTCCGCTGTGACGGGATCGGGAGCATGCCGGTGCAGGAAACGCAGCAGATCCAGGAAGGTACCCTCGCCGAGCACTGAGAGCAGGAAGCCGGCGGTCGTGAAGTCCGGCTCGCTGAGGAGGGTCTGCAACGACGCACGGCCACCTGCGCTCGATGTGCCGAGCGGGCCGCCGCTCAGCGCCCCGCGCCGGCTGAACACCTCGACGTGCCGCGCCTCGTCCGCGGCCTGCGTCGCGAGCAACTGCATGACCTCGCGGAAGTGCGGGTGAATCTGGCTCAGCAGCCGCGCGGGGATGATCAGCGCCGCCTGCTCGTTCTCGACGAGGTAGGTCATGATCTGCACCACGGCGCGCTCCACCTCGGGGGGCACCGTCACCGCCGCTGACCAGTCCACGGCGGTCGCCGGGTCCCACTGGGCCGCGGCCGCGGCGGCGTAGAGCTTCGGCGCGATGTCGGCCCAGACGTGATCCCGGTCGGCCCACTCGGCCCCGATCGGCGGGCCGCCCGCCTGCACGAGCGCGCCCCGCGCCGCGAGCCCCCACTGCGGGTCGGCGCGGCGGCCGGGCGGCCCGGCCGCGTCGCCCGCCCGGGTGGCGCCGTGCCAGCGCTGCTGCCCGGCCCGCCCCTTGGTGATGACCGGCGGATCGCCGCCGTCGAAGCGGTGCCCTTGGGCACGGCACCAGGCCGCGAGGTGGATGCCGAGGGCCGGGTGCCGCCCGGTGACCGTCAGCTGGTCACCAGGCAGCAGCGGCGCGAGCGCCTGTTCGACGAGCAGGTGCCCGCCGGTGTCCAGGCCCAGCCCTTCAAGGCCGATCGTCGCTGGCACCGATCCCGCCCCTGGCGTCGTAGAACCCGGACTCGTCGACCGCGCGCTCGAGCTGCTGATAGCCGTCCAGCCGCGGCTGCCGCCACTCCTTGAGTCCTTCCAGGTCGAGCAGCGGCCGTAGCTGCGGGTCGGCGTACGACATGCCGAGCAGCAGCTCGCTGAACGCCTCGATCAGCGCGGCGTCGGCCGTTGGCCCGGCGGTCATCGTGCAGTGGTCGTAGGGCGGGGTCTGGGCAATGATCCGGGTGGTACCGGGCGCGAGCACGCTCTCGCGCGCGAAGAGGAGCAGGTTGGAGTCGATCATGCAGGCGGCGTCGGCCTCGCCGGCGGCGAGGGCGCGAGCCGCGTCGCGCTCGCCGCCGATATGGTCACCGTGCAAGCCGACGCCGACGTCGAACCGCCGTACCCGCACATCACGGCCCGGCTGCAGGCCTGCGGCCCGCAGCAGCGACAGTGGCAGCAGGGTGGCCTGCGGCGAGTCGACGGCACCGGTCGCGACGACCCGGCCGCGCAGATCTCCGGCCGTCTGCGCGGGCGAGTCGCTGCGGACGACGATGACGGACGTCAGGTCACAGTCGGTGTCGCGCATCGTGACCGGGTGCAAGGTGACCCCCGCCGCCTGCGCGAGACGGCTGGCTCGCACCCAGGCCAGCGGCGAGTTCCAGGCCAGCTGGATCCGCCCGGCCACGAGTTCCTCGACCTGCCGTTCGTAGTTCGAATACAGGACGTAGTCGAACGGCAGCCCCTGGCCGCGCAGCCACACCCGGAAGCCGTCCCAGATGGTGACCACCTTGGGGTCGTACGCCACCGCTCCCAGCAGCAGCTCGTTCATGCGGCGTCACCGAGCAGCGGCAGGCCGCACAAGGCCCGCCCGATGAAGTCGTAGAGCGCGTCGGTTGTCGGTGCCATGACCCGTGCGGCGCGTGAGTCGCGGAACAGCCGCTCCACCGGCGACTCCTTGCGGAACGCCGCCCCGCCGCAGGCCCGCAGGGCCAGATCGGCCGCGTCGGCCGCGGCCTCGCCCGCGGCGGCTTTTACTTCGAGCACCTGCAGCTGGGCGTCGGCCCGGCCCTGCTCGAGGCCGGTGAGCGTGTCCTCGATCAGCCCACGGGTCCGGTCGGCCTCGATACGCAGCTTCGCCAGCTGAGCGCGGGGCTGGATCTGCGCGGCCAGCGACTGGCCGAGGTGCTGCAGGTGAGTGTGCTGCAAATGCTCGGCCGTTTCTTCGGCGAGCCGGCGCATCAGGCCGGCGCTCATCGAGGCGTTGCAGATCAGGAACACCGGCAGCACGGCGGCCAGGGCGAGATCGAGACCTGCGCCGTCGGTGCCGATCATCGCGCTGCGCGGCACGCGCAGGCCTTCGGCGGTCATCGGCGATGATGCGTTGCCGCGCAGCCCCAGCCCGTCGAACGTCCCCGCCACCGTCAGCCCCTCGGCGCTGCCTGGCACCACCCACAGCGTCATCGGGCCCTCGGCCTCCAGCGGCTGGCTCGACCAGATGTAGCTGTCGGCTTCGCCCGCCGCCGTCACCCAGCTCTTCCGCGCGTCGAGCCACACGTCGCCGCCGCCGGCTTTCGCGGTGCTCAGCGGGGCCCAGAAGTGGCTCCTGGAGCCAAATTCGGAGAAGGCCAGCGTGGACAGGTGCCGTCCGGCCCCGATCGCGGCCAGCATGTCCTGCATCCCGCCTGCCGCCAGCGCTGCAGTCGCGGAGTAGTGCATCGTGACGATCATTGCGGTGGACCCGCACACGGCGCCCAGTTCGCGGACGACATGCGACGCGGCCCGCAGTCCCTCCCCGGCCCCGCCGAACGCAGCCGGGACGGTGAGGGCAAGCAGCCCCGCCTCGGCCAGCGCCCCCAGTTGCTGGCGGGGAAAGGCGGCCCGGGCGTCGACCTCGACGGCGCCCGGCGCTATTACTTCGTCGATGACGCGCGCCAGCGCATCCTGATACGACATTGCTCCTCCTGCAGGGAAATGAAATGGCCAGAATCAGCGCAGGAGCAGCCAGTAAGCGACGGCGTCAGCCCCTGCGGATATGCTTCCCGCCCGACCGGACGGAATGGATGCGACGCAGTCAACGAAGCGGCACCATGGGCCGGTCACCTCCCCGAGCCGTCGATGATGCAACCCTAAGCGGACTCCCGCGCGGGCTGCCGGTGGGGTCGCCCTACTGCGCTGCCCAGGTTTGGCTGCTCCGCGAAAATAGATCGGCAGAAAACAGTCCCGCCACGCCGGCGTGGCGGGACATGGGACGACCGCCTGGCGTATCGCCCAATGGCTCAGTGGAACGACCGGCCGTAGCGGAGCCTGAGCGTCTTGCGGACGACATCGAACTGGTCCGGGGTGCGGGGGAACGACTGAAGGTCCTTGCCCAGGTCGAACCTCTTTCGCGTGGTCGACTTGGCGTAGCTGAACTCCCGCAGGCCCGCGTCACCGTGGAACCGTCCGAAGCCGCTCTCACCGACGCCGCCGAACGGGATGGACGACATCCCGACGAAGGTCAGGACGGAATTGATGGTCGTGCCACCCGCCCGGAGCCTGGAGGCGATCGCGGGTCCGCGCCGGGCCGAGTACACCGATGAGCCGAGCCCGAACGCGGTCCCGTTGGCCCGGCGCACCGCCTCGTCGATGTCAGGGACGGTGTTGATCACTAGGACCGGCCCGAAGGTCTCCTCCTGGACCGCGGAGCAGTCCTCCGGGACGTCGACCAGGACGATCGGGTCGATGAACGGTGGCCTGATCGACTCCAGCCCCCCGACCAGCGCGTGTGCTCCGGCCTCGAGCGCGTCACCGATGTGCCGGCGAACGATGCCGATCTGGGCGTCGACCGTCATCGGACCGTAGGCGCTCAGTTCCTCGACACCGACGGCGATCTCGCCGGTGTGCTTGCGCACCTTGGCCAGAAACTCGTCGCGCACCGACTCAACCACGTAGACCCGCTCGACACCCACGCAGGCCTGCCCACCGTTGAAGAGGCCGCCCCAGACCACCCCCGTCGCGGCGGCGTCGAGGTCGGCGTCGGCGGCGACGATGGTGGCATCCTTGCCGCCGAGCTCCAGTACGACGGGGGTCAGGTTCTGGGCGCAGGCGGCCATCACCCGCCGTCCGGTGGGCGCTGAGCCGGTGAAGGCCACTTTGTCAACGCGAGAGGTGCACAGCGCCGCCCCGGTCTCCCCGAAGCCGGTGATCCACGCGGCCAATCCGCCGGGCGCATCCGGGTTTGCCCGGCGGAATGCCTCGATGGTGATGATGGCCGAGCCCGGGCTGAGTTCGCTGGGCTTGACCACGACCGCATTGCCAGCGGCGAGCGTGGCGGCCATGCCGGACAGCGTCAGGTAGACCGGCGCGTTCCACGGTGTGATCACCCCGACCACGCCGAGCGGGTGGTAGGACAAACGCGCGTCGAAGTTCATCATGGCGATGCCCGGTGCGACCCGCCGCCTGCGGAGCACCCGCCTGGCGTGAGCCGCAGCCCAGCGGGCGTCCTCCAGCCCGGCGTACAGCTCGAACTGGACGTCCGCCCTGGGCCTCGCGGTCTCCCGGTGGCCCATCTCGTACACCTCGTCGCAGTGCAGGGCGAGCCAGCGCAGCCACCGTCGCAGGTAGGGCTTCCGCCCTTCAAAACCCAATGCCTCCCACCAGCGCTGGGCATCGCGTGCCTGCGCCACGACCGCCGCGACGTCCTCCGCGGTGTGCACCGGGTAGCTGCCGACCACCTCCCGGGTAGCGGGATTGACGACATTGAAGCGGCCGGATCCGGTGGTGGCCTGCTCGCTGCGTTCGGCTGTCTGGTCCATCTGGTCCATCCCGGTCAGCTCAGCATCATGGCTGCGCAGTGTTCGCCGATCATCATGGCCGGGGCGTTGGTGTTCCCGCCGACGATGCTGGGCATGATCGACGCATCGGCGACGCGGAGTCCTTCAATGCCCCGGACCCGGAGCGCCGGATCGACCACGGCCTGCTCGTCTGCGCCCATCCGGCAGGTGCCGACCGCGTGGTACACCGAGGTCGCGCGGTTCGGAAGCTCCCTGGCCAGCGCGGCCCGGTCCGGGTAGCCAGGCCCGGGTGAAAGCTCGGCGGTGACGTCATCGGCGATGATCTTGCTGGTCATCACCTCGCGGACGAGTTCCATCCCGTCCAGCAGCAGCCTGCTGTCGTCGGGGTGGGCCAGGTAGGCCGGGTCGATGACCGGCGCGGCGGCCGGGTCGGCGGAGGCGAGCCGGATGGTGCCGCGGCTCTTCGGGTAGATCAGCGTGGGCATGATCGTCAGCGCGGAGCGCTTGTCGACCTTCTGCCTGGCCGGTGAATCCTGGTTGGGGAACGGGTACGACCACGGCAGCGCATGGACCTGGAGGTCCGGGATCTCCCCGGCGTGCGGGCTGCGGACGAAACCGACGGCCTCGAATACAGTGCGGCCCATCCAGGTGTCGCCGCGGACCGCCTCCTTGATCACGGCGCGAGCGAAGTACGGCGTGGTGCCACGGTTGCGGGCCGATCTCATGACATAGGTCATGGGCACGAACATGTGGTCGTGCAGGTTGTCGCCGACGGGGAGGTCGGCGGCAACGTTGATGCCGTGCTCGCGCAGGTGAGCCGCGGGGCCGACGCCGGAAAGCATCAGGATCTGCGCTGAACCGTACACGCCGGCGCAGAGAATCACTTCCCGGGCGGCCCGGATCGTGGCCCGTCCTGCCTCCGTGATGACCTCGACGCCGGTGGCGCGGCCGCCCTCGATCACGACCCGGGCAATGAGGGCCCGCGTCTGGATCGTGAGGCCCGGCAGGCCATGGTTGTCCAGGTAGCCGACCGACGAGCTGTACCGCAGCCCGCCGTGGGCGTTTTGCTGGAAGACCGCGGCGCCTTCCTGTGACTCGCCGTTGTAGTCGTCGATCTTCTCAACGCCCGCGGTGGTGGCGAGCGCCTCGATGAACGCCTGCGAGGCTGGCGTGAGATCTTTCTGCCGGGATACCTGGATCGGGCCGCCGGAGCCGCGCAGCGCAGTGGCGCCGTCTTCCCAGTTCTCCATCCGCTTGAAGCTGCGCAGCACGTCTGAATAGCTCCAGCCTGCGCAGCCGGCCGCAGTCCAGTCGTCGTAGTTCTGGCGGTTGCCGCGGACGAACAGCATGCCGTTGATCGAGCCGGAGCCGCCGAGCACCCGGCCTCGGGGCTGCGGGATCTTCCGGCCCAGCGCGGTCGCCTGCGGGGCGGTGTAGTAACCCCAGTCCAGGCGCTTCTTCAGCGCGGGGACATTGTGGAAGATGGCGATCATCCCGGGCTTGCGCACCAGCCGTGTGAGGTCCGGCCCGCCGGCCTCCAGCAGGATGACGCTGGCACCAGACTCGGCGAGACGTTTCGCCAGCACGCATCCGGCGCTGCCGGCCCCGGCAATGACGTAGTCGGCGGCCTGATCCATTCAGTCCTCGCAACGGGCACGGGGGAGATGACCGCTGGGCTGCGGCCTATTGGGCTGATCCCCGGACTCTATGGCCCCGCATCCCGCAAAACAAGAACACGTTCTGGTTTTCCGGCTACGTGCGCCGAGACGAGACTTGTGGCCCGCCCCATCCGGTAGGAAGTAACCATGTCTGCGGCATCGACTGAACTGGCCGGGCGCACGTTCATGGTCACCGGTGGCAACACTGGGATCGGCCGGGCCACAGTGGCCGGGCTGGCGAGGCGGGGTGGCCGGGTCTACGTGGCCTGCCGCTCGCAGGAGAAGGGCCGCCGGGCGGTCGCGGATATCGTTGCGGCCACCGGGAACGAAGCAGTCGCGTTCTGGCCGCTTGACCTGGCCGACCTGGCGTCGGTGCGTAGGTGCGCCGAGGAGTTCCTGGCGCTGGGGGAACCGCTGCACGTGCTGATCAACAATGGGGGTGTCGGGGGCCAGCGCGGCGTCACCAGGGACGGCTTTGAGCTGGCGTTCGGGGTCAACCACCTCGGGCATTTCGCGCTGACGACCGCCCTGCTCGACCGCCTGGCCGCCAGCGCCCCGGCCCGGGTGGTCACCGTCGCGAGCGATTCCCATTACCAGGCCAGCGGGGTGGATTTCGGAGCGGTGCGCCGGCCCACCGCCAGTATCACCGGCCTGCCCGAATACGCCGTGTCGAAGCTGTGCAACGTACTGTTCTCCGCCGAACTCGCCCGGCGTGCGGGCGGGCAGGGCATCACGACCTATGCCTTGCACCCGGGAGTGGTGGCCTCCGACATCTGGCGGCGGGTCCCGTGGCCGATCCGCCCGCTGATCAAGCGGCGGATGATCTCGCCCGCCGACGGCGCCAGGACCTCGCTCTACTGCGCCACCTCGGGTTCGGTGGCAGCGGCCAGCGGCCGCTTCTACGACAACTCCCGCGAGCGCGAGCCCAGCCAGGTAGCCACCCCGGACCTGGCCCGGGTTCTATGGGAGCACAGCCAGACCTGGGTCACGGCCTGAGTCCCCGCGCCGACGGCGGCAGGCCACGGTAACTGCGGGTGGCAACCATGGGCTCAGCCGCGAGGCGGCAGGGCCCCGGCCAGGTCGAGGGCGGCGATGTAGCCGAAGGTCATCGCGGGCCCGATGGTCGCGCCCGCGCCGGCGTAGCTGTGGCCCATCACGGCCGCGCTCGCGTTGCCCGCCGCATACAGCCCGGCTATCGCGGTGCCGTCTGCGCGCAGCACCCGGGCCCGCTCGTCGGTACGCAAGCCGCCTTTGGTGCCCAGGTCGCCAGGCACGATCTTCACCGCGTAGAACGGAGCCTGGCGCAGCGGCGCGAGGCACGGGTTGGGCCTCTGCCGCGGGTCGCCGTAGTAGCGGTCGTAGGCCGAGTCACCGCGGCCGAAGTCCGCGTCCTTGCCCGCCTCCGCGAACTCGTTGAACCGGTCGACCGTCTTGGCCAGGGCGGCCCCTTCCACCTCGATGTGCTCGGCCAGTCCGGCGATCGTGGGCGCGCGGTGCAGGGTGCCCGCGGCGTACCAGCGGCGGGGCAGCGGCTTGCGCGGCGCGCGCCCGGCGAAGACGTAGGTGTTGCGGTAACGCTGGTCGATGATCAGCCAAGCCGGGATGTGCGGGGTGCCGTCGGCGTGACCGTCGTACATCGCATGCACGGCGTCAACGTACGGGGCCGACTCGTTGACGAACCGCTGCCCAGCGCCGTTGACCAGGATGCAGCCGGGCAGGCTGCGCTCGGCGAGGACGAAGTACGGCCGGCTGGCGAGCGGTATGGACGGGCCCCACCAGGCGTCGTCCATCAGGTCGAGCGCTGCTCCGGCCGCCTCGCCCGCGACGATCGCGTCGCCGGTGTTGCCCGCCGAGCCGGTGGTCCACTCGGTGCCGATCGGCGGCCGCTGGTAGCGCCGCCGCATCTCCTCGTTGCGCTCGAAGCCGCCGGCGGCCAGCACGACGCCGAGCCTCGCCCGGATCAGCGCGGGCTGGCCGTCCCTGGTCACCTGGACCCCCGTGACCCGGCCGTCCTCCACGTGCAGGCCGGTCATCGGGGTGCTCAGCCAGACCGGCACGTCCTTCGCCATCAGGCCGGCCCGCAGGCCTGCCGCCAGGGCCTGGCCCATGCTGAGCGTGCGGTGCCCGAGCACACGGGTGCGGACCAGCCGGCCGAGGACTTTCGCGCTGGCCAGGATGGCCCGGGGGTGCCGGGGCCCCAGGCTCAGCCACCGGTAGTCGGCCTGCGTGATGGTCACGCCGTTCGGCGAGGGCACGTAAGGCGGGTTGAGGTGGGCCAGTTCGGCCCCGAGCGCCCGCCCGTCGAGCGGTACCGGCTCGATGCTGCGCCCCTGAGCCAGCCCGCCGGGCGCTTCCGGGTAGTAGTCGGCGTAGTCCGGCACCCACGCGAAGTCGACCGGGGTGGTGGCGCGCACCAGCGCGAGCATGGCCGGGCCCTGCTCCAGCAGTGCCCGCTGCCGCTCCGCCGGGACGCAGTCACCTGCCACCTGCGCCAGGTAGGCGCGGGCCTGCTCCGGGGTGTCCCGGACGCCGGCCTTGCGCAGTACCTCGTTGCCGGGCGCCCAGATGCCGCCGCCCGAGCGGGCCGTGGAGCCGCCGAACCACTCCGTCTTCTCCAGCACCACGGCGCGCAGGCCGTGGTGTGCAGCGGCGAGTGCAGCCGTCATCCCGGCGGCGCCGCTGCCCACGATCACCACGTCGAACTCCGCGTCCGTTGTCATGGCACCTCCCGGGCCTCCATACTAGAACACGTTACAGTTTTGGCCGAGTGGCCGGAGGCGCCGGTGCCGCAGAACCCCGTGCCGCAAACCCCCGTGCCGCAAACCCCTGCGCCGCAGAACTGGGACATCGAGGCCGACGTGGTCGTGGTGGGTTTCGGGGCCGCGGGTGCCTGCGCCGCACTGGAGGCCGCAGGCGCCGGCGCCGAGGTGGTCGTGCTCGACCGGTTCCATGGTGGCGGCGCCACCGCCCTGTCCGGAGGGGTGGTCTATGCCGGCGGCGGCACGCGGCAGCAGCGCGAGGCCGGCGTCCGCGACTCGCCGGAGGCGATGTTCGGCTACCTGAGCCTCGAGGTCGGCGACGCCGTGTCACCGGCCACGCTGCGGGAGTTCTGCGAGGGCAGCCCGGCGATGCTGGCCTGGCTGGAGCGCCATGGCGTGCCGTTCGAGGGCAGCCTGTGCCCGGACAAGACTTCCTACCCCACCAACCAGCACTACCTGTACTACTCCGGCAGCGAACTGTCCGCCCGCGACGCCGCCCCCCCGGCGCCGCGCGGCCACCGGGCCCGCGGCCGCGGCACCTCCGGCGGGCTGCTGTTCGCCCGGCTGGCCGAGGCCGTCCGCGGGTCCGGCGCCCGGGTGCTGGAACAGACCACCGCCCGGCGGCTGGTCACCGAGGCCGGCGGGCGGGTGATCGGGATCGAGTGCAGTTCGCTCCGCGCCGCGCCGCGCTGGGCCCGCGCCGCGCACCGCATCCTGCACCGCTGGTCGGCCAAGCCGTACGTTTACGCCCCTAAGCTCGGCCGCCTCCTGCACCGCCCCGTGGCCTGGATAGAGCGCCACAACGGAAAACCGCTGCTCATCGCCGCCCGCCGTGGCGTGGTGCTGGCCGCCGGTGGGTTCGTGGCCAACCGGCCGATGATGCGCGAGCACGCGCCGGCGTACCGCGGCGGCCTCCCGCTGGGCACCCCCGGCGACGACGGCAGCGGGATCCGGCTCGGCGCCGACGCCGGGGGCGCGACGGCGTTCCTGGACCGCGTCTCGGTCTGGCGCTTCCTCAGCCCACCGCCCGCCCTGCTGCGCGGTGTCCTGGTGGACCGGGCTGGGCGGCGGGTGTGCGACGAGTCCCGCTACGGGGCGGCGATCGGCGAGGCCATCGTGACCAGGCACCACGGGCAGGCCTGGCTGCTCGCCGACCAGGCGACCATCGCGGAGGCCCGCCGCCAGCTGCGTGGCACGACGCTGTGGTTCCAGCGCGTGGGCGCCAGGTACCTGCTGACGGGCGGCCGGATCAGCGCGCCCACGGTGGCCGGGCTGGCGGCCCGGGCCGGCATCGACGCGGGAGGCCTCGCGGCGGCCCTGGACGCCTACAACACGGCCGCCGCCGCCGGGCGGCCCGACCCGCTCGGCAAGCCGGCCGACCTGGTCCGGCCGCAGGACCGGCCGCCCTATTCGCTCATCGACGTCTCGGTCCGGCCCCGGCTGGCTTACCCGGCGCCGATGCTGACCCTCGGCGGCCTGGTGGTCGCGGAGGAGACCGGCCAGGTGCGCCGGGCCGGCGGAGCGGTGGTGCCCGGGCTGTACGCGGCGGGCCGCAGCGCGGTCGGCCTGTGCTCGCACTCCTACGTCAGCGGGCTGTCGCTGGCCGATTGCGTATTCTCCGGACGGCGCGCGGGCCGGTACGCTGCAGCCGCCGTCTATACCCAGCCACGGGAGGGATGATTTGCTCGCCGACCAGCAACTGTCCGCGATCGCCGACCAGCTGCGGGCGGCCGAGCGTGACCGCGCCCCCATCGCGCCGCTGACCGAGTCGTACCCGGGTCTGGAACCAGCCGACGCATACGCGATCCAGCTCCGCAACATCCGCCTGCGGACCGCGCCGGTCGTCGGTCACAAGGTCGGCCTCACCTCCGCCGCGATGCAGCAGATGATGGGGGTCGACGAGCCGGACTACGGTCACCTGCTGGCCGATATGCGCATCGCCGAGGACGCGCCGGCCGACGCCGGCCGCTACTGCTATCCCCGGGCCGAGATCGAAGTCGCGTTCCTCCTCGGCGCGGACCTGCCGGGGGAGGATTGCGGCGTGGCTGACGTGCTCGCCGCGACCGAGGCGCTCGCACCGGCGATCGAGCTGATCGACAGCCGGATCCTCGACTGGCGGATCGGCCTCCCGGACACGATCGCCGACAACGCCTCCTCAGCCGGCTTCGTGCTGGGGGAGGCCAGGGTGGACCCGGCCGACGTGGACGTCCGGGCCATCGACGCCACGCTGTGGCGCGACGGCGCGGTCGTCGCGCACGGGCGCTCCGACGCGGTCCTGGGCAACCCGGCGGAGGCGGTCGCGTGGCTGGCCCGGGCCGTGGCCCGTTTCGGCGTGCGGCTGAAGGCGGGGCACATCATCCTGCCGGGGGCATGCGACCGCGCGGTCGACGCGCACCCCGGTGATGAGTTCCGCGCCGAGTTCACCGGGCTCGGCGCGGTGTCCTTGTCCTTCGCCGGAGGCGGCGTGACGCGCTAGCTAGAGTGCCGGCCAGGTAGTCAGGCGGCGATCTGGTGGTTATCAGTGGCGAGCTGGCGGGCTATGACGTGGAGGTTGTGGACTACGGCGACGCGGCGCAGGTCGAATAGGTTCTTGCGGGTTCCGCGATAACGGGCCCGCCGGCCTTGCCAGTGGCAACATACGACTCGGTGCGGGAACGGCGCCGTCGCTGTTCCCCGGCCTGCATCCCGGGCAGCCCGTCCTTCCCGCCACCGTCAGCCACCGGCTGGCCCGCATCGGCGTCGACATGGTCACTGGCCGGGCCAGCGCACTCCTGCAGCTCGCCGGCGAGCTTCCGCCCACCGTCGTCGCCGACCTGCTCGGGCTGCGTCCCAAGACCGCCATCGCCTGGGGTCAGCTCGCCGGCCGCCCCTGGGCCGCCGCCTATCCCGGCCTGCGGGCCAGCAGCTATAGGCAGGACACCGCCTGGTGCCGCCGCGGAGCCCGGGTCATGCGGCCCGCTGCCATCGGCGACGAGAAATGCGGGCCGGCCAGCAGGAAGCCGGAACAGCTTGACGCGCACCCTGCGTAACCGCCACACTCGATACTGTCATAATGAAAACGAGAATCATTATCGGATGCTGGGAGGTCCCGTGCGGGTAGCGTTCGCCGGCAAGGAGGCAGCGGCAAGACGACGCTGTCGTCGCTGTTCGTCCGCCACCTGGCCGCCCAGGAACTGCCGGTGGTGGCCATCGACGCCGACATCAACCAGCACCTCGGCGAGGCGCTCGGCGCTGACCGCCAGCCGCCGGCGATGGGCGCTCATCTCACGCAGATCAAGGATTACCTGCGCGGCACCAACCCGCGGATCACCTCGGCCGCCGCGATGGCCAAGACCACCCCGCCCGGCCGCGGATCGCGGCTGCTGCGCCCCGGCGGTGACGACCCGGTCCACGCCCTGGCGATCGGTACGCCGTGCGGCGCCCGGCTGATGGCAACAGGACCGTTCACCAGCGAGGATCTCGGCGTGGCCTGCTACCACTCCAAGACCGGCGCCGCCGAGCTGTACCTCAACCACCTGGCTGATGGGCCGGGCCAGTACGTGGTGGTGGACTGCACCGCGGGCGCCGAGTCGTTCGCCTCGGGCATGTTCACCCGCTTTGACCTCACGTTCCTGGCCGCCACGCCATGACCACGCCAGCCCGGGCACCGCCCGCATAACGAGCTGTGCCCCAGCCGCAAACCAGTAACCGCACACCGCTTGCCATGGAGGTAAAGGCATGTCCCTGACCGTCTCCCCCGGCCTGATCGAGCAGGCCCAGCGCGGCGAGGTGGACGACGCCGCGTTCACCGGCTGCATCGCCACCTCGCTGCCGTACGCCTGGCAGGTGATCATCGGCCTGATCGGCGAGCTGAACGCCAGCGGCGCCGACCTGGCCGACAACCAGGTCCCGCCCCCCGATGAGGCCGCCCGCGGGCAGCTGCTGCGGGTGATGGCCAGCGACGCGATGCGCGGCGCCATCGAACGGCACTACGGCGT
>JAWWPY010000321.1:0-2847 GCA_033854735.1 Streptosporangiaceae bacterium | reverse complement strand
GGCGCAGGACGGGAGCGCCCATGATCATCGGGTCGCCGCCGGTGATCAGCACGCTGGTCACCTCGCGGTGCTGCCGGAGGTAGTCCATGACCCGGCCCAGGTCGGCGGTGGCCATCTTGAGCTCGGGCTCGTCCACGAACTGTGCCCAGCGAAAGCAGTACGCGCAGTACGCGTGGCAGGTCTGGCCCTGCTTGGGGAAGACCAGCACGGTCTCCGGGTACTTGTGCTGCACCCCGGGCAGTGGCTCGTCGTCGAAGTCGGGGATGTTCAGCGCCAGCTGCCCGGCCGGGTGGGGGTTCAGCCGCATCCGTACCTCGTGCGCCACGGCGGTGATCTCGGGCTCGGGCGCGCCGCGGTCCAGCAGTCCCGCGATCCGGGCGACGTCCGCGGCCGGCAGCATGTCCGCCTGCGGGAACACCAGCCGGTAGACCGGGTCGTCGGGGGCCGCAGTCCAGTCGATCAATTCCTCGATCACGTAGGAGTTGGCCCGGAAAGGCAGCACGGTCCCGACGGCCCGGACCGCCAGCCGCTCGGCTTCGCCGAGGCCGGCCCGCGCGGTCAGTGCGTCCAGATGCTTTGCGGTGTAGGCACGGAAACGCCGGCCCCCATCAGGTACTGGAACTATCTGCCGGATGCCAGTCACGGGTCTCCCTCCGGTCGGTCACATCCCGGCGGCCCTGCCGCGATGCGAGTCCCTGTGGCCCGCGGCTGGCGATCTTCCCGCCGCGCTCTCCTCAGCTGCTCCGGGCATCAACTGCTCCGGGCGGCGCGGAGGCCACATCGACATAACGGCGACATAGGCATGACGTCGGCCCCGGTGCGAACACCCGTCCCGGACTCATCAAAAGAGGTCACACTGAGGAAACGCTGCATCAGCGTTGAGGGTTGCCTCGGCTCACCCGGCTGTGCCGCCTTCCCCGTTGGTCACCCAATGGTCCGGCCTGGCCGCCACCTATGACGTGCCGCCTGGCCCCCACGACTCATCGCTGATCCCCGCGTCATCGCGGCCCCCACCAGGACGATCTGAATCACCCCTTTCGTCACGATTCGTCACAATGCCAGACCCCGGCGGAGCGCGGCCCAGATTGTGACAGATGGTTACCCGGTGGGCGGATGATCAACCCTGCAGAGGCCCGGGGTGATCATCTTGTACCCGGCGGCGGCGCACCGCATGGTCCTAGTCCATAGCACTGCGCCGGAAGTGAGAGGCTTGGGCGCGTGCTCGAGGAAACCACGCCGGCCGGCTCCAGGGAGCAGGCCATCGTGGTCGACGCCATGGGCGGTGACAATGGCCCGGCCGTGGTGGTGGCCGGCGCGGCGGCGGCCGCGGCCGCGATGCGGACCCCGGTGATCCTGACTGGAAGGCCCGCTGAGCTGCGTGGACTGGTCGCTGAGCACGCGGAGGTGGCCGGGCTGCTGCAGGTGGCGCCCGCCGAGGACACCATCGCGATGGACGAGGGGGCACTGGCCAGCTGGCGGCGGCCACGCTCCAGCGTGGCCGTGGCCTGCCAGCTGGTCCGGCGGGGCCAGGCCGCGGCCGTGGTGTCGGCCGGCTCCACGGCCGGCGTGGTGGCCACGGGCCGGCTCCGGCTACGCTCCGTGCCCGGTCTGCTCCGCCCGGCCCTGGTGGTGGTGCTGCCCACCCGGCCCCGGCCCACGTTCCTGCTCGATGCGGGCGCCATCGCCGATCCTAAGCCGGAGATGCTGCTCCAGTTCGCCCAGCTGGGGGTGGCTTACGCGCAGATCGCGCACGGCATCCCCGATCCCAAGGTGGGACTGCTCACCATCGGAGCCGAGCCGGGCAAGGGCAACAAGCTGGCCCGGCGGGCTCACGAACTGCTCGCCGCCCCGCCTCCGCACGGAGCCCCGCCGATCCGGTTCACCGGCAACGTCGAAGGCACCGACCTGCTGGCCGGCACGGTGGACGTGATCGTGACCGACGGCTTCACCGGCAACGTCGCGCTCAAGACGCTGGAAGGGGCGATAGGGTTCGCCGCCGGGCAGCTGAGGGAGGTGCTGGGCGGGTCCCGCTCCGCCCGGCTGGGCGCGGTGCTGCAGCGCCGCGGGCTGCGCGAGCTGCGCGGGCGGATGGACACCGAGACCTACGGCGGCGCCGCCCTGCTGGGCCTGGAGGGCACGATCGTCATCGCCCACGGGGCGTCCAGCCCCCGGGGCATCACGTCGGCCTGCCTGCTCGCCGCGGACCTGGTCAAAGGCCAGATCACCGAGCGGATCCGGGAGCGGCTCGGTCACGGCCGCGGCGGCCACTTCCTCCGCCGGAACTGAGCGTCCCGCACGTCGATGTGACAACGCGGGCGTCCTGACGCCGTGGTCATGGCATCCCTGCCACCGGGGCCCGGGACCCGGGCTTTGTGGTGAAGCCGCGGCGGCCCCGGCGTGCTCACGAATCTATTAGCGCGAGCCTACCCGGCGTGGTCGCTAGGCTTGGGGTATGGCGGATCCACGGGATGTTCTCGCGCAGCGGGTGTCGGCTGCGCTCGGCGCGGCGTTCGGCCCCGGGTACGAGGACGCCGACCCGGTGATCCGGCCGTCCTCGTTCGCGGATTACCAGTCCAACGCGGCCCTGCCGCTGGCAAAGCAGCTGGGCCGGCCGCCGCGCGACATCGCCGCGGACATCGTCCGGCATCTTGACGTGGCCGGGGTGGCCGAGACTCCCGAGGTGAGCGGCCCGGGCTTCATCAACCTGCGGCTGCTCCCGGGCTGGATCGCCGCGGAGGCCACCACCGAACTGCGCGACCCGCGGCTCGGCGTGGAACCCGCCGCCGGCCAGGCCCAGAAGGTCGTAGTCGACTACTCCGGCCCCAACGTGGCCAAGGAACTCCACGT
>JAWWPY010000320.1:0-13889 GCA_033854735.1 Streptosporangiaceae bacterium | reverse complement strand
CGGTGGGCAGAGTCTCACTGGGCACAGTCCCGGTGGGCAGAGTCCCACTGGGCACAGTCCCGGTGGGCCGCGGCTCTGGGTTCCCGGTGGCCGCATCGTTCGCCATGGGCACATTCTGCCCGACTGTCCCGGTCGTCACCGCGGGCGGCGTGCGTGCAGCCGCATGGGCAGCCCGTTGCCCGGGCGCATGGTCACGCGGTATTGCGGCCGCACGAGATGACCTTCCTCGGTGCGCGCGGACCAGCGGGAGCAGATGACCGCCAGCGCGGTGGTCGCCTCGGCCCAGGCGAACTGCTCGCCGATGCACGAGCGTTGTCCCGCGCCGAACGGCAAGTACGCGTGGCGGGGTACGGCCTCCCGGCGTTCATCCAGCCAGCGGCGGGGATCGAAGGCACTGGGGTCGGGGAACCATCGCGGGTCATGGTGCAGGAGCAGCGGGCTGACCCCCACGATCGTTCCCGGGGTGGCGTGCCAGCCCGCGAAGTCGGCGTTCGCGGTGAGGGTACGGCCGATGATCCAGGCGGGCGGGAACAGCCGCATCGACTCGGTGATCACCGCACGCGTGTAGCTGAGCCCGTGCAGGTCCGCAAAGGAAGGCAGTTTCCGCCCGAACTGGTCGAGCTCATCGTGCAGGGCTCGCTCGGCGGCTGGGTGCTGGCCGAGCAGATACATGGTCCAGCTCAACGCGGTGGCGGTGGTCTCGTGCCCGGCCATCAGGAGGGTGATGACGTGGTCGTGCACCTCCGATGGTGTCAGGCCGTCCGGCTGCGCGGCGGCCCCCAGCAGCGCCGACACCACATCACCCCGGTCTTCGGAGAGGTGCTCCGCGCGGCCTCGAATGATCTTCTCGACGATCTCGTGGATGGATGCCCGCGGAACGGAAACCGGTGGTCCAGGCGTCGTGGCCCGCCGGGTCCGGCGGCCCGCGCTGCCCGGTGACAGCAGTGTCGCGCTGCTTCCGGCAAAGGTGTCCAACGCGGACTCCAGGGCCGCGCGCACGTCGCCCGCGTCTGCGCCGAGGTCGACGCCGAGCAGTGTGGTGCCGACGATGTCGAGCGTGAGGCGGGCCATCTGCTCGTGCATGTCCGTCGTCTGGCCGTCGCGCCAGTGGCCGATGTGCTCCTCGGTCCGCTCGGCGAACCCGGTCGTGTAGCCGGTCAGCCGCCGAGGTGAGAAGGCCGGTGCGACCAGTCGCCGGGCGCGGCGGTGATCGTCGCCCTCACTGGTGAGCAGGCCATCACCGAGCAGCGGCCTGGTTCGCTGGATGCCCAGGCCCTTGATGGTGTCGGCAGCGTGGGTGACCAGCAGTTGCCCCACCAGGTCGGGATGCAGGAGCAGCAGCATCCGCTGCCCGCGCACGCTCAGGCCGACCGCCAGGTCCGAGCCGCGGGCCAGCACCCGCAGTATCGCGCCCGCATCAGCGTCCCGCCTGGCCCGGCGGGTGCGTATCAGCACCCGCCCGGTTCTGACCCACCGCCCGGTCCGCTCATGACGCATGGTGGGCTCCCGGTAGGCTGGGCCGCTAATGTGGCACGAGTGCCACAAATGAGAGTGCCGTTCCTGTGAAAATTTGTCAACAGTGCCATCAGGCACTAGTGCCATTATTTACGAAGCCGTAACGCCTGGCCCGGCGGTTGGCCACCGAGTCCTGTGAGGCAGTGATGACGAATCCGGTCCCGTCGAGACCCGCCGAGGGCCCGGGACGGCGCGACCGCAAGAAGACCGAGACGCGCCACGCGCTACGGCAGGCGGCGCACCGGCTCTTTGCTGAACAGGGCTTCGCCCAGACCACCATCGAGGACATCACCGATGCGGCCGATGTCTCCCGCCGCACATTCTTCAGGTATTACTCCAGCAAGGAGGACCTGCTCCAGGCCGACATCGCTGATCTGCTCCCGCGCATGACGGACGCCCTGCTGGCCAGGCCGGCCGACGAACCACCCGTCACCGCGATCCTGGCCGCGCTGCGCACCCTGATTGGCCCGGACGGCGTGCCCGCCCTCGGGGGCAGCCTGGCCGGCCCGGCGGCCGGGATCCGCGCCCGGCTGGGCCTGGTGCGCTTGCTTGTCCAGTGGGAGCAGGGCATCGCCGACACGCTGCTGGCCCGCCGCGGGCTCAGCCCCGGCCAGGCGCCGGAAGCCGAGCGCCTCAGGGCGGTCGTCACCGCGTGCGCGGCTACTTCCGCGCTCCGAAGCTCGGTGCAGATCTACCGTGGCCGCTACGGCGGAAATGGACTGGATGCGGAGCGCCTGGTCCCGATCATCGAGCAGGCGTTCGCCGTCCTGGCCTCAGGCTTCAGCGGGTCATGAGTTCGGCTCGGACAGCTCCGGGACGCCGAACCGCACGGGTACGCCGGGGGAGTACAGCACGCTGACCGGGGCCCCGGCGGGCGCGGGGAGACCCGCGGCGCGGACCAGGCTCTCATCAAGATCGATGAGCTGCGCGCGGTAGAGGGACCAGCGGGGGTGTTCGTTGGGGACGTAAATAAGTTTTTGGCCGTGCCAGGTGGCATGCAGGCCCCATCGTGCGGTCATGAAGTGTTCCAGGTCGGACGGCTCGGGAACCGGCTCGCCGACCCGGACGGTCAGCCGGCTCGTCGCCCAGCGGGGCCCGGGCCAGCGGCGCTGGCTGGTGTAGGTCAGCGTGCCGTCGTCGCGGTGCACCGCCATCTTGGCCCAGACGTAGGGCAGCCGGAATCCCCAGCGTGCGGCCAGCACCGGTACCAGCCGGGAGGCTTCCAGCGAGCGGAAGACCACGCCGCGGCGGCCGTCGGGGCCGACCGAGTAGAGCCGGACGTTGGTTTCCGGGAACGACCCGAGGTAGGGCAGGCCGGGCAGGCCGAGCCACCCGATGCGATGCATCCGGAAGGCGACCAGGCCCACGTAGCTGGTGCCACCGATCTGATCGGGCCTGGTCCCCGCCGGGAGCAGTGGCGCCACGGCGTCAGGATCGACGGCCCAGTGCACGAAGGTGAGATCCAGCCAGGTCTGGGTGAGCATCGCCCGCCGGACCTGGCGGGCGGCCCCCGAGGTGACCGGCTCCGTGGGTGACTGGCCCGGTGGTGACCGGCTCCGTGGTGACCGGCTCCGTGGTGACTGGCCCGGTGGTGACTGGTTCCCTGTGCATGCGAGAAACCTAACAATAGAGTGGGACCTATGAAGATCGACAACGAGTTCACGGTCGGCGTTCCCATCGACCGCGCCTGGGCGATCCTCACCGATCTTGAGGGCATCGCGCCCTGCATGCCGGGCGCCGTGCTGACTGGCGTGGAAGGGGATGTGTACTCCGGCAAGGTAAAGATCAAGGTCGGCCCCATCACCTCCGAGTACGCCGGGACCGCGCAGTTCGTCGAGAAGGACGAGGCGAGCTACCGCGCGGTCATCGACGCCAAAGGCCGGGACGTGCGGGGCGCGGGCAACGCCGCCGCGGCGATCACAGCGCAGTTGCGGGCCGAAGGCGCGAGCACGGTGGTCAACGTCGATACCGACTTGAAGATCTCCGGCAAAATCGCGCAGTTCGGCAGCGGCATGATCAGGGAGGTGTCCACGAAGCTGCTCGGCCAGTTCGCCGACTGCCTCGAGGGGAAGCTGGCCGTCGGTGCGCAGGCGGCTGCGGCAGCACCAGCGCCGACCGTCCGGGCGCCCGCGGAAGCCGGGCCCGGCCAGCCCATGGGCCCGGGACCCGTGACGGCCGCTCCTGTGGGCCCGGAACCCGTGACGGCCGCTCCTGTGGGCCCGGGTCCTGTGACGGCTGCTCCTGTGGGCCCGGGACCTGTGACGGCTGTACCTGTGGCTCCGGAACCCGCGACGTTCACTCCGTCGGCGGAGCCGGAAGCGCTGAACCTGATGAGCATCGCCGGTGCCTCGGTCTACAAACGCCTGCTGCCGGTGCTTGCCGTTCTTGTCATCATTGTCGCGGTGATTGTGTATTTTGCGGTCAGGTAGCCGCGCCACCCGGACGCTTCGGATTTCCCGGCTGTTAATTCCATGTTGAACTGGCGTCAATACTCTCGGTAGTAGCCTCCCCCTTGGGATGGAAGGGGGAGCAGAGATGGCAGCCAAGAACGGCCCCCCCAGGCTGCGCAGGCTGATGGGGCGGGCCCGCGGACGCGACGAGCGGACCAGGCCGCCTGCCGACGCCGCGGACGGGTGGCCTGGCCGCCATTTCGGTCCAGACCCCGACTACGGCCTGTACGCCGAGTACGCTGACCCGCTGGCCGAGTCCGAGCAACAGTTCATGACCGAGGCGCGAGAGATCATGGGCATCGATCAGGAGCCACGGGGCTCGAGGGACAGACCCTAGTGCAGCGCATCGTAAGTTCTTGACTGGGTCCCGGTTACCGAGCGTTGCGGTTTACGCGGCTTCTGCGGGGCGGTTGCCGGGGTCGGGCTGGTGGTAGCGGCGGCCGTGCTCGGGCGATTCGGGCATGGTCGGGATCGGCGGCGGATTTCCGCTGCGTGCTACCGCGTGAGGGCATTCCCGGCACCGTTGCCGAGCCGCGGTCAGCGCGATGAGAGTGCTGAGGGTCCGGACGGCCGTCGTCTTACCCACGCCGTAGACGTTCCGTCGCTCGCGGGCTTGCGTTTGTGCGCAACGCTCTCAGCGGCAGGCGCATGTCCGGGAGACTCGATGAGTCCCAGTTCCCTCTAGCGTCGTAGGCCGAGAGGGCTGCTGCGCCGTCAGGATTGGCCGGCGGACGGAAAGGAACGAGGTGCGCAAGTGAGCGTGTCGATGAAGAGCGTGGATGTCATTACTCTGTTCGTGGAGGATCTGCCGCGCTGCAAGTCGTTCTACCAGGATGTATTCGGCCTGCCGGTGGTCTTCGAGGATGGGAACTCCGCTGTGTTCACGTTCGAGAACACCACGGTCAACCTGCTCAAGGTCCCCGCCGCTCACGGGCTCATCGAACCGGCAGCCGTCGCCAGCCGCGAGGCCGGATCGCGTTTCCAGTTCACCATCCACGTGGACGATGCAGACACAGCGTGCAGGCAGCTCGCCCAGCGCGGGGTGACGCTGCTCAACGGGCCGGTGAACAGGCCATGGGGAGTGCGCACAGCCAGCTTCACCGACCCCGCTGGTCATATTTGGGAGATCGCGCAGCAACTCCCTCAGGCCCCAGGCTGACAACGACATCTGGAGGAACCATGCGGCAACCCGAACCGGGCAAGGAGACCCGCGCGCTTCTTTCATCCCTGAACAACCAGCGCGCCCACGTGCTCGGGATACTGGAAGGCCTTCCGGATGAAGCCCTGCGGCGGCCAGTCCTGCCTTCGGGATGGACATGCCTGGGCCTGGTGCGGCATCTCGCCCTCGATGTCGAACGGTTCTGGTTCCGGGCCGTCGTCGCCGGCGAGCACGTGGACCTCGAAAAAGGAGACGCCGCCTGGCAGGTCCCCCCGGGCATGCCGGCCGAGACCGTATTCGGCCTGTACCGGCAGGAGACCGAACTCGCCAGTGTCATCATTGCTGCCACCCCCCTTGACGCCAGGCCAGCATGGTGGCCGGAGGAGATCTTTCCCGGCCTCCCAGCCCGCGGCCTGCGGGACACCATCCTGCATGTGATCACCGAGACCGCATGCCACGCCGGTCACCTCGACGCTGTGCGCGAACTCATCGACGGCCGCACCTGGCTGATCCTTACCGGGTAAAGACTGCTTGGGCGGGGCTTCGCCGGTTGCTTTGGTGCTGGTCATGCGGCCTTGGGCAGGTTGCCGGCCGGGGTGGTGCGGTGCCCCGGGGCGGTGGAGCGGGGGTGCCTGGCGTGGCAGGCGAGATGGCGGGCGTGGTCGGCGCGGGCGTCGTAGGTCCAGGTGCAGGGGTGGGCGGTGCGGTTGTAGCGGACCGCGAAGCTGGTGATCTTGCCGGCGAGGTCAGCGCGGGAGGTGTGGGACGACCCGTTATCCATGACCAGGTGGATGCTCAGCCGCGGGTCGATGCACTGATCGAGGCGGTGCAGAAAGCCGGTGAAGGTGACCGGGTCGTTGCAGGCGATCGGCTCGGCGACAACTTGCCCGGTGGCGATCTGCGCGTTCGCCCAGCGCTGGTGGGCTAGCAGCGCGATCTGAGCCCGGCGCACCAGCGCCTGCGGCGAGGACGGCCGGCGCACGATCGCCTCCAGCTTCGCCTTGCGCCGCGACCCTAAAATCACGATGTCCTGGCTGGCGGCACGCGCCATGACCGGCCTCCGGGTGATCAGTGATGATCGCCCGAGAATGCCCGGAACAAGATTAGATCTGGCGGCGGCGCGCCGGCCCCGGCGACAATGACCGCATGCCCGTGCCCTCCCGGCGCCTAAAGGACCTCATCGAAGGCACCGTCGACCACCACGCCTCCCAGCGCTGGCGCGCGCTGGAAGAGGTCACCATCACCTGGCGCGGCTCCTACGGCTACCTGACCGGCTACCTCAGCGACAACGACGACGACACCATCAAGCTCTGCCGCATCCAATACCTCGGCGACCCCGACGACTGGGCCTTTGCGATCTGGCAGGCCAGCAGCGACAGTTACGCCGAAGCGGTACTCCTCGACGGGCAATTCACCGGCCACCCCACCCAGGCCCTGGACACCGCCTGCACCCTCTACCTCGCAGACGTCTCCGACCACACCCAGTAGCGGCACAACCCCTCAAGGACTAACGCTAGAGCCACCGCGCCAGGGCCGGCCGCAGCGGCCGGTCACGGTAGCCGCCGTCCGCGAGCCCGGCCCGCCGCTCGAAAACGTTGCGTGAGCCGAAATCCCCGGTCAGGGCCCAGGACAAGCCCGCGGCGATGAAGTAGAGCGGCAGCATCACCGGCCCGGCGCAGCACGCGTACTGGGTGGCGTGCCGCGCTTCGTGGGCGAGCAGGCGCTGCTGGCCGGCCAGGGCATCACGGTCCATCCGGGTCAGGATCACGTTGCCGACGCAGAAGGCAGCAGCCCCCGGCACTGGCAGCCGGTACCGTTCGGCGACGAGAATTCCGTTGGCACCGCTGGTGAGCCGGGCCCGCCCGGCGGCAGCCACCAGCATGCCGATCAAGGTCGAGCCGTTGACGGCGTTGACCACCAGGCGCAACCGGTATCCTCGGCGCATCGCGAGCCCAGTGATCAGGGACCGCTGAGCGGGTCGCGGCCGAGCGGATCGCGGTTGAGCGGGTCGATGCTGAGCGGGTCGATGCTGAGCGGGTCGATCGGGTCGCGGTCGAGCACGGCCGTCGCGGCCTGCGGTGCGGGGCTGAGCGTATGCACCGGGGGCAGGCTCAACGGCGCGTGGCTGTGCTCACGGTGGGCTTCGGTGGCGGCCCGGTGGTAGTCCTCCAGTTCGGCCAGGAACCCTGGCTCCCCGTACGGCCGGCCGTCCACCAGGGGACCCTGCGTGTGCTCGATGACGGCGATCACGTCTTCGCCGGTCAGCGTCTTGTGTGTCTCCAGCGCGTGCGCGAGGCCCAGGACGGAGCCGCGGTTGGTGCGGATGATCTCCTCGACCCGCCGCAGCAGTTCGGTCAGGTTGTCCTCGATACGGTCCGCGAGGGCCCGGCGCGCTTCGGCCTCGGCGTCGTGGCCCTTCTTGTACCGGCCCGCCGCCCCGCCGCCGGGGGAGCCAACCTCCAGGCGCTTGGCGGTGGAATACGACGACACGGTCGAGCCCATCCCCCAGAAGCCTTCCATGAACGAGGCCACGGCGGTCGCGGACTCCAGGTCCCCGGAGACACCGGAGGAGCTGTCGCTGTCGAAGAACATCCGCTCGCCCGCCAGGGACGCCAGGGACACCAGGATGTCGGTCTCGTACTCACTCCGCCACCGGGTGAACTGGTCCTCGGGCGGGATGCTGGCCACCATGCCCAGGTAGTCGCTGCCCTTCTCGATGGTCGCGATGTCGATTTCCATGTGCTGGCGGGTCCGGTAGGCGATCACCGCGTGACATGCCTCGTGCACCGCGACGGCGTGCCGCTCGCGCTCGATGTACTCCACGTCCTCGGGTGGGCCCAGTTCCTTGAGCTGCTTGGCCTTGATCACGTCCTGCCAGGTGATCACGTCCCGGCCGGACCGGATGGCGTAGATCAGCGACTCGTTGACCAGGTCCTTGATGGTGGCGCCGGTGGCGTACGGGGTGATGGTGGCCAGCTTGTCCATGTTCTCGGGGGTGAGCTCGTGCCGCACCTTCTCGAAATAGCCCTCGTAGGTCCGGATCCGGCCCGCCTTGGAGGGGTAGCCGACCTTGTAGATCCGGTCGATGCGGCCGGGCCGCAGCAGCGCCTCGTCCAGCGCCTCCGGGAGGTTGGTCGCCATCATGACCAGCATCCGGTACTTGGGCGGTGGCTTCGGGCGCATGCCGAAGATCCGACGTACGTAGCGGTTGATGAAGCCGCGTGGCTTCTTCAGCCCGGACAGCTCGGTGAGCAGCGCCTCCAGCGTGCCCATGCCGCCGCCGCCACCCATCATCCCGCCCATCATCTGCTTGTTGCGCGGGGTCTCCGTCTCCTCGGGAGCCGGGGACGCGGTGTCCCGGAGCAGCCGCCACTGCACGTCTCGCGACAGGTAGGAGAACCCGTGACAGCCGTTGCTGTTAAGCGCGGGAGTCGCGGTGCCCCGGGGGAAGCCAGGGCCGCCGCCGCCCTGGGCCAGTGCACCGCGGCGGCCGAGCGAGTCGGCCTCGTCGAAGAAGACGATCACGCCGCCGTACCGGAGCGCCAGCCGGCGCAGCTTGCGGAAGAGCGACTTCACCTTGAGGATGCCGATACCCATGAACATGTTGATGAAGGCGCCCGGGTCGACGAACACGTAGGGCCTGCCCGTCTCGCCGGCCACGGCCTCTGCCATCAGCGTCTTGCCGGTGCCGGGCGGCCCCCACAGCAGGATGCCGCCTGGCACGTACCCGCCCCGTTCCTCGACCTGCTCGGGGTGCTCAAGGAAGATGATGTTCTCTTTCACCCGCTCCACGACATGGTCCTGGCCCCAGACGTCGGAGAACCGCGTCTTGATGTCGTCGGGGTAGTAGACGTCGACGCCACCCCGGGACAGCAGCCAGAAAATCCCGATGAACTGGACGGCGATGAAGAGGAAACCGAACACGAGCTGCAGGACGAACGGCAGGTAGTGCCACAGCAGGGCCGGGCCACGCAACAGCGCGAGGACCGGCGACGTGTGAATCACCTTGCCGACCACCACCGCGAGCACAGCAATCCAGAACACCCACTTGGCCAGGCGCCAGAGGCGGAACCTGGTCCAGTCGGACATCCTCCGGTGGGTGAGCCGCTCGGAGCCGCCGAACACCCTGGCCGTCCAGAACCGGTGGTAGCCGGCCCAGTGCTCGCTGACCAGGAAATGCAGCTGCCGGAGGACTTCAAGGCCGATCAGTACGAAGACCCAGGTGCCGGCTCTGGACTCGATCCGCAAGGCGTCGGCGAAGCCGATCAGCGGATCGTTCGCCATCGCGGACCAGACCAGGACGAACCAGATCAGGACCAGGACGAGCAGGAATCTCACCCGGTCCCAGAGCGAGAGGGGCTTGCGGGTGGGCCGGTCATCGTCCCGGGGCCGCTCGCCGGGTGGGCGTAGTCCCTCGGGGGGGTGTGCCGGGGCCTCACGCATCATGAGCTCCTGACCGTGAAGGATGTCATCACTGTGTTGATTTCATCCAGGTTCTTGCTGTAACAGGCTGTCTCGCAGTGGATCATGAGAACGTACACCTTGGTGGAGGTGGCGTTCAGGAAGGCAATCTGGTCGAAAGTGTCGACGCTGCCGTCCGGGTAGGTGTAATCGAAGGTGACCCGCACCCCGTGGACTCCCAGGCCGGGGGCGAGGACCGAGTTGCGGAGCAATTGGAAGTTCTTCAGCGGATAGCTGGCCTTGGTGGCGGTCGACCGGGCCGCGGCTGTGACCGGGAACACAAAGTCGCGCAGCCCGTTGTATGAAATTTGATTGCTCTCGGTCGAGCTGAGCTGGCCGACCAGCGCGAACACGAACGGCTGGCTGATGCCGAAGCTGAAGGCGTGGGTCGCGGTTGGCGCTGAGCCGGCATCGTAGGCGATCGACCAAGCGCCGGAGCCGCTGCCGAGCTCCTTCGAGAGCGAGGTGCCGCTGATCTGGTGCCAGTTGTACGGCACCTTAAAGTAGGTCTGGGCGGGTGAGTCCGCGACATAGTTGAACTGCGGGGCGCTGCATCCCGCCATCACGATCACGACCGCGATGAGCGCCGACAGCCCGGCGAGGCCCCTGCCCACGCGGAGAAGGGTCCTGCTAGCCAAGGGCGCGACCTCCATCAGCGGACTTGCCTTAACGCCGAGTATGCCGTGTGTGCGGGCGATTGGTATAGACCCCGTACGTGATGTCCAGGTAACTCGAAGGTTAACTGAACAGAATTGTCCACCGTGCGTTCCCGATTCCGCGGCTCGGTTCACCGGCCTCCGGCTCGTTTTCCCGGCCACGGGACTGCTTTTTCCTGGCTCTCCCGGCTCGGTTCACCGGCCTCCCGACTCGTTTCACGTCCTCTCTCCCCGGCTCGGTTCACCGGCCTCGCGACCTCCGGCGTTCGTGGTCGGCTTGACCGCTGCGCGGGGCGTGGCTGCAACTGGGCCGTGATCGACCCGCGGTACTCCGGCGGGCTGACCCTGACGCGGTGACCAGCCACAGGTCGGCAGCCAGCGCCCTCGGGCTGACCGGATCGTGGCCGACCTGCGGGCCGATCGCGAATACGAGTCCACTGTCGCGGGGATCTGCCAGGATGCGGTGCATGCGGGCCGGCTCGATCCCGGCTGTCTCGCCGGGCTGGCCGCGCCGCATTCGGTCGCCTACGGCGCCGCGGACGCCGCGAAGCTCACGGCTCGGCTGCTCGGCACGGCCGGAAACTACGGGGCAGGCGGTACGGCAGGAAACTACGGGGCAGGCGGTACGGCAGCAAACCACGGAGCAGGAAACTACCGGGCAGCAAACTACCGGGCAGCAAACTACCGAGCGGTGGACGCCGGAGAGGGGGCGTAAGTGGCTTTTCAGTACGCAACACCCCATGCGTTCCGCGCGGCCCTGCGGGACCGCTTCGGGGCATACGCCGACGGTGACCACGGGATACGCGTGGAAGAACTGCAGCGGCAGTTCGCCTACGACCGGATGCTGGCCCGTTGCTTCGCCGGCCAGGACCGGGATCGCTGGGTACTCAAGGGCGCGGTTGCCTTACTGGCCAGGCTGGCTGGCCACGCCAGGCACAGCAAGGACATCGACCTGTACTACGCGGAGCCATCCGCGAGCACCAGCCAGGCTCTTGACGCGTTCTTCAGAGCCGCCCGTCGCGACATCGGCGATCACTTTCGCTTCGAGGTCACCCGTATCAGCCCCCTACAGGAGCGCCGGCCAGGGCGGCGGCTGCGCCTCGCCGCCTACCTCGGAGCACGTTTCGCCACCTTCCACGTCGGCATCGTCGCCGGCACGTCGATGAGCGGTGAGCCCGACCTGGCGGGGCCGCTGACCCCGCTGCGCATCGATGATCTGGTCCGCCCGTGCTACCGGGTCTTCCCCGTCGCTGATCACCTGGCCGACAAGCTGTGCGCGATCGCCGAGACGCATCAGCGGGCCGACGGGACGGTCATGGCCAGCACCAGGGTCAAAGACCTCGTCGATGTCGCGCTCATCGCGGGGAGCCAGTCCGTGCCGGGTCCCGCGCTGCACCACGCGCTGGTCACTGGCGCCGCGCATCGCGGCCTGGCCCTGCCACCCCGCTTCGAGCTGCCCGACCTGGACGCCTGGTGCACCGGCTACGCCCGGATCGCTGCCGACGCTCTCGCGCCTGTTCCTTCGTTCCGGCAAGCGGCCGATGTCGCCCGGCGCCTTTTCGACCCCGTCCTGGCCGGGCCGCTGAATGGATCATGGGATCCCCAAGCCGGCCGCTGGGTGTGAGCACGGGCGCAGGGTTGCATCGTGGGCGGGAGGCGTGCAGCGTGACGCGGCCTGGGACAGTCAGCTGGACAACGCGAGAACGAGCAGGACAGTGGCCGTGCACACCTCGATGACGGCACCGTACACATCACCGGTCATCCCGCCGAGGCGCCGTTTGGCCATTCGGCGCAGCAGTTCAGCAGCCAGCAGGCTGAGCAGCGTGGCGACGAGCCAGCGGGCCGCGATCGCCGGGCCGTCCCCCCGTGCGGCACCGGCCCCCCGGCCCAGCGGCAGGGTGGCCTGCGGGTAGGCGCCCAGCAGGAATCCGGCGGCCGCGACGGCGGCCAGCAGGGCTGCGACGGCGGCCACTCGGACCCGCGCCGCCGTCGTATCGGTGATGAGCGCGCCGAATCCCCCTGGACGGGCGCTCGGTGAGCCGGGCCCGGTGGCCAGCACAACGGCCACCCGCCCGGTGACCGCAGCCAGGACCAGGGCCGCGATGCTGAGGCCCCCGGGCGGGATGGCGGCGAGGGCGGTGATCTGCAGCAGGATGACGAGCAGCAGCGCCGCCACTCCCATCGGGCCGATGTCGGGCCGACGCATGATCGCGAGCGCCTCGCGGCGGGGACGGCGGCTGCCGAGACCGTCCGCGGTGTCGGCCAGCCCGTCCAGGTGCAGGCCGCCGGTGAGCAGCCCGAGAATCGCGACAGCGAGCGTAGCCGCGAGCAGCCGACGGCCCTCGGACTGGCCGCCCGCCTGGACCGCGAGCATCGCCCCAGCGGCGACCGCCGCGACCAGCGCGCCCACTGCGGGCAGCCATGGCAGCGCCTTGGCCGCCATATCCCGCCGGATCGCACCCGGGACGCCAGCCGGAATCACGGTGAACAGGCTCAGCGCGACCCGCCACGGCCGGGGTGCCCTCGCCCTGGCCGTCATGCTTGCCTGTGCATGCCCGGCCTGTGCATGCCCGGCCAGTGCATGCCTGGCCTGTGCCTTCTCCGCGTCTGTCATCGCAGCCGCTGCGCGATGCCGGCGGTGCAGAGCCATACCTCGTCGCTGTCGGCCGCGATGCGGGCATTGAGGCGGCCCAGTTCATCGCGGTAGCGCCGTCCCGAGACTGTGCCGGGCACCACCCCGGAGCCGACCTCATTGCTGACCGCCACGACATGCCGACGAGTCGCCCGCCAGGCCTGGGCCAAGGCGTCCAGGCGGGCGGCTAGCTCCCCGTCGGCGCCCGGTACGCCCGCCCAGACGCGGTAGTCGTCCATGATCCGCGCCAGCCAGGTCGACAGGCATTCGACCAGGACCGGGGCGCTGTCCGGTCGGCTGAGCACGCCCTCGACGTCGAGCGTCTCGCGCGTCTGCCAGCCCGGCGGCCGCCGCTCCTGGTGGGCGCGCACCCGGGCCGCCCACTCGAGGTCGCTGGCCTCTGGGATCGCGCCGGTAGCCACGTAATCGACCTGCGCAAACCCGGCCAGCAACCCTTCCGCGGTGACTGACTTGCCGGAGCGCGCGCCGCCCAGCACGAGCACGCGGTGCGCCACGAGCCCCGATGGCCGGCCGGCCTCGCCCTGGGCCGCACCGCCTGGCCGGGCCGCATCGCCGGGCCGGGCGCCGCGGCCGGCCAGAGTCGTCCCGGCGGAACCTGCTGCCTGTCCCTCAGGTCCGACTGTCGCCATCTCTCTACTCTTTCTCACCGGACCGGCCTGCGCTGTCGAACGTTGCGACAATGCGTAGCATTCGGGCCACACAGGCAGGCCGGGGCCAGGGCGGGAAGGCCACCGTCGATGGGCCGGGCCTCGCTACCGTAGATCTGCTCCCGGCCGCCGCGCGCGGCGGGTGCAGGCCATGGCGCCGGCTAGGACGACGGCCGCGACGCTGACGAGTCTGGACAGCCGGATGGCTCGGTCAATGTCGGCTGCCCCCGGCGATGCGCCGTCGCCGAGCGTCCCGCGCTGCTCGACCCGGCCCTGGTAGGTGTTGATGCCGCCGAGCCGTACATCGAGCGCTCCGGCGAAGGCCGCTTCGCAGCGCCCGCCGTTTGG
>JAWWPY010000319.1:0-4759 GCA_033854735.1 Streptosporangiaceae bacterium | reverse complement strand
CGGCCGTGATCGCCGTGGTCCGGGTGACTGGCCCCCACTCCCACCCGCAGGCTTCGCGAGTTTCTCCCGTGCGGTATGTCGGCGTGTACGAGCCGAATGCACCTCAGTCGTACTCTAATGTGGAGGGATTTGCGAAGGCGATCGGCAGGAAACCTAATCTGGTCGGCTATTACAGCGGCTGGAATGAGCCGTTCAAAAGCGCCTTTGCCGAGACGGCGGCGCGGCATGGCGCGGACACTATCGTGCAGATGGATCCCGACGGGGTCCCCCTGGCAAAGATAGCCTCCGGCGCCGACGATTCTTACCTGACCAGCTTCGCGAATTCGGTCGCCGCATTCCAGCATCCCATCGTGATCAGTTTCGGCCGGGAGATGAACGGATTCTGGTACACGTGGGGCTACCATCACACGCCCCCCTCGGTATTCGTGGCGGCCTGGCGGCACATCGTCACGCTATTCCGCCAGCACGGCGCCACTAACGTGAAATGGCTGTGGCAGGTTAATTCCGCGAGCCCGCAGACCGGGCCGGTGCGCGACTGGTGGCCGGGTGCGCAGTACGTCACCTGGGTGGGGGTCAGCGGGTATTACGTGGTGCCCACCGACACGTTCAGCTACATCTTCAAGCCCGTCGTGGCCGCCGTCCGCCAGTTCACGCACGACCCGGTGCTGATCGCGGAGACGGGCGTGCGCCCGTCCAGCGGCCAGCAGCGCGGGATCCGGGATCTTTTCTCCGGGCTGCGCGCGCAGGATTACCTCGGGCTGGCCTGGTTCGACGAGAACACGCCGGGAGGCCCCTACAAGGGAGGGCGCTGGCGGCTCGAAACCAACCCGGTGGCGCTCCGGACGTTCCGCGACGGCCTGGCGGGGCGCAACTGAACCACCGTGATGGCCGTTAGAGGCGCGCCGCGCACCGTCCGCGTGAAACACGCGCACGGTCCCGTGAAATGAGCAAAAGCCCCGCAGTGCCAGGTATCGAACAGTAGCTTTCCTATGCGGCATCCGGGACTTGCGATGCTGCACCACTATGTGCTGGCACAATCACGTTGAGTGACTTTCGGGGGGATCCGGAATCACCGGTGCCGACCCTGATCGCAGAGCAAGGTGCGAACATGGACCACCGCGCAACCATGCCCCAGTCTGCAGGTGCCCGGGCGCCCGCAGACTCACCCGCTGTGCCCCCGCCTGCCGCTGAGTCAAGGGCGGGGGTCGCGGGTGCGGGCGGACCTGGCCGGGTCCGCGGCTGGTGGGGCCGAGGGTGGCTTCCCCTGCTCCTGGTGCTGGTGGTACAGGCGGGACTGTCGGTGCGGCTGGTGGGGGCGGACACCGCGTTCCAGGATGAAGCGGAATACCTGTGGGCCGGGCACCTGCAGTGGTCACACTGGCTGCACGGGACGGTGATCCCCCCGTTCGCCTCGTACTTCTCCGGCGCGCCGGGGATCTACCCGCCGCTGGGCGCGCTGGCCGACGCGGCCGGGGGGCTGGCCGCCGCGCGGCTGCTGTCGCTGGTCTTCATGCTGGGCTCGACGGTGCTGCTGTGGGCGGTGACGGTCCGGGTGGCCGGCCGCCGCGCCGCGTTCTTCTCGTGCGCCCTGTTCGCGGTGTCGGGCCCGGTGCTGCACCTGGGCGCGTTCGCGACCTACGACGCGATGTCGGTGTTCCTCCTCGCGCTCGCATCCTGGCTGGTCGTCAGCGCCCGGGACACCGGCGAGGCGGCCGGGCGGATGGCCCTGGCCGGCGTGGTCCTCGCCCTGGCCAACGCCACCGCCTACTCCAGCGCCCTGTTCGACCCCGTCGTGATCCTCCTCGCCTTCCTCGTCGCCTGGCCCGCCGGCGCCCGCCTCGCCGCCCGCCGCACCGGCGCCCTGCTCACGGTCACCGCCGCGCTGCTTATCGCGGGCGTGCTGATCGGCGGGACCAGCTACACCAGCGGGATCCGCCAGACCACCCTGTCCAGGGCAGCCGGCACCGACCCGGCGAGCGCCATCCTGGGCAGCACGTGGGCCTGGACCGGCGTCATCCTCGTCCTGGCTGTGGGCGGCATCATCGCCGGCGCCGCCACCCGCGCCGGCGCCCGCCTCACCTGGCTGATGGCCCTCCTGGCCGCCGCCGCCGTGCTGGCCCCCCTCGACCAGGCCGCCCTGCACACCCTGGACGCCCTGGACAAGCACACCGCCCTCGGCCTCTGGTTCGCTGCCATCGCGGCCGGCTACGCCGTGGACACGTTCATCGCGGTCGCCCCCGACCGGCGTTCCCAGGCCCTCACCAGCACGGCCGGGGTCATCGCCCTCGCCTTCCCCATTTCCCTGGGCATCAGCCAGTCGCACGCCTTCGCCACCAGCTGGCCCGACTCCGCCGGCTTCACCGCGATCTTCCGGCCGCTGGCCGCCCGCATCACCGGTCCCCTCCTGGTCGAAGACCCCTCCATCGCCGAGTACTACCTCCCGGCCGGCCACCAGTGGCAGCGCTGGTCCTCCACGCGCAACATCGTCCTGCCCACCGGCACCAGTACCGGCCACCCCACGAAGTTGGCCGGCATCACCGGCGACGGCGACCCCGCCTCCTTCGCGCACTACATCGCCCGTCACTACTTCACCCTCGTCGCGCTGAACTTCGCGGACACCACCGCCCTGGACCATGCGATCCGCGCCGACCTCAGCCGGGCCGGCTACAAGATTGTCGCCGTCGTCCCTTACGGCACCCATGGCAGCTACGGCACCTACGTGATCTTCCGCGAGACCAGCGGGCGCCATTCGTGACCACCACCGGCCAGGCCCCTCCGGAACCACGCTCGGCCGCAGCGCCCGCGCGCCCGCGGCTCGTCCTGCCGCAGCCGCCCGACGACGCCGAGAAATATGGCTATCTTGAGCGGAACCTGCCCTACCTGACCACGATCCTGGCCATCAGCGGCGCCTGCCTGATCGTCAGCCAGCTGCGCTTCGAGCTCCAGGAGCCGGCGCTCTGGCCGTTCATGATTTTCACCGGCAGCTACGCGCTGTACCAGGTGGTCTGCCTGCCGGTGAACTTCAGCGGTCGCGGCTTCGACATGGCCGCCCATCGGGCTCTCACCGAGACGTGGAGTCCCCCGGCCTATCCCGGCGTGGACGTTTTCCTGCCTATCTGCGGCGAGCCGGTCGAGATGCTGCGGAACACCTGGACGGCTGTCTGCGCGCTGCTGGCTGCCTACCCCGGCCCGATTCAGGCGTACGTCCTCGACGACGGGCCGTCGGACGAGGCCCAGGACCTGGCCGCCTCCCTCGGGCTGGCCTACATCCGGCGGCCCGGCCAGCGGATGCACAAGAAGAGCGGCAACCTGCGTTACGCATTTGCCCAGACCACCAGCGAGTTCATCCTCATCCTGGACGCCGACTTCGCACCCCGGGCCGACCTGCTGGCCGAGACCCTGCCCTATATGGACGACCCGGCCCTGGCCATCGTCCAGACCCCCCAGTTCTTCCGGGAAAGTCCCGACCAGTCGTGGCTGGAGAACGCAGCCGGGTCGGTGCAGGAGGTGTTCTACCGGGCCATCCAGGTCGGCCGCGACCGCTTCAGCGCGGCCGCCTGCGTCGGGACCTCGGCGGTGTACCGGCGGACCGCGCTGGAGGCGCAGGGCGGCGCGGCCCTGATCCCCTACGCCGAGGACGTGCACACGGGGCTCAACGTGATGCGGGACGGCTGGTCCATCCGGTATGTGCCCATCGTCCTGTCCACCGGCATCTGCCCCAACCGGATGGACGCGTTCGTGCGCCAGCAGTACCGCTGGTGCGCCGGGAACGTGGGCATCGTCTGCTCCCGCCGGCTGTGGACGGTGCGGATGAGCCTTCCGGCCCGGCTCACGGTCGTGTCCGGTTTCTTCTACTACGTCTACACCGCACTGCTGGTCTTCTTCGGCCCCCTGCTGCCCGTCATCATGCTCATTTTCCTGCCGGGCCAGATCAGGCTGCGGAACTTCGTCATCCTGCTGCCGGCCTTCGTCACCGGGGCTGTCCTGTACCCCCTGTGGCACCACGCCCGCTACGGGCCGTCCACCTGGCCCCTGGGCATCGCCCGGGGGTGGGCGCATGTCTTCTCTCTGTGGGACGGCGCCTGGGGCAGGCAGATGAGCTGGCATCCCACCCGCGAGCCGGGCAGCTCACTGCCCCGGTTCCGGATCGGCGTCACCTGGTGGAGCGGCGGCATGGCCGCGGCGTGGGTGCTGCTGGCCATCTGGCGGGTGGCTTCAGGCTCCTGGCAGTCCGCCGCCCTGCTGTTCTTCGGGTTGCTCAACCTCGCCGTCGTCAGCCGAGTTATCTTCCCGGGGGAGACGACCGCATGAAATACAGGCTGGTCACACTCATCGGATTCGTGATCGCGGTCACGGCCATCGCCGTCACCAGCAGCCGGATCACGTTCCGCTACCCGCCCGCCGTGCACGAGACGCTCGCCCCGCGTGCTGCCTCCTACCTGGGCGTGTTCGAACCCGGATCACCCCCCGCCTACCGCTCGATCGAGGGGTTCGCGGCCATGGCCGGCCAGGAGCCGAACCTCGCCGGCTACTACAGCGGCTGGGCGGAGCCCTTCAAAATGGCGTTCGCCACCGATCTGCACAACCATGGCCTGATCCCCTACGTGCAGATCGACCCCAGCTTCGCCTCCGTCGCCGCTATCGGCGACGGGTCCCAGGACACTTACCTGAAGTCGTATGCCGACAGCGTCCGCGACTTCGGTCACGCGGTGGTGATCGGCTTCGGGCACGAGATGAACGGCACCTGGTACTCCTGGGG
>JAWWPY010000318.1:0-3239 GCA_033854735.1 Streptosporangiaceae bacterium | reverse complement strand
TGCCACGTCGGCCACCGGCACGCGCTCGGCCAGTGCGGCGCGAGTTCGAGTACAAGCGCAACGGCACCGTCGACCTGCTGGCTGGCTTCCGCGTCAACGATGGCCAGGTGTGCGGCATGGTCCGTCTCCAACACCGCTCACGCGAGTTCTGCGAACTGCTGGCCATGCTCGACGAGCAGACGCCCGTGGGCCGGCCGATCCATCTGATTCTCGACCCGGTCAGCTCGCACTGGTCTGCCGAAGTGGGAAGGTGGCTGGATGCCCATCCACAGCGGACATTCGTGTTCCACTTCCTACCGGTGCACGCATCCTGGTTGAGTTTTATCGAGGTCTGGTTCTCGATCCTGAGCCGCAAGTGCCTCAAGCGGGCCGACTTCGCGGATGCCGCCATCGCCACCCAGCAGATTGAGGGGTTTATGAGCACCTACAACACCCACATGGCTCACCCTTTCGAGTGGAAAAAGGGCGTCCGCTTCTACAAGCGGCTGAAGGACAAGATCGCCGCCCGTTCCGAACTTCAGTTGGCGGCATGAGTGAGAAACACCGGCAACTATGACCCGGATGGGGTACTAGTCCTCACCTTTGAAACGAGCGCATCGCTAGATCGTCGTCCCGCGTGCCCCGCGTGCCTCCACGCCGCGGGCGCTTTCGCGGCACAGTCGACGTCGTCCGACGGGCGGCGCCGACTGTGTCTGCCTCTCTGGAGTTTTCTCATGCTCATGCTTGCTGCCGCTAACCCAGCGCCTGTTGTGGCGCGCGAGCTTACTGACGCCCTGTTCACCGAGGATGAGCGGTGGCGGCTCATCTGCGTGCACGCCACCGCCGCTGCCGAGCTCCACCTGGTTCCGCTGGATCAGCCCTGTCCCGATCATCAGGCCTGCCGCCGGTTAGCCTTCGCCCGGCTGCGCGTCGCCGCTCGCCTCGCCGAGAGTCCCCAACCGTGAGCGCGGACTTCGCGCTGGGTCCGGCGCCAGTCTCCATGGAAGCCGCGTCCATGCAGGCGGATGTCCATCCCAAGGACGCGCCTACTTCAGCCCTGGCCAACGCCAGCGCCTCCAGATCCGTCGTGGTTTTCCACGTCGAGCTCGCGTGCCTTCTCTGCGGGCGTGCGCTTGGCACACTCCAGATCGGCCGGTGGCCGTCGCGGGGTCCCGCTACCTTCCGCCCAATCGGCCCGTCGCCAGCTTGCCAGCTTGCCGACTGGTGCCGTCTCCGGTGCGTGGTGTGCGGCGGCAACATCTTTCCGGACGAGGTCGAAGCCGTCCGGATCTATCCCCCAGTGCAGTGGGAAGACGAGCGACCTCGCCGCGGACGCCCGCCAAAGTGGCTTTCCGAGCAACGCCGCGCTGCGGCGCAAACTTAATGTCCTCCGCTCTTTCCGCGCCAACCTTTCGCAAGCTCACCGCTACCTATCCGCCCAACCGCTGCGCTGGCTGCAAGCGCCCGCTCACACCCGCTTCTGAGGCGATCGAAGGACAGTTCCCTGTCGCGTTGCAGGACTATCTGCTTGTGATCCGCTGTCGCGTATGCCGCGACTGTCTGGACCGGCCTGAACTACGCGATGCAATCGGACTCCGGAACAAGAGCCTCCTCATCCTGAGCCATCTCTGCGGCTGGTACGCTGCCGCGCTCAAAGGCGCCGGCCCCTCCGACGCAACTGTCCCCGCGCATCGCATCGTGTGCAACAGGACTCGCGGAGCGCGTCATTGATGTTGGTCACACAGCCTACGCCCGGTCCGCTCCCGCTCACCCTCGCCCGCCTGACGGGTGAGTTTCTCGACCTGGCCAACGTCCTGGCCGATACGGACCCATCGGACGCCGAGGCATTGGCTCAAGTCCATGACCTACTAGACCAGTCGGTAACTGCCATACAGGGTAAGGCCGGCTCAATCGCCGCCCTGATCCGGGAGTTCGACGCGCGCGCTGATGCGGCCCAGGATGAGGTGGACCGTATCACGGTCCTCATGCGGTCGGCGCGCTCGCACGGCACCTGGCTCCGCGAGTACCTCCTCCAACATTTGCAGGCGCTCGGTAAAGACCGGATCGAGACTGCCACCGCTCTCATCGTGGTGCGGAAGAGCCCGCCAGCGGTCCAGATCGTCGACGAAGCGCTCATTCCAGACGCTTTCATCCGCGTTGTCAAATCCGTTGACAGGAGTCTGCTGCGAACAGCGCTACTGAACGAAAAGGAGATCCCTGGGGCGCGATTGACGCACGGCTCACATCTCTGGATGCGCTAATCCTGCCTGCCTGTCTCTCAGGCAACCCGCCGCCCCGCATCGACGAGCAACCATGAACGAGACGTGCCGGTCTTGCGGTACGCCGCTACTGATCGACGTGAGCCGTATTGACGGCCGGTGTGACGACTGCCGAGGCCGCGGTGACGAACGGCCGGCCGATCTGTTCCGCCATGTCGGCGTAGAAGTTGGCGCCCCGCTGCCGGCGTTCGCTTGGCCCGGCGGTTACCTGCTGGTCTACAGCACCCTGGACGGCGCCTCCGTGTGCGCTGACTGTGCCAACAAGACCGACACGGCCGACCCGGCGGTAAGCGTGGTCGTCGACGAGGAGAAGAACTGTCCATGCTCGCATGCACAGTCGCAGCATGCCGACGCGCCAGCCGGCCAGATCGGCGAGGGAATGGGCGGTGCCTGCGAGCAATGCAATTGTCCCGCCTACTGGCCGCTGATGTGCGACGACTGCGGCCGACCACTGGATCCCGCTGACCGTTCGGCATAGGCCAACTCGCTTGACGCATCCCGAGCACCCGTCCTCCAAGGCGGGTGCTTTGCGGTCATCGCCACACGGCGAGTCAGTGACCGTGCGCGAGTCGTGAACACCACCCAACTCCGACGAGATCCGTTCGCCCGCTCAACCCTGATTCGTTTGCTCCTGCTGCGAGTCGGGTGCCGTTGGTGCGGCTCGCTCGGTCGGTTCGCGTACTGGTGGCAGAACGACAGCGTGAACGGCATGCGAAGCCACCGGCCAGCCGATCGAATCCGCGCGTTCTGCTCAGTCAGCTGCTTCGAGAGCTTCAACACGTGACCAGACAAGGAGACTCCGCCTATGCCTGAACCCGTCCTCGTCACCGAACCCGACTCACCACCTCTTCCCGCTCAGGCCCCGCCTGTCGCCAGCGGGACTGCTCTGCCCGGTCCCGGCGCCAGCACTGCGCATCCGCCAATCACGCCACCCAAGCCGGCGACTGTCCCTAACGCTCGAAAAGGCTACAAGCTCACCCT
>JAWWPY010000317.1:0-6096 GCA_033854735.1 Streptosporangiaceae bacterium | reverse complement strand
AGCCAGCCACCGGGCCTCGGCGCGGCCGACATTTGCCGTGTAGGTAGTCATCCTGCCCCTCCTCAGGGTGATTCCTCACCGTGAGGAAAGCGCAGTTCACGGCCTCGGTGTTACACGTCGGCCGATGCGGATGTCCGCAGCATGGGGCCAGCAGATCGTGCGCCGCGGAGCGGGCAGTCCGTGCTCTCGGGCGACGCTCATAACGCCGCCACGCCCGTCCGGGCCAGCGTCTGAGCCCGGAAATCCTCGGCGGCCGTCATCCGACCAGTATTGGTCCATGATCACGGAACATTTCTGGGCGCATGTGTCAGAAATATTCCGTGATCATGGACGGCCGGGGTTTCGGACGGCGGGGTGGGGGTTGCGGCGGGGGTGGGGGTGGTTATCGGACGCGACTGGGCTGGGTGGGGGTTGCGGCGGGGGTCTGGGGGGTTGTCGAGACGCGACTGGGCTGGGCGGGAGGGTGCGGGCGTCGATGGTCATGGCTCTGGGCTGGGCCGCAGATCAGCGGCGGCTGGGTAATTGTCCGGGTGTCGGCTATGGAGGGCGCCTCCATGCAGCTTCAATAGGCGCGGGCGACGAGACAGACAAGATCCGGTTCGTCGACGGCGCCGGGCAAGCTCCCATCGGATCGCTGGAGGCACCGTACCGTTAGAGCCCTTTCGGCGAGATAGGCCTCGCCTTCCTCACCCACCAGTCGCCACGGAAGACGGGCAAACCCGCTTGCTGCGGCGTCGACTGCCTCGTCGAGCGAGCTCACATCGTGCGTTCGGCTGTCCCGATCACGTAGCGCCTGCTGGTAGAGATCGGCCTGCACCTGTGCCAGCAGTTCAGTGACCGCCGAGGCGAGCCCGCCAAGAGGCACAGAGGATTTCGCGGCCACATCACGGCGAACAAGAGTGACCTGCCCGGCGGCGACATCGCGGGGACCGATTTCGACGCGTACCGGGGCGCCCTTAATCTCCCAGTCCGTGACCCGCCGCCCGAAGGACGCCCCGGGGCGCGCGTCGACGGTAGATCGCACGTTAGCAGCGCGGAGTTCGGCGGCGATTGAATCCGCGCGCGAGGTAAGGTCGGCATCGTCTCGGGTGGGGAGAACGACCGCCTGGACCGGTGCGATGCGAGGTGGTATCCGCAGCCCAGCATCGTCGCCGAGCGCCATTATGAGCCCGCCGACTATCCGGGTGGATGAACCCCACGATGTGGTCCAGGCCAGACGGCGTTCGCCGACGTCGTCGAGGAAATCGATACCGAAGGCCTGGGAGAAGTTCTGGCCGAACTCGTGACTGGTGGCCACCTGCAAGGCCTTCCCGTCCCCCATCATGCCTTCGCAAGTGAGGGTGTTGAGGGCGCCCGCGAAACGTTCCCGGGCGGTTTTTACGCCAATAAAGACTGGCAAGTCGAGTACATTAATCATGAAGTCCAAGTAAACTTCAAGATGGATTCGCCGCGCGTAGGCGGCCGCCTCTTCTTGCGTTGCGTGGGCCGTGTGACCTTCCTGCCAGAGAAACTCACTGGTCCGCAGGAAGAGGCGGGGCCGTAGCTCCCACCGCACTACGTTAGCCCACTGGTTAAGGAGAAGTGGCAGGTCCCGGTAGCTCTGAATCCACTTTGCCATATATTCGCCAACTATTGTCTCGCTCGTCGGGCGGACAATTATCGGCTCCTCGAGTTCCTTCCCGCCAGCGTGAGTAACCACGGCTAGTTCAGGGCTGAACCCCTCCACATGTTGGGCCTCGCGGCTCATGTAGCTCTCGGGGATGAAAAGGGGGAAGTAGGCGTTGGCCGCGCCCGCAGCCTTGATCCGCGAGTCGATCTCGGACTGGATGTATTCCCACAGCGCGTAGCCGTACGGCCTGATCACCATTGTGCCGCGAACAGGACCATTGTCGGCGAGTTCGGCTTTGGCGATCACGTCTTGGTACCAGCGAGGGAAATCCTCGACACGGGGAGTCAACACAGGCATAGTCAGGCACCCTACCAAGGTGCGCAATGGAATGAGCCCGTAGAACGGGCACGCGAGGACTGCGGGCACATCCGCGGGCTCAGTAGCATCCCTCCCCTGCGGTGCGAATCCGGATCAGCCAGGACAGTCGGCGCGGCTCATCCGGCGGGATCGCTACGCGGCACGGCGAGGACGTCCACGGCCACGGCCCGGGCTGGGCTGCAGATCAGGGGGTTGATGTCGAGCGCTTCTAGGTCGCGGCCAAGCTCACAGGCGATCGCCGAGAGGCCGGCGATGGCGTCAGCGACGGCGTCGAGATTGGCGGGCGGCTGGCCGCGGGCCCCGGCCAGCAGGGCGGCGACCCGGAGGCGGCTGGTCATCTGCAAAGCCCGGTCCCGGCTCACCGGGGGAAGGGCGACGGCGCGGTCGGCCAGTACCTCCACCAGGATCCCTCCGGCGCCGACCACCACGAGCGGGCCCAGATCGGGGTCGCGGGTGATGCCGAGGGCTAGTTCGGTGCCGGGGGCGATGGCCTCGCAGACGAGGACGCGGCGGCCGAGTCGCGTCGACAGGTCCTGGTAGGCGGCCCGCAGGGCGTCCGGGTCGCCGACGGGCGGCAGCACCCCGCCGACCTCGGACTTGTGCGCGATGCCTGGCTCATCGGTCTTCAGCACCACCGGGTAGCCGATGCCCGCTGCGGCGCCGGCCGCCTCGCCGGCGCTGCCGGCCGGCTGGGCCCGCGCCGTGGCGATCCCATAGTCGCGGAGCAGTTCGAACAGCTGGGCGGCGCCGGGCGGGTCGCCGGTGAGCAGGCTGGACCAGCGGCGTTGCCGTGCGCGGTGGATCCGCGGCGCGCTGCCCTGGGCGTGGCCGCCGGAGTGATCGAGCAGATGGCGCAGGGCCAGCAGGCCGCTGCGGGCGCCCTCGAGAACGGGAACACCGCCGCGGCGCAGGTCAGCCGCGATGTCGGGGTCCAGCGCGCTGGCCACGTTGCTGAGCACCGCTACCGGCTTGCCGGTACGCCGCCTCGCCTCGAGCACCGCACGTGGGTAGGACTCGTCCCCGTCCAGTTCCTGGACCAGGTCAACCGCGAGGGCCACGGCGGCGACGGCCGGGTCGCCCGCCAGGGCCAGCAGCGACTCCGTGAGCTGCAGCTGGGCCTGCCGGCCGGTACCCCACACGTCGAGCGGGTTGGTGGGTTCGAGACCCGGGTCCAGTATCCGGGCCAGCCGATCCCGGGTCACGTCGCTGATCTCGGCGAACGGGACCCCGAGTCCCTCCGCGAGGTCGGCGACGTGGGCCCGTTCCAGGCCAGAGTCGTGCACGGTCGCGATGCCCCGCCGGCCGGCCGATCGATCGGCCGGCCGGGCGGCGCGGCGGCCGATCGTGAACAGCTCCAGGGTGTCTGCCATTTCCGCGAGGTCACCGACCCGGTGCACCCCGTAGGCGTCGGCGAGGGCCTCCCATCCGCCGTCCCGCGCCGCGAGGGCGCCCGAGTGGGCGGCCACCATCGCCCGGCCGCCGGCCGAACTGCCCGCCGTGAGCAGGACGACAGGGATATCCCGGGCGGCAGCGGCGCTGAGCACCCGCTGCAGCCGGTCGGCCTCGCGGATGGCCTCCAGGACCAGGGCCAGCACCCTGGTCTCCGGGAGGCTGAGGGCGTACTCGGCGTACGACGCGGCGGTCGTGACGATCTCCTGGCCCGACGAGACGGCCAGGGTGAAGCCCAGCTTCCGGCGGGTGCGCAGCAGCGTGGAGAACACCGAGCCAGAGTGTGTGACCAGGGCTATGGGGCCACGCGGCAGGGGATCGGGCTCCATGTAGCCGATGGCCCGCAGCCCGCAGGCGACGTTGACGAAGCCCATGCACCCGGCGCCGCAAACGGCCATGCCCGCCGCCCGGGCGGTGGCGGCCAGCCGTTCCCGCAAGCCCAGCTGTTGCCGCAGGCCCGACCGCTCGTCAGGGTGCCGGCGGTCGGGGTGCCGTTCGTCGGGATGCCGTTCGTCGGGGTGCCGTGGGGGGTCGTAGGCGTTGCCGAAGATCACCGCGGAACGGTCGCCCCGCTCCGCCGCCAGGGCCAGCTGCTCCTCGAGCGCGGCGTCCGGGACGCCGAGCAGAACCAGGTCCACCGGGGCGGGCAGGTCGGCGAGCGAGCCAAGGCAGCGTATCCCGCCGATCTCGGCGTGCCGCGGGTTCACCAGGAACATCCGGGGCGATGCCGGGCTCTTGGCGACCTCAGCGACCATCCGGGCACCGAAACTGCCAGCCTTCGGGCTGGCGCCGACCAGAGCGACGCTCCTCGCTTCGAGCATCGCGGTCAGGGCCGCGCGGCTGGTGGGGGGAGCCGGGGCGGGTTTTCGTTGGGGAGGAATGTTCTGGATCATGGCCTCCGGGCGAGTCGGCGGAGCTGGCTGGAGCGGCGGGCCGACTTGGCATCGGCGATCGCCGCCCGGGCCGCCTGCCAGCCGGGGATGCCGCACACCCCGCCGCCCCCGTGAGTGGCCGAACTCGCGTAGTAGAGGCCCGCCACCGGGGTCCGGTAGTCGGCGTAGCCGGGCGCGGGGCGCATGTGGAACAGCTGCTCCAGGGACAGCTCGCCGTGGAAGATGTTCCCGCCGATCAGCCCGTAGTCATGTTCCATGTCGTAGGGGCCGACGATGTCGGTGTGCAGGATCGAGCTTCTGAAGTTCGGCGCGAGCTCGTTGTAGCAGTCGATCATGCGGTCCGCGTAGGCCTGCAGTTCCTCGCGGTGCGGCTGGGAGTTCCAGTCGGCCGGCACCCACTGGGTGAACAGGGACATGATGTGCGTGCCGGCTGGGCTGAGCGTCTGGTCGAACGTGGTGGGGATGACCCCGTCGCTGAACGGGCGCAGTGCGGGCCTGCCCTCCCGGGCGTCCTGGAAGGCCCGCTCTATGTACTCGACGGTGGGCGCCATCTCGACCGAGCCGGTGTGGTGCTCCTGCAGGTTGGTGCCCGGATTGGCGGTGAAGTCCGGAAGCTCGGCGAGGGCCAGGTTGATCTTCACGACTCCGCTGCGGCTCCTCCAGCGCTCGATGTCGCTGACGAAGTCGTCGGGCAGGTTCTCGCGGCCCACCTGGTCAAGGAAGGCGGTCCGCGGGTGCAGCGACGTCACCACCGTGTTCGCGCGGATCTCCTGGCCGCTGTCCAGGACGACCCCGGTGACGTGGCCGCCCGAGATGAGCAGCCGCTCGACCCTGGCGCCGGTCCGGATCTCCGCCCCGTGCTCGCGGGCGGCGCGGGCAATCGTGTCGGCGACGGCGCCCATGCCGCCTTCCTGGAACCCCCAGTTGCCGAGGTGCCCATCGCCGACGTCGCCGATCGAGTGGTGCGCCATCACGTACGCGGTGCCCGGCTCACACGGCCCGGCCCAGGTGCCGATCACGCCGTTGACGGCAAGGGCCCCCTTGACCTGCGGGGACTCGAACCAGTCGTCGAGCAGGTCGGCGATGCTCATGGTCATGAGACGGGTGACGTCGCCGACCGTCCGCACGTCGAGCCCGCGCTGCCGCCAGGCGAGCCGGAGCGTGCCGGCCAGGTCCGACGGCTTGTGGGAGCCGATCCGCGGCGGCACGGTGAGCAGCAGCGGCCCGAGGACGTCGGCCAGGCCGGCCAGCCAGGCGTCCCAGCGGGGCATCGCGTCGGCGTCCTTCTTGGACCACCGGGACACTTCCTCGTGGTTGCGCTGGGCGTCGTCGGCGTAGAGCTTGATCGACCCGCCTTCCGGGAAGGCTTGGTAGTACGGGCCCATCGGGTAGATCTTGTAGCCGTGCCGGGCCAGGCCGAGGTCGTTGATGATGGTCGGCGGCATGAGGCTCATGACGTAGGAGAGCCGGGTGACCCGGAATTCCGGGGCGTCCGGCCAGGGTGCCTCGGTAGTGGCGGCACCGCCCGTGTGGCCGCGGCTCTCCAGGACCAGCGTGCGTGCGCCCGACCGGCCTAGATAGGCGGCCGCCACGAGACCGTTGTGGCCCCCGCCGACGACGATCGCGTCGTAGGCCTGGGTGCGAGCCGCCGCGTTCGCTCCGGCATCTGCTGCTCCGGCATCTGCTGCTCCGGCGTCTGCTGCTCCGGCGTCTGCTGCGGCCATGAGTCCGCCTTCCCTGAGTCGCCCCCGGATGAGTTTGACTGAA
>JAWWPY010000316.1:0-2570 GCA_033854735.1 Streptosporangiaceae bacterium | reverse complement strand
GGGGTGAGGAACTGCATCCCGGGCTTGGCCAGCTGGGCGCGGATCAACATCGCCAGCAGTCCGCCGACGAACAGGAAGAAGAACGAGGTGACCGTGTACTGGACCCCGATCACCTTGTGGTCGGTGTTGACGCGGAAGTAGTCGCGCCAGCTGTGGGCGCCGTGCTCGGCGTGAGTCTCGGGGCGCGTTGCTCGGCCGGTCGCCCAGTACAGCCAGTAGTCGCAGGTGCCCAGGCCGAGCAGGAAGCCGGCGGGGACCGAGAACAGCGCGACGAGCGTGATCGCCTGGCCGTCGATCACCGGGTGCTCGTGCATCAGCCAGCGGACCAGGACGGTCAGCCCGAAGGCGAAGGCGAGGCCGAGGACATCGTAGACGGCGACCCGGTACCAGCCGGGCGAACGGAACTTTGCCGGGATGGCCATCAGCTGTCCTCCTTCACTCTGCAGTCGCTTTCGGGTCGGCGAACGCGGGCAGTTGCACCACCACTCACTTTGTCACGCTCGAGAGGAAGTTGACGAGTGCCTGGATCTGGGTCTGGCTCAGCGTCTTGGAGAAGTTGCTGGGCATCACGCCGGCGCTGAAGCCGGTCGGCAGGTAGGCATAGGGCTTGGTGATCGCGGTCTCGATGCACTGGCTGAGGGTCTTGCCGCGGATCGCCATCGACTTCGCCGTCGCACAGTCGCTCTTCAGCCGCTGATCGAGGTTCGGGCCGACGGTGCCGGTGGCTCCGGCCGCCGACAGGGTGTGGCAGGTGGCGCATCCGCCGGCGCCGACGAACACGGCCTTGCCGGCGGTGGCACTGGCGGCGGAGCTCGAGCCCGACCCGCTGGAGCTCCCGGAGCCGCTGGAGCTGCCGGAGCCGCCCGAGCCGCTGGAGCTGCCCGAGCCGCTGGAGCTGCCCGAGCCGCCGGCGGCGCCTGAGCTGCCGGCGGCGCCGGAGGCGGTCCCCCCGGGGATCCCCGGCTGAGCGGCCGACGGCGGTGGCGCGCCCAGCGGCGGCGACCCGTTGGGCTTCTGGGAGCTCAACCAGGCGCTGAAGGCGGCGGGGGAGACGACGTGGACCGTGGCCCGCATCAGCGAGTGGCCCGCGCCGCACAGCTCGGTGCACTCGCCGGGGTAGGTGCCGATCCGGGTCGGCGTGATCCGCAGGTCGGTGGCGATGCCCGGGACGGCGTCGATCTTCTCGGAGAACTCGGGCACGAACATGCTGTGGATCACGTCCAGCGAGCGCAGGTGGAAGAGGACCGGCTTGCCCTTGGGCAGGTAGAGCTGGGAGGAGACGATCTGCTGCTTGCCACCGTTCTGGGGATAGGAGAACTCGAACGCGAACTGGCGCGCGGTGACGTTCACCAGGAGGGCCTTGGGGTGGTTGGACTCATTGCTGCGCAGGACCGAGTAGGCGTACGCGCACAGGCCGACGATCAGGATCGCCGGCAGCGCCGTCCAGATGACCTCCAGCCGGGTGTTGCCATGGATCGGCGGGCCGTCCTTCTCCTCCTCGCCGGGCTTCATCCGGAACTTCCAGACGGAGTACAGGACGACTGTCTCGACCAGCACGAAGACCGGCACCGAGACGATCAGCAGGACGTCATAAAGCGTGCGGACGTTGCCCGCCTGGAGCGATGCGTTGTCCGGAAACCACGGGATGATCAGCGCCACCGGGATGCCGATCACCACCGCGATCACCCCGATCACGATCATCTGGAACAGAGGGTTTCTACGCACCGTGCTGGGCTCTTCCCGTCCTCACTGGCGGGCATCCTATGACTTCCGAGCGACGGACGGCGCTGGCAGGAACGGGCGGCACCGGGCTCGATTATGATTGCGTCAAACGTTGCAAACTCACTGGGAGGACAGGATGCTGGTTCGGGAGGGCATGACCGAGGTGCTGCTGACCGTCGGCCCGGGTCATACGCTCCGGCAGGCCGCCGCGGCGATGTGCCGGCGTCACGTCGGCGCCGCGGTCGTCGTCGATCCGGAACTGCCCGGACCGGGCGTTATCACCGAGCGCGACATCCTGGTCGCGGTCGGACGCGGTCAGGACCCCGACGAGGAGCGGGTGGCTGACCACCTGACCGCCAGGCTGACCTTCGCCGCTCCGGACTGGTCGCTCGAGCAGGCGGCGGAGACGATGGTCCGGGGCGGCTTCCGCCACCTCGTGGTGGTCGACGGCGGTGAGCTGGCCGGCGTCCTGTCAATGCGCGACATCGTCCGGGTGTGGACCGGCCACGGGGCCAACTGCGAGGTCCCCGAGGGCGCCGAGGCCTGACCAGCCGTCAGTGGTGCTCTTCGGGGAGCTGCTCGATGTCCCGGCGCGTGTCCCTGATCCAGATCACGGTCGTGACCAGGAAGATGATCAGGCCGATGATCGACAGGATGAACGTCAGTGTCGTGCCGACCACGATCAGCGTGATGCCGACCGCGCTGAGCAGCGGGAGCAGGCTCGGCCCGGGGAGGTGCAGCTCCTCGCCCGCAGGCGGCGCGTTGCCCTCGCGCTCGCTCACGCGTGGACGTAGATCGCGGCGGCGAGGAAGGTGATCCCGAACATGAACAGGCAGGCGCCGCCGGCG
>JAWWPY010000315.1:0-8034 GCA_033854735.1 Streptosporangiaceae bacterium | reverse complement strand
TACCTTCACGCTTTGTCAGGAGTCCTCGTCTACGAGACCGGGCTTGACCTGGCCGGTCTCGTAGGCGAGGACGACGGCTTGGACCCGGTCGCGCAGTCTCAGCTTGGTCAGGATCCTGGCCATGTGGGTCTTGACCGTGGCCTCGCTGAGCGTCAGCGCGGATGCCAGCTCGGCGTTGCTCAGGCCGCGCCCGACCAGGCTGAGCACCTCCAGCTCACGTGGCGTCAGCGCAGACAGATCCGCGCAATCACGAGCGGCATCAGGCGCGGCGAACCGCGACACCAGGCGCCGGGTGATGGACGGCGCGAGCAGCGCGTCGCCGGACCGCACCAGCTGGACGGCAGCGACCAGGTGCTCGGGCGACACGTCCTTGAGCAGGAACCCCGACGCCCCGGCGGCGAGCGCCTTGTACACGTACTGGTCCAGGTCGAACGTCGTCAGCATGACCACCCGCGCGCCGGAACCCGCGCCGAGGATCTGCCGGGTGGCCTCGAGCCCGTCCATCACCGGCATCCTGATGTCCATCAGCACGACGTCCGGCTGGTGCTCGAGCACCGCGGCGACCGCCTCCTGACCATCCGCCGCCTCGCCCGCGACGTCGATCCCGGCCGACTCCAGGATCAGCCGGAAGCCGCCGCGGACCAGCGCCTGGTCGTCGGCGATCACCACCCGCACGGCGCTAGGCACCGGCGAGCTCCGGCAGCGGGATCGTGGCCCGCAGCCGCCACCCACCGCCCGGCCGCGGCCCCGCGTCGACCGCCCCGCCGTAGAGCGCGACCCGCTCCCGCAATCCGAGCAGACCCCGGCCCGGCTCCGCGCCGCCGCCGCTGGTGCCGCGCCCGCCGTCGCTGACCGTGATCACTAGCTGCTCGAGACGCCCGCTTATCCGAACGACAGCCGGTGCTCCCCCGGCATGCCGCAGCACGTTCGTCAGGCCTTCCTGCACGACGCGGTAGACCGCGAGGTCAAGCCCGGGAGGCAGGCCGCCCGGCAGCAGGCTGGAGTGCAGCTCCACGGGCAGCCCCGCCGCGGACACGCGGTCCACCAGCGCGCTGACGTCGGCCAGCCCGGGCTGCGGGGTCAGGAGGGCGTCACCCGAGCCGTCCTCGGCCGGGGCGAGCAGGCTGAGCATGGTGCGCAGCTCGGTCATCGCGGTCCGGCCGCCCGCCTCGACCGCCAGCAGCGCGTCCTCGGCGAGCCCGGCGGCGTCCTGCCGGGGGCTGCCGAGCACCTTGCGGGCGGCGCCGGCCTGCACCATCATCACGCTCACATTATGGGTGACCACGTCGTGCAGCTCGCTGGCGATCCTGGCCCGTTCCAGGTCGATGGCTCGCCGGGTGGCGGCCTCGTGCTCGTCCTGCACCTTCCGCAGCCGCGCCGCGGAGTCGCCGGCCCGCCGCAGCAGCTCGCGGATGCCCAGCCCGGCCGCCACGGTCGGCACCACCACGATCAGCGCGGTGTACCGCTCCGGGATGCCCGGCTGGCCGTCCGGGAACGTCAGCACGGTGGCGATCGCGCCGGCCAGCGCGACGCCGAGCGCCAGGTTCCGGTGCGGGCTGTACAGCACAGCGCTGAACACCGCGAAGATCGCGGTCGCGAACACGACCGGCGGCACCTGGTCGGGGAAGGCGCACGCGGCGGCGAAGATCACCGCGCACGCGGTCACCGGATACAGCCGGCGGACCGCGAGCGGCGCGGCCATCAGCACCACCGCCGCCAGCTGCCATACCGACGGGTACCAGTTTCCCGGCGCGCCGATGCCCACTCCGGCGGGCGGGAACAGCAGGCGGCGAAGGGGGCTAACGGTGAGCAGCTGGGCATGCGAGATAGTCTCCGAGATCGCCAGCGCCGAGGCGGCCACCGCGATCACCGCGTCCAGAGCCAGGGCCCACGCGGACACTTCCCGCCGTGAGATGCCGGCGAAAACCCTCGCCATGTGACCATTGTCGCCGCTTCCAGGGGTGATGCCGCCGGCCGTTCGGAGTAAACGTCGTACATCCACAGGATGACGGTCAGCTAATTACGGTAGCCGGGTTCGGTTTCGAGGCGGATGTGGCGCGGCGCCGCGGCGGCGTACGGTCGCGGCATGGAAGCGCTTGTAGAGCTCGATAACGTGACGAAGATCTATGACAACGGGGCGGCGCCGGCGGTGTCCAGCGTCAGCTTGACGGTCGCGCCTGGCGAGGCCGTCGCGATCATGGGGCCGTCCGGCAGCGGCAAGTCGACGCTGCTGAACCTCATCGCGGGGATGGACCGGCCGACCAGCGGGACGATCCGGGTCGGCGACGACCGGGTGGACAAGCTCAGCGAGACCGGGGTGGCCCGGTTCCGGCGCGGCCAGGTCGGCATGATCTTCCAGTTCTTCAACCTGCTGGACGACATGACGGTCATCGACAACGTGCTGCTGCCGGCCCAGCTGGCCGGCATGCCGTCCGGCCAGGCGCGAGACCGGGCCGCGGAGCTGCTCGCCGCGCTGCGGATCACCAAGCGCAAGGATGCCTATCCGGCCCGGCTGTCCGGTGGGGAGCGGCAGCGGGTGGCTATCGCCCGGGCGCTGGTGAACCGGCCGGCCGTGCTACTGGCCGACGAGCCGACCGGCGCCGTGGACACCGCGACCGGGGAGGAGATCGGCGAGCTGCTGCTGGACCTGAACGCGTCCGGGCAGACGCTGATCCTGGTCACGCACAACCCGGACCTGGCGGCCAAGTACGCGCAGCGGGTCGTCTCGATCGAGGACGGGCGGGTCGCGAGCGACACGGGGGCGCGGCGGTGAAGGCGATCATCAGGGCCGCACGGGGCGGCCTCGGCGGGCGGCGGCTGCAGGCCGTCGTGATCGGCCTGGTGGTGCTCGCCTGCACCGCCGCCTCGGTGCTGGCCGTCGGCATACTGGTGGACAGCCAGTCGCCGTTCGACCGCGGCTTCGCCGCCCAGCACGGCGCGGACGTGGCCGCGGACATGTCGCTGTCAGCCGCGTCGTCGGCTCAGCTCGCGGCCACCTCGCACGTGTCCGGGGTTACCGCCGTGGCAGGCCCGTTCCCCGAGACCACAGCCGCCGCCAAGTTCACCATCCCCGGCGTCAGCGGCGCCGGCCGCATCCAGGTGCACCTGGTCGGACGGTCCTCGCCCAACGGGCCGGCCGATGACCTCACGCTCAAGTCCGGGCACTGGCCGACGGCACCGGACCAGGTCGTCTGGTCCCAGGCCGGGCCGGTATCCGGAGGCATTCGGCTGGGTTCCACGGTGACCTTTCCGGGGTCACCGGGCTCGCCCGCACTGACCGTGGTCGGCTTCGCCAACTCGATCACGAACACGGCGGACGCCTGGGTGTTGCCATCGGGGATCACGGCGCTGTCCAGCACCGGGTCTGCGCCGGAGGCGCAGATGCTCTACCGGTTCTCCAGCGCCTCGACGGCGACAGCGGTCAACGCCGACGTGAGCGCGCTGAAGGCCGCGCTGCCTGCTGGAACGGTGCAGGGCACCGCGTCCTACCTGACCGTGCGGACCGCGGAGCAGAGCAACGTGGCGATCTGGGCGCCGTTCATCATCGCCTTCGGCATCATCGCGCTGGCGATGTCGGTGCTGATCGTCGCCAACGTGGTGAGCGGCGCGGTGATCGCCGGCACCACGAGGATCGGGGTGCTGAAGGCGATCGGCTTTACCCCGGCCCAGGTGACTGGCTCGTACGTGCTGCAGGTGGCCGTGCCCGCGCTGGCCGGCTGCGTGGTGGGCGCGGTCCTCGGGGTCCTGCTGGCCATCCCGATCCTGTCGCAGAACGCCAGCGTGTACGGGGTGGGCTCGCTGTCCATCCCGCTGTCGGTGGTGGTGGCCGTGCCGCTGGTGATCCTCGGCCTGACCGCGGTCGGCGCCATGCTGCCCGCGCTGCGGGCGGGACGGATGAGCGCGACACAGGCGATCGCGACCGGGCGTGCGCCGCGTGCCGCGCACGGCTACCTCGCGCACCGGCTGCTCGGCAAGCTGCGCTGGGTGCCCCGCGCGGCGACGATCGGGCTGGCGGCCCCGTTCTCCCGGCCGGCCAGGACCGCGGTAACCGCCGGGGCGATCATGTTCGGCGCGGTGGCGGTGACGTTCGGGGTTGGCCTGTCCGCCACGCTGAACCGGGTCTACGTGGACCTGCGGCTGGCCGATACCGCGCCGCTGCGGATAAGCCCCGCGCCAAGCGGCCCGGTTCATGTCCAGCCCGGAAAACACAAGGCGGTGGCCGGCGTCATCGGGTCGCCCAGTGCGTCGCCGGCCGAGCAGCAGGCGATCGCCGCCGCGCTGACCGCCAACCCGGACATCGCGCACTGGGTGCCGGAGACCGACGCGACGGTCGGTGTGGCCAGGCTGTCCCAGCAGGCGCAGGTGACCGCGTTCGACGGCGACGCGAACTGGACCGGGTACCAGATGATCAAGGGGTCGTGGTACTCCAGCTCTGGTTCGGTCGACGTCAACACGACCTTCCTGGCCGATACCGGCACCTCGGTGGGCTCGACCGTCACCCTGACGTCCGGGGGGCGCTCGGAGACGGTGCGGATCGCCGGCGAGGCGTTCGCGAATAACAGCAGCGACCCGGGCGTGTTCATGAGCGGGTCCGACCTGGCGCGCATCGATCCGGGACAGGCGCCGACGCAGTACTACGCGGGCGTCAAGCCGGGCACCGATCCCCAGGCGGTCGCGAACGCGCTGGACGCCAAGCTCGACCCGAGCGGCCCCGTCCTGGGTGCCGTCGCCGGCATCCAGGTGACGCCGAACGACAACGGCGAGCTGATCGCGGTGGTGGCGCTGATCGCGCTGCTCACCACCTTGCTGATCGTCGTGGCCGGGCTCGGCGTGCTGAACACCGTGGTGCTCCAGCTCCGCGAGCGGGTACACGACCTGGGCGTGTTCAAGTCGGTCGGCATGACGCCGCGGCAGGCCATCGCCATGGTGGTGTGCTCGGTCACGCTGATCGGCCTGCTGGCCGGGATCGTCGCGGTCCCGCTCGGCGTGCTGGTGCACAACGGCGTCGTGCCGGTGATGGGCCACGCCGCGCACACCGACCTGCCCGCGGCGGTGATCGCGGTGTACTCCTGGTGGCAGTACGTCCTGCTCGGGCTCGCCGGGCTGGTCATCGCGGTGGTGGCCGCGCTCGGCCCGGCCGGCTGGGCTGCGCGCACCCGCACCGCCTTCGCGCTGCGGGCCGAGTGATCGCGATGGCGCGGAATATCTGCTGACCGGGCCATCACGCGTACCTAGAACTCAGAAGCCCCAGCACCGATGGCACATCGATAGACCGGGCCGCGCGCTAGCCGCGGGCGGCCCGGTAGCCCGGTGAGTGCACCGGGAGAACTGGGACGCCGCCGGCCGCGGTGCCCAGGCTGGCCAGGGTCACGCTGCCCAGGCCGCCGGCCGTGCTCCCGTCCGCGAGCACGGCGATGGCCAGCGTGTTCTCGCCGCGCAGATCCAGGATGCCGGTCGGCAGGGCGAAGGTGTGCTGCGGCCCGACGTTGTTGACGTACTGACCGACGTTCCATCCGTTGAGGAAAATCTGGGCCCGGTAGGACTTCGCGGGGTCGTCGCTGATGGTCAGCCCGAGGGAGGCGTCGATACCCCGAGGCACCTGCAGCCGGAACGTCGTCCGGTACCACGCGACTCCCGGGCGGGGGTCGGAGCTGGGCAGCGTCACGCCGGCCCAGCGCTGGTCGGGGAAACCGGGCAGGTACCAGCCGGCCCGCTCGCCGTACAGGCCGCCGTTGTTGAGCGGGCCGCGGACCCGGTCGTGAGGCGCTTCGCCGCCGAGCGTGCCCTGGATGCGCCAGGTGACCGCGGGTGCGGCGCCGGTGAAGGTCACGCTGGTGAGGCCGAGTGCCTGCTTGAAGGCGTTGTTGGCGCCGCCGTCCTCCTGGTGAGACATCGGCCGGACCAGCACGGCGAGCAGGTGGTCCCCCGCGTCCTGCGCGGCGGCCGGGATCGCCATGGTGACCGTGGCCGCCCAGCCCTGGGTGGTGGACTGGCTGGAGGTGGGTGCGGGTATCTGGCCGGCGCCGAGGAAGGTGCCGTCCAGCCAGGCCAGGAACATGCCGACCTGGCCGGTCTGGTAGCTGATGGCGACCGCCGTGGCGCCGGCCGTGCCGGTCCACGAACCCCGGTACCAGACGTCGCCGTAGTGGAAGCCGTAGTCGTCGGTGAACAGCACCGGCTGTCCGGCCGGCACGGGGGTGGCGCTGGCCGAGATGGTCTTGGTGGCGGGCGTCCAGCCGCTGTCGTCGAAGCCGGGATTGGCTTCAGGATTCTCCGGCGCATACTTCCAGCCGGTCAGGGCGGGCAGGGTCAGCGCCGGCGGCGCGGCGAGCGGTGAGCGCGATGCCACGCTTCCCGCGGACGTCCGCGAAGTGGGCACCGGTCTGCCGTTCCAGAGGACGAGGCCGGCCGGCCGGGGGCCCCACACCTCCAGCGCGGCGGCGGCCGTCGTGTCCCCGGTGAGTTCGAGGACCGGCCCGCGCAGGGCCGCCGAGCGGACCAGTTCGGGGCCGCTCACGATCACCGGCCCGGCGCTGGTGTCCAGCCGCCAGAAGGTCGCCGCCGCGGTGTCGTCGATCAGCACGAGGAGCAGCGCACGGGCCGTCCCGCCGGGGTCTACGCGCACCTGGGTGACTCCGCCGTGGGTGTAGCTGAGCAGCAGGTCGCCGGTGGTGGCGTCCCACGACGAGGTCACCGGGGGCCCGGCCAGGACGGTGACGGCGGGTCCCGTGGCGGCGGCCGGGTACCGCAGCACCGTCTCCCCGTCGTCCCCCAGCCGGCTCGCGAGCAGCGCGATGTCCTGGTTCCCGGCGGGGGTGTGCGTCATGAGGTGCGAGGTGGTGTAGACGAGATGGGCCGAGTCCATGCCGTAGGCGGCGACGATGACCTTCATGTCTTTGCCGTTGAGCTGGAGTGTGCCGGTCTGCGGGACGGTGTAGGAGCCGTCCGGTGTGCTGACCGGGAGGGTGAAGGTGAGGTCGGTGGTGTGGTCGTTGCGGGCGAAGTAGAACTGCGTCCCGGTGTCCGGGCTGGCCAGATGGTAGGTCTTGACCAGCGAATTCGAGGCCGTCACCGCAGCCGCCGGGTCGGCCTTGGCGATGTCAGTGACCGACTGCAGGAAGTAGCCCATCTCCTTCATGGCGGGGATCTTCGGGGTGAGCTGGCGGGCCTCGCTGATGGCCGCGCCGTAGTCGTAGGAGGTGTAGACCACGGAGGCGGGCAGCCAGCCCCACGAGGTCCCGCCGAACGTCATGTAGACGCTCTGGATCTTGATGCCGTTGGCCACGTTGGTGAGGTAGAACTGCCGCTCGTAGGCGGGGCCGTCGAAGGCCCGCTCGAAGGCGTAGCCCTGCCCCTGCCAGGGTGCCCCGCCCCACGGGTCGAAGAAGCCGCCGCCGAACTCCGCCTCGAACCCCGGGGTCGTCGGGCTGGCGCTGGCCCCGCCTTTCGCCCCGCCTGGCCCGAAGTAGCCCCAGTCCGGCGGCGCCCCATTGGCCGAGGGGTAGCCGTCGAACGCGTACAGGTAGTTGCTGTCGGGCGTCGGGAAGCTGCCCGGGGTCCAGAAGCCGTTCCGCCCTTTGTCGTTGTGGTAGATCGGGACGGTGATGCCGTCGGCGCGGGCCTTCGCGTACAGGTGGGCCAGGTAGTTGATGCCGGTGGCCCGGCCCACGTTGCTGGCGTACTCATTCTCGATCTGGTACAGCAGCAGGGTCCCGGAACCGTCCGTTAGCTGGTGCATGGCCAGAACCCCGTTGATCGCGGTGAGCCACTGGTCGGCGGCGGCCAGGTAGACCGGGTCGTCGGTGCGGGCCACCGCGGCCGTGGCGGTGAGCCACCCGGGGAAGCCGCCCGCGTTCACTTCGGCGTTGATGTAGGGGCCGGGCCGGGCCAGGACGTAGATCCCGGTATCGGCGGCCATCCGCATGACCAGGTCCATGTCCCGGACGCCGGTGAAGTCGTAGACGCCTGAGGCGGGGGAGTGGTAGCTCCAGTTGAAGTACATGCACACCGCGTTGTAGCCGCTGGCCTTCATCT
>JAWWPY010000314.1:0-2733 GCA_033854735.1 Streptosporangiaceae bacterium | reverse complement strand
GGACCGGATCCGTCCAGGCCGGGACCGTCGAGATCATCGGCCTCGATCCGGACCGCGACGTGCCAGCCGCCCAGCGCGACGTTCAGCTGGCGGGCCCGGTCGAGCAGATCCTCGTTGACCGCCGACTCGGAGATCAGCAGCTCAGCCAGCAGTTCGCTGCGCGACCGGGCCGGGACCTCGCGGGCCCGCCTGGCCAGGTCGAGAAGCCGCCCGGCGGAGGCGGCCGCGCTGTGCAGGACCAGCCGTGCGGCGATGGCCAGGTCCCCGTAGGCGTCCGGGGCGACCAGGTCGCCGATCGCTGCCTCGCCCACGATGACCGGCACGCTGACCTCGCCTGTGCGGCCCCCCACCAGGGCCCGGACCGGAGTGCCGGGGGCCGCTGGGGCAGTGGAGGCGGGCATGGAGGTGAGCTGGCCATTGCGCAGGCCGTTATGACCTGGGTCACCGTCACCCGGGGCGCCGTCACCCGGGGCGTCATGACCCGGACCGCGGGGCCGGAATTCGACGCTGGTGCCGAGCGCTTCGCTCACCGCGGCGCGGAGTTCGTCGAGGCCCGCCCCGGCCGCCTCGGCCCAGAGCACCGCGTTCAGCCCTTCCTCGGCCCGGCCGAGGGCACGCTGCGCGCCTCCCCCGATCTCCCGGGCGATCGCCTGCACCAGCCCGGCCAGTTCGGCCCCGGCCGAGATCGAGATCAGGGCGATGTCGGCCCGCCCGGCGATGTCCATCGCGGTGACGGTCGGCCGCCACTGCTCAGCGCGGAAGGCCGCCACCGCGGCCACCCGGTTGACCGCCGCCCAGCGCAGCCCCATGTCCAGGCGGTAGTCGGTGACTTCCGCAGACGCCGCCCGGGACAGCACGACCAGGCTGCCGGCCGGGGCGCCATCCAGGTCCGCGAACCGTTCGGCCAGCCGCACCAGGGCAACCTGCCGCTCGCCGCCGCCGCCGCTGACCCGCTGCAGCCCGGACAACGGCGAGCTGGCCAGGATCTCGTCTACCGTGTGCACAGGTGGCACTTTATGCGTAATGCACACATCCGTCACGATCACAGTGCACTCCGCCCATTCCTGGCCCGCTGTCGAGCTGCAATCCTTTGCAGCAAGGGTTCCGCGCGATACGCCGGGCACGCGCGGTGATTCTGGTGCGCCAGGGAGAGCCGATGAAGAAGGAAGCCGCGACCGATTTAATGACTGCTGGCACTGAGCAACCCGACTGGTGGAGTTACGGGCACGAGTTCCCGCGCTGGCACGTCTGGCGGGGGATCGCCGGGCTGCTGTACGCCCGCCGGCTCATGTCGAGCCCGCCGCGGGTCGTCCGCGGCCAGGACCCGGCGGAACTGCGTGACCTGATCAGGGAGACCGAGCTCCAGCTGGCTGATCGGTGGAAATAGTCCCGGTGTGCCCATACATCGGGAACTATGATGCTTAACACGCCGCTACATTTGCCTGCCTGGACGGTAATGGCCTCCCGTGAAGAGACTCCTCGACCCTGACGCGCTGCACGCTTTAGCTCGCGGCTGCGCGGTGCTGGGTGCGGGGGGTGGTGGTGACACCTATCTCGCCCTGCTGCAGGCCCTGCAGGCCACCGAGGATTTCGGCCCGGCCGCCCTGGTGGACGTGGACGAACTGCCGGATGACGCCCTGATCATGCCATGCGGCAGCATTGGCGCTCCCACGGTCAGCATCGAGAAGATCGAGAACGGCGACGAGGGGGAACGCCTCCGGGACCATCTGCAGTATCTGACCGGGCGCCGGGTGGCGGCGCTGATGGCCGGCGAGATCGGCGGCGGGAACGGCGTCCTGCCAGTCAGCTGGGCGGCGCGGATGGGGCTTCCCCTGGTCGACGCCGACGGAATGGGACGCGCCTTCCCGGAGGTCCCGCAGGTCACCATGCAGCTGGCCGGGATCTCGCCGAGCCCGGCGGTGATGACCGACGAGCGCGGCAACCTGGTCATTTTCCAGGCCATTTCGGGGCACTGGATGGAGCGCCTGGAACGGGCGGCCGCCGTCGAGTTCGGCGGGGCCGCCTCATCCACGGAGTTCTCGCTCACCGCCGCCCAGGCCCGCGAGGCCACGGTACGGAACTCGGTGTCGCTGGCGATCCGGATCGGTGCGGCGGTCATCAGGCCGGCGGTCAGCCCGATCGCCGCGCTGATCGGGGAGATAGGGGCGTTCCGGCTGGTCACCGGGAAAGTCTCGGACGTCGAGCGGCACACCACGAGCGGCTTCGTCCGCGGCTCGGTGGTGATCGAGGGGCTCGGCGAGGATGCGGGCCGCCTTATCCGGCTGGAACTGCAGAACGAGAACCTGGTCGCGCTGGAGCGGGGCCGGGTGCTGGCCTCGGTGCCGGATCTGATCTCGGTGCTGGACGTGGAGACGGCCGACGCGATCGCGACGGAGCGGATCAAGTACGGCCAGCGGGTAGTGGTGATCGCCTTCGCCTGCGACCCGGTGTGGCGGACCGAGCGAGGCATCTCGATCACCGGCCCCCGCGCGTTCGGCTACGACTTTGACTACCTGCCCGTGGAGGAGCTCGCCGGTGCCCGCGCCTGACTGCCGCCTCGGCGTCGATGTGGGCGGCACCAATACCGACGCGGTGATCATGGACGGCTCGGACCGGGTGATCGCCAAGTCCAAGGTGCCGGGCACACCGGACATCACCGGCGGGATCACCGCGGCGATCGACACCGTGCTCTGCGCCCCGGAGGCGGACCGGGACCGGATCACCCACGTCATG
>JAWWPY010000313.1:0-17623 GCA_033854735.1 Streptosporangiaceae bacterium | reverse complement strand
CACCGGGGCAGCGAGCACGTCGGCGGCGATGATCGAGTCCGCGGCCGCGGAGCAGGCGGCCGCGGAGAACTTCCCGGTCGCGCTGCGGCTGCTGCCCAGGCGGTACCGGCAGCATCTGGCCGCCGTCTACGGGTTCGCGCGGGTCGCCGATGACATGGGCGACGAGGCACCTCCGGCGGAGCGACTCGGCCTGCTCGACGAGCTTGAGGCCGACCTCGGCCGGCTCTATGACGGCGCGGCGCCGCGGCTGGCGGTCGTCCGCGGGCTGGTCCCGGCCGTGGCCCAGTGCGCGATCCCGCAGCAGCCGTTCCGCGACCTGATCGAGGCGAACCGCCAGGACCAGGCCGTCACGCGGTACCAGTCGTTCGACGGCCTGCTGGCGTACTGCACGCTGTCCGCGAACCCGGTCGGCCGGATCGTGCTGCACGTCTTCGGCGTCGCCACCCCGCAGCGCGAGATCCTCTCGGACCGGGTGTGCACCGCGCTCCAACTGGCTGAGCACTGGCAGGACGTGGCCGAGGACCTGCGGGCCGGCCGCGTGTACCTTCCGGCCGAGGACCTGGACCGGTTCGGCTGCACCGAGCGCGATCTGGCCGCATCCCACGCGGCGCCGCAGGTGCGCGCGCTCATGTCTTTCGAGGAGAAGCGCGCGCGGGCGCTGCTGGACAAGGGCGCACCGCTGGTCGGCACGCTGCGCGGCGCGGCCCGCGTCGCGGTGGCCGGCTACGTGGCGGGCGGGCGCGCAGCGCTGGCCGCCATCGCCGCCGCCGACCACGACGTGCTGCGCGCGACCCACCGGCCTGGTAAGCGCCGTCTCGCCACCGAAATGCTGAGGGCCTATGCGACAGGGAGGTGACGTCATGGATACCCGCGCCGCGTACCGGCAGTGCGAGGAGATCACCTGGTCGCAGGCGAGGAACTTCTCCTACGGCATCCGGCTGCTCCCGCCCGCCAAGCGCCGGGCGCTGGCCGCCGTCTACGCGTTCGCGCGCCGGATCGATGACATCGGTGACGGCACCATGCCGGCGCCGGACAAGCTCGCCGCGCTGGGTGACGCCAGGGCCAGCGTGACCGCGCTGGCCGCGGGGGCCGCCCCGGCCCAGCCGCCGGCCGCGGGCCCGGACCCGGTGCTCATCGCCCTGGCCGACGCGTCGCGCCGGTTTGCCATCCCGCTGGACGCGTTTGGGGAGCTCATCGACGGCTGCGAGGCCGACGTGCGCGGCACCACCTACGGGACCTTCGATGACCTGCTGCACTACTGCCGGTGCGTGGCGGGCTCGGTCGGCCGGCTCTCGCTCGGGGTGTTCGGCACGCCGGATGCCGCCGTGGCCGCGCCGCTGGCCGACGCGCTCGGCGTGGCCCTGCAGCTCACCAACATCCTGCGGGACATCCGCGAGGACTACAGGAGCGGCCGGGTCTACCTGCCGGCCGAAGACATCCAGCGCTTCGGCGCCGTCCTGCAGGCAGGCGGCCAGGCCGAGCCCGCCGACAACGACAAGCTCGCCGAACTGGTGAGCTTCGAGGCGGAGCGGGCCCGCGGCTGGTACACGACCGGCCTGCGGCTCATACCGCTGCTTGACCGGCGCAGCGCGGCGTCAGCTGGTGCGATGGCCGGGATCTACTTCCGCCTGCTCGAGCACATCGCGGCGGCACCGTCCAGCGTGCTCAGCCGCCGGGTGTCATTGTCTGCCGGAGAGAAGGCCATGGTCGCGGCGCGGTCCCTGGCGGGCATGGCGCGGCCGTCGCTGGCGGGAGCGGGCCGGTGAACGCGGACCGTCATGTCGTGGTGGTGGGCGGCGGCCTGGCCGGGATCACCGCGGCGATCGCGCTGCGCGAGGCCGGCGCCCGGGTCACGCTGCTCGAGGCCCGCCCCAGGCTCGGCGGTGCGACCTGCTCATTCACCAGGGACGGCCTGGTCATCGACAACGGCCAGCACGTGTTCCTGGGCTGCTGCAGCGCCTACCGGGAACTGCTCGCCAGGCTCGATATGACCGGGGCGGTGTCCCTCCAGGACCGGTTCGACGTCACCGTGCTCAGCCCGGGCGGCCGGGCCAGGCTGCGCAGGACCAGGCTGCCCGGCCCGCTGCACATGGGGAAGGCGCTGGCCGGGTACTCGTTCCTGACCCCGGTGGAGCGGCTGCGGGTGACCCGTGCCGCGCTGGCCATGATGCGGCTGGATCCGGCGAGGCCCGGCCTGGACAACGAACGGCTCGGCGACTGGCTCGCCGCCCGGGGGCAGGGGGAGCGGGCCCGCCGGGTGCTGTGGGACCTGTTCACGGTCTCGGCGCTGAACGTGGCCGGCGACGACGCGAGCATGTCGCTGGCCGCCACGGTGGTGAAGACGGCGCTGCTCGGGGCGAAGAACGCGGCGGACATCGGGGTGCCCGCGATCCCCCTCGGCGACCTGCACGGCCAGGCCGGGGCGGAGTTCCTGCAGCGGCTCGGTGCGGACGTCCGGATAGGCGCGAAGGTGGCGGAGATAACGGCCACCAGCGGCGGCGGGCTGCGGGTGCGGCTCACCGGACGCGGCCGGAAACCCAGCACCTCCTCTTTCCTCTCCAACGAAAACCAGGCCGCCGCTCCCCTCGGCACCGCCGTGGACCGGGAGGGTGGCCCGGACAACCAGGCGGCCGCTTCGTTCGATACCGGCGTGGACCGGGAGGGTGGCCCGGACAAGCAGGCGGCCGCTCCCCTCGGCGTCGGCGCGGACGCGGAGGGTAACTCGGAGATCTACGCGGACGGCGTGGTGCTCGCCGTGCCACCGGATGCCGCGGCCCGCCTGGTCCCGGCCGAAGCCGTGGCGGGCGGTACCGGCCCAGGCCCGGACCGCTGGCGGGAACTCGGCGCCTCGCCCATCGTCAACGTGCATGTGATCTACGACCGGCGGGTCACCTCGCTGCCGTTCGCCGCGGCCGTGGACTCACCCGTGCAATGGGTCTTCGACCGGACCCGGTCATCCGGCCTGCAGGCCGGGCAGTACCTGGCCGTGTCGCTGTCCGCCGCGGACGATCTGGTGGATGTGCCCGCCGCGCGGCTGCGGGAGCGGTTTGTGCCCGCGCTCGAGGACCTCTTCCCGGACGCGCGGGACGCGCGGATCACCGACTTTTTCGTCACTAGAGAGCGCCGGGCGACGTTCCGGCAGGTGCCTGGGTGCGCGGCGTTGCGTCCCGGGGCCGCGACAGCGCTGCCCGGCCTGGTGATCGCGGGCGCGTGGACCGATACGGGCTGGCCAGACACGATGGAGGGCGCCGTGCGGAGCGGACTGAACGCAGCACGAGAGCTACGACAGGGGCTGGCGGAAGCGCCGCCCGCAGGGAGGAACTCGGACTTGGTGGCGGGAGCGACGGCATGACGGCCGTGATGCCAGCGGGCGTGGCGACGGCCCGCGATCTGGTCGGCCCGGCGATCGCCGCGGCCGTGGACCGGCTCAGCCCGGAAGTGCGGGTGGTGGCCGCCTATCATCTCGGCCTGGACGGCGGGGGCTCCGGCAAGGCGGGTGGTGCCGGGAAGGCGCTGCGGCCAGCGCTGGCGCTGCTGTCCGCGCGGGCCGCGCGGGCCGCACCGGACCGGGGCGTGCCAGCGGCCGTGGCGGTCGAACTCGTGCACAACTTCTCGCTGCTGCACGACGACATCATGGACGGCGACACGGAGCGCAGGCACCGGCCGACGGCGTGGACGGTGCACGGCATCGGCGCGGCCATCCTGGCTGGCGACGCGCTGCTCGCCCTCGCCCAGGACATCCTGCTCGAGGACACGGCGCCGCAGGGCCTGTGGGCCGCCCGCTGCCTGTCCGCCGCGGTGCACCGGCTGATCGCCGGGCAGGGCGCGGATCTCGCCTTCGAGCAGCGCTCGGACGTGTCCCTGGCCGAGTGCCTGGACATGGCCGGCGACAAGACGGCGGCGCTGATGGCCTGCGCGTGCAGCATCGGCGCCATCCACGTCGGCGCGCCGCCGGGGCTGGCCATGGGGCTGGCCGGGTTCGGCGCTCACGCGGGCCTCGCCTTCCAGCTCACCGACGACCTGCTGGGCATCTGGGGTGCTCCGGAGGTGACCGGCAAGCCGGTTCGCTCGGACCTGCGGGCGAGGAAGAAGTCGCTGCCCGTGGTGGCCGCGCTCACCGGCGGGTCGGCGCAGGCCCAGGAGCTCGCCGCCCTGCTGGGCCGCCCAGACCCGCTGAACGAGGAGGACCTGGAGCTCGCCGCGCGGCTGGTTGAGGAGGCGGGCGGCAAGGGCTGGACCGAGGACGAGGCCGCGGCGCAGCTCGCGGCCGCGGAAAAGTGCCTGACCGAGACGGACATGCCCGATGACGTCCGGGCCGAGTTCGCCGGGATCGCCGAGTTCATCACGGCCCGGCAATGGTGAGCAGTCCGGTGACTCACACGCTGGCGGACGCGGATGGGCCGGCTGCGCTCTCCGGCGCGGCGGCCACGCTGGCCCGCGCCCGGGAGCACCTGCTCGGTCTTCAGCACGAGCAGGGCTGGTGGCAGGGCGAGCTGGAGACCAACGTCACGATGGATGCGGAGGACCTGCTGCTCCGCGAGTTCCTCGGCGTCCGCGGCGCCGACGAGACCGCCGCCGCGGCCCGCTGGATCGCCAGCAAGCAGCGCGACGACGGAACCTGGGCCAATTTCTTTGGCGGCCCGGGTGACCTGTCCACCACCGTCGAGGCTTACGTGGCCCTGCGGCTCGCGGGGCATCCGCCGGAGGCCCCGCACATGGCCCGGGCGGCAGGCTGGATCCGGGCCCGCGGCGGGATCCCGGCCACCCGTGTGTTCACCCGCATCTGGTTGGCGTTGTTTGGCGAATGGTCCTGGGACGACCTTCCGGTCATGCCGCCGGAAATGATCTACTTTCCCGCCTGGTTCCCGCTCAACGTGTACGACTTTGCCTGCTGGGCACGGCAGACGATCGTCCCGCTGACTGTCGTCGGCGCACTGCGCCCGGTTCGCCCGCTGCCATTCGGCCTGGATGAGCTCCGGGCCGAGGGCGAGTCATCCGCGGCGGGGGCCCGCCGGACCGGCTGGGACGCGACGTTCACGGGACTGGACAAGGCGCTGCACCTCTACGAGCGGTACGGGCAGCAGGCGAGGCCGGCCGGGGCGGTGCGCCGGGCCGCGCTGCGCCGCTGCGCGGAATGGATCATCGCACGGCAGGAGCAGGACGGCTGCTGGGGCGGGATCCAGCCACCCTGGGTCTACTCGCTGATCGCCCTGCACCTGCTGGGTTACGGCCTGGACCATCCGGTAATCAAGCGCGGGCTGGCCGGGCTGGCCAGGTTCACCATCACCGAGGACGGGCCCGACGGCCCGGTGCGCCGGCTGGAGGCCTGCCAGTCGCCGGTCTGGGACACCGTGCTCGCCGTGGTCGCACTGGCCGACGCGGGCGTGCCGCCCGATGATCCCGCGCTGGCCAGGGCGGCCTCCTGGCTGCTCGAGGAGGAGATCCACGGGCCCGGGGACTGGCAGGTGCGCAGGCCCCGCCTTGACCCAGGCGGCTGGGCGTTCGAGTTCGACAACGACGGTTACCCCGACATCGACGACACGGCCGAGATCCTGCTCGCGCTCCGCCGGGTCAGCCTGGCGGGTCCCGGCGGGGACCCGGGAGCCGGGAACCGGCATCCGGCCGTGCAGCGCGGGCTGCGCTGGATGGCCGGGATGCAGTCCAGGGACGGCGGATGGGGAGCCTTCGACGCTGACAACACGTCAGCGCTCGTTACCAAGCTCCCTTTTTGTGACTTCGGCGCGGTGACCGACCCGCCGTCCGCCGATGTCACCGCGCATGTCGTCGAGGCGCTGTCGGCGGAGGGCCTGGCCGGGACCAGGACGGTGCGCCGGGGCGTGGTCTGGCTCCTGCGGGCCCAGGAGAGCGACGGGTCCTGGTTCGGCCGGTGGGGAGCCAACTACGTGTACGGCACCGGTGCGGTGGTGCCCGCGCTCATCGCGGCCGGGGTCAAGCCCGGCCGGCCGGCCATCCGGCGCGCGGTGGCCTGGCTGGAGGCGCACCAGAACCCCGACGGCGGCTGGGGCGAGGACCTGCGTTCCTACGACGATCCCGACCTCGCCGGGTGCGGCGGGTCGACCGCGTCGCAGACCGCGTGGGCGCTGCTCGCGCTGCTCGCGGCCGGGCCGCCCGGCCCGGCGGCGCACGCAGGTGTCCGCTGGCTCACCGAACATCAGCGACCGGATGGCAGCTGGGACGAGCCGGAATACACCGGCACCGGCTTCCCAGGCGACTTCTACATCAACTACCACCTGTACCGCCTCGTCTTCCCGCTGAGCGCGCTCGGCCGCTACCTGGCAGGCCGGCCGTGACCCCGGCGAGTGACGGCCGGGAGGCGGTTCCCGAGGGGGCCCCGGCGGCTGAGCCGAACGGCGGCCTGCTGGTCTGCGCGCCGCTCCGGCTGGAAGCCCGGGCCGTGCGGCGCGGGCTGGCCGGCGCCGGCCAGGTGCGGGCGACCGGCTACGGGCGGGCGCGGGCCGCCCGGCAGGCGGCACGGCTGCGTGACAGCGCGTTCGGCGCACTGGCCGTGGCGGGCGTCGGCGGCGGCCTGTCCCGCGACCTGTCACCGGGCGACCTGGTGGTGGCCACGGAGGTCAGCGACGGGTCGTCGACCACCCAGTGTGGCTCGGCCGCGCTGCTCGTCGGCGAACTGCGCCGGGCCGGGCTGGCCGCCCGGGCCGGCCGGGTGGTCACCGTCGACCATCTGGTGCGCGGCGCCGAGCGGGACCGGCTGGGCGCGGGGGGCGCCCTCGTCGTCGACCTGGAGTCGGCGCCGCTCGCGGCGGCCGCCGGGGACCGGCCGGTAGCGGTGCTCCGCGCCATCTCCGACACGCCGCAGCGGCCCCTGCTGCACCCGGCGACGCTCGCCGGTGGCCTGGCCGCGCTGCGGTCGCTGCGCGCGGCCGGGCCGGTGCTGGCCCGGTGGGCGGCGGCCACGGGGCAGCGGCGGGTGCTGCTCGCCGGGCCGCGGTCGTTCTGCGCCGGGGTGGAGCGGGCCATCGAGATCGTGGAGCGGGTGCTGGACGCCGGCGGCCCGCCGGTGTACGTGCGCAAGCAGATCGTGCACAACACCCATGTCGTCGCGGACCTGGAACGGCGCGGAGCGATCTTCGTGGAGGAGCTGAGCGAGGTCCCGGACGGCGCGCGGGTGGTGTTCTCCGCGCACGGGGTGTCGCCCGCGGTGCGGGCGGAGGCCGAGCGCCGCGGCCTGGCGGCGGTCGACGCGACCTGCCCGCTGGTCGCCAAGGTGCACGCCGAGGCCCGCCGGTTCGCCGCCGAGGGATACCTCGTCGCGCTGATCGGGCACGGCGGCCATGAGGAAGTGGAGGGCACCCTCGGCGAGGCGCCACAATCCATGACGCTCGTGGAGACCGCGGCTGACGTGGCCCGGCTGCGCCCCGACGACCCGGAGAAGGTCGCCTACCTGATGCAGACCACCCTGGCCGCCGACGAAGCCAGCGAGATCGCGGACACGCTGGTTGACCGGTTCCCGGGGGCCCGCGGCCCGGGCAGCGATGACATCTGTTACGCCACCACCAACCGGCAGCAGGCCGTCCGGGCGGTCGCGGCCGAGTCCGACCTGGTGCTGGTGGCGGGCTCGGCCAACTCATCGAACTCCGTGCGCCTCGTCGAGACGGCGCAGCGTGCGGGCACGCCCGCGCACCTCATCGACAGCCCGTCGGACATCGAGCTCGGCTGGCTGGCCGGTGCGGCCACCATCGGCGTCACCGCGGGTGCATCGGCGCCTCCCGCGGTCGTGGGCGACATCGTGGCCGCCCTGCGCGGGCTCGGCCCGGTCGAGGTGAGCGAGCGCGTGATCACCACTGAATCCATCCATTTCAGCCTGCCCAAGGAGGTTAGGCAGTAATGAGCGTGTCCCTGCGCCAGAGCCTGCGCATCGGGTCCTACCTGATGCGTCAGAAGCTCACTGGAGTTAAGAAGTTCCCGCTGCTGGTGGAACTGGAGCCGTTGTTCGCGTGCAACCTGAAGTGCGCGGGCTGTGGCAAGATCCAGCAGCCGCACACCCTGCTCAAGCAGCGGATGCCGGTGGAGCAGGCGCTGGCCGCGATCGAGGAATGCGGCGCACCCATGGTGTCCCTCGCCGGTGGCGAGCCGCTCATGCACCCGCAGATCGACGTGCTGGTCGCCGAGCTGATCAAGCGGAAGAAGTTCGTCTTCCTGTGCACCAACGCGCTGCTCCTGCCGAAAAAGCTGGACAAGTTCAAGCCGTCGCCGTACTTCGCCTGGGTGGTGCACATCGACGGGCTGCGGGAACGCCACGATGAGTCGGTCTGCAAGGACGGCGTGTTCGACGAGGCCGTGGCGGCGATCAAGATGGCCAAGGAGCGGGGCTTCAAGGTCAACACCAACACCACGGTGTTCAACACCGACACCCCGCAGACCGTCATCGACGTGCTCAGCTACCTCAACGACGACCTCGGCATCGACGAGATGCAGATCTCTCCGGCCTACGCCTACGAGAAGGCGCCGGACCAGGAGCACTTCCTGGGCGTCACCGAGACCAGGGAACTGTTCCGCAAGGCGTTCGGCGAGGGGAACCGGAAGCGCTGGCGGCTGAATCACACGCCGCTGTTCCTGGATTTCCTGGAAGGCAAGACGGATTTCGGCTGCACCGCGTGGGGTATCCCGTCCTATTCGCTGCTCGGCTGGCAGAAGCCCTGCTACCTGATGTCCGACGGCTACGTGAAGACATACAAGGAGCTCATCGAGACCACGGACTGGGACTCCTACGGCCGCGGCAAGGACCCGCGCTGCGCGAACTGCATGGCGCACTGCGGTTACGAGCCATCCGCGGTGCTGGCCACCATGGGATCGCTCAAGGAGTCGCTGCGCGCGATGCGCGGCATCTGACCCGCCAATCCGGGGTCTCCGGGCAAGCCACCATGACCGCGGTGGATTGGGTGCCGTCCGCGGACCCCAATCCACCGCGATCATGAAAGGGCGGCCCTGGGGTCAGGCTGCGCTACTGGTGATCGCGGTGCCCTGCTAGTCCCGGGGCACCCCCCGGCCCCCGGGCAGGGGGTTCTCGGGTACTGAGCGGCCGGGTGTCTGACCACAGAGTGCCTGATCACGGGGGACCTGACCAGGGGCACCTGGGCACACGGTCGTAACCAGATCGTGCCCGGTATCCGGGCGTTCCCGCAGTGTTCCTTCAGGATCTCGTCAGGAACGGCGGTCAGGATCTGACATGGCGCGAATCGACGCGCCCGGCACGAGGGTGTGCCGCCATTCCTGGACTAGCTGGCCCATGCGCCGATGGCGTTTGGGCATGCCCGCGGGAGCTCCCATGTTCTTCACCTACCTCCGCCGTGAACTGCGCAGGCGAATGCGGCAGGCTATTTTTATCGCGCTCGGCCTGGCCCTGGGCATCGGCCTGGTCATCACCGTGACCGCCGCGTCTGCTGGCGTCAAGAATGCGCAGGGCACGGTGCTGCATTCGCTGTACGGCGTGGGCACCGACATTACCGTGACCAAGGCGCCGACGGCGGGCTCAGGCGGCGGGTTCGGTTTCGCGGCCGGCGGCAATATCGGAACCAGCACCCGCCCGGCCGCCGGTAGCAAGGTCCATCTCGACAACCTGGTCGGGCTTGGCCTGGGGACCATTACCACTACGAACGTCAGCTCTGTCTCCCAGCTGAAGAATGTGGCCGCGGCGGCGGGCGGCCTGACGCTGACCGACCGGGTCGTGACCGGGACGGTCCCGGCCGTCAACACCGGCGGCGGCGGCGCTGGTGGTGGCGGTGGTGGTGGCGGCGGTGGCGGCAGCTTCCGGTCGAACTTCAACGTCAACTCGTTCACGGTGGACGGCGTCGACCTGGCCAAGGGCGAACTCGGCCCGCTCAGCTCGGCCAAGCTGGCCTCGGGCCGGACCTTCAGCAGTTCCGACGCGAATTCCAACGTCGCCGTCGTGGACTCCAACTACGCCACCTCGAACAAGCTCAAGGTCGGCTCGGCGATCACCATCGCGAACACCAGCTTCACAGTGATCGGGGTGGTCAGCGTGCCCGCCGCCGACAACTCCTCCGACACCTTCATCCCGCTGGGCCGCGCGCAGACCCTGGCCGGCATGAAGAACAAGGTGAACACGGTCTACGTGGCCGCCAACAGCGCCTCGAACATCTCCGGGGTCTCGCAGGAGATTTCCAAGGTGATGCCGTCAGCCACGGTGACGAACTCCAGTGACCTGGCCAGCGAGGTGACAGGCTCGCTGTCCAGCGCCTCCAGCCTGGCCAACAACCTCGGCAAGTGGCTGGCGATCGCGGTCCTGATCGCGGCCTTCCTGCTGGCCAGCCTGCTCACGATGGCGGCGGTGTCCCGCCGGGTCAGGGAGTTCGGCACGCTCAAGGCGCTCGGCTGGCGCAGCAAGCGCATCGTCGGCCAGGTCATGGGGGAGGCCATCGCGATCGGCATCGTCGGCGGGGCCGTGGGCGTGGCGCTCGGGTTCGCCGGGGCCAGCCTGGTATCCAAGCTCGCCCCGCCGTTGTCCGCGTCGGTCGGGCAGACCACGGGCTCGGCCACCCCGGGCGGCGCGCGCACCTTCGGCGGCGGCGGCGGTTTCGGCGGCGGCGGTGCTGGCGGCGGCCCTGGTGGTGGCGGTTTCGGCCGGGCCGCCGCGAACGCCGCCCACACGGTGGCCGTGCACCTGACCGCGCCCGTGACGATCAGCGCGGTGGTGCTCGCGGTGGTGCTGGCGGTGGCCGGCGGCCTCATCGCCGGCTCGTTCGGCGGCTGGCGGGCGGCCCGGCTGCGGCCCGCCGCGGCGCTGTCCCGAGTCGAGTAACCATGGGCGCGTCGAGTAACCACGGGCGCGTCGACTAAGCACTGGCCAGGGTTGAGTAGAGCACGGGTCTGGGAGCGAGAGGAACCATGTACAAGCTGACAGGTGTCAAGAAGCAGTACCAGAAGGGCCGGTCCACGGTGAACGCGCTGGCCGGGGTGGACCTGGTGATCGAGGACGGGGAGTGGCTGGCCATCCAGGGCCCGACCGGCCATGGCAAGACCACCCTGCTGCAGGTGCTCGGCGGCCTGGACCGGCCGACCTCGGGCATCGTCGACTTCGACGGGCAGGACCTGGCCGCCCTGCGGGAGAGCCAGGTGACCAAGGTCCGCGCCGCGTCCATCGGGTTCATCTTCCAGACCTTCAACCTCATCCCGACCCTGAGCGCGCAGGAGAATGTCGAGGCCGCGCTGGTCCCGCTGGGAGCCGGCGCGAACCTGCGCCGGGCCCGGGCCCTGGCCGCGCTGGAGTCCGTCGGGCTGGCTGACCGGGCGCGGCACCTGCCGTCAGAACTCTCCGGCGGTCAGCAGCAGCGGGTGGCGATCGCCCGCGCCCTGGTCAAGGAGCCCAAGGTGCTGCTGGCCGATGAGCCCACCGGCAACCTCGACGAAGACACCAGGGACGAGATCATCTCGCTGCTGGAGAAGCTCTGGCGCGAGCATGGGCTGACCCTCGTCCTGGTCACGCACGACAGTTCGGTCGCGCGCCGGGCGCAGCGGGTCGGTGTGATGCGTAACGGGCGCCTATCCATCAAGCAGGACACCAGGCGGCCCAACGGCTGAGTGGGGCGTCCCGTCGGCCGGCGAGTCTGGTAAGACGGCCGGGAGGGCCTGCTCGCACCAGACGATCTTGCCCTCCGGCGTCCACCGCGCGCCCCAGCGCTGCGCCAGCTGGCTGACTACCTGGAGGCCGTGGCCGTGCTCATCGTCACTGGCGGCGCGGCGGTGCCGGGGCAGCGCGGCGGAACTGTCCAGCACCTCGCAGACCAGGGTGCGCGCCAGGACCAGGCGCAGCGTGACGTCACCCTCGGCGTACATGATGGCGTTGGTGACCAGTTCGGACACGAGCAGCTCGGTCGTGGGCAGGAGATCGTGCAGCTTCCAGCGCTCCATCGGGTCGCGGAGCAGCGCCCGCGCCTGCCCGGCGGAGACCAGCTCGTGCGGCAGGGTCCAGCTGATGTGATGGTCGGTGGCGATGCGGCTCAGCCGCGCGATCAGGATGGCGATGTCGTCCCGCTGATGGTGGGCGAACACCCCGGCCATCGCGGCCCGGCACAGGTCGTCCAGCGAGCGCTCCGTCGCCCCCGGACCGAAGATCTCCCGCAGGTGCGCGAGCCCGTCGTCGATGTCCCGGTGACGGTCTTCCACCAGCCCGTCGGTGTAGAGCACGAGCAGGCTTCCATCGTCGATCTCGTAGATCCTGCTCTGGATCAGCCCCTCACCAACCCCCAGCGGCGGGGCGGGGGAGGCGTCGAGGAACTCGCTGGTCCCCCCCGGCCGTACCAGAAGCGGCGGCAGGTGGCCGGCCGAGGCCACCTCGCAGGTCCCGGTGACCGCGTCGTACAAGGCGTAGGCGCAGGTGGCAAAGTGCGGCTCGCGGTAGCCGAGCGACGTCATGAGCTCGTTGAGCTGCTGCAGCGACTCGGCCGGAGTCAGCTCCAGCATGGCCAGGGTCTGGATCGCGGTGCGCAGCTGGCCCATGGTGACCGCGGCCCGCACCCCGTGCCCGGCGACGTCCCCCACCACGAGCGCCACCCGCGCCCCGGGCAGCTCGATGGACTCATACCAGTCGCCGCCCACCTCGACGAGCTCGCTGCCCGGCAGGTACCGGTGCTTGACCTCGACCGAAGGTGGCGCCGACAGGCCAGTGGGGAGCAGGCTCCGCTGCAGGGTCAGGGCGGTGGTCCGCTCCCGGTTGTACCGGCGGGCGTTGTCGATGAAGATCGCCGCGCGGGAGGCGAACTCCATGCCGATCTCGGCGTCATAGTCATCGAACTGCCGGAACCCGACCCGGCGCGTGCAGACGAAGAAGCCGAGCGCGCTGTCCTTCGTGGTCAGCGGCAGCAGCAGCATGGACGAGCCGGTGAACAGCTGGGCGACGGGCCTGCGCAGCCACGACTCCGCGATGGCGACAGCGCGTTCCTGCTCCAGCTTGTTCTCCCGGACGGGCTTGCCGGTGTCCATGCACTGCACGTAGGGCGTGCCCGGGGGGTAGAGGAGCACCTCCCCCGTGGGGAACGCGGCATCCCATGAGGGGTCGCCGTCGTCGGTTGCGACGGCGATGCGCCGGAGCAACTGGGACCCGTCCGGAGGATGAACTGGGTAGTCGTCGATCGCCGCCAGGCTGTCCAACACCAGCAGCCCGGCAGCGTTGCAGAAATGGGGTACCACAATGCCGATCAGGCCGCGCGCCATCTGGTCGAGGTCCAGCGTCGAGCCGATCCGGCGGAAAGTGTCGTCAAGCAGCGCGTGCCGCATGAGCGCGGGATCGACGAACCGCTCGTCGCCGGGCTCCGGCATGCGCAGGATGACCAGTGTGGCGAGCGCCGTGTCGTCACCTTGCATGGGCTGCACGCTGGTCACCGCGTCGATGGAGCCGACCCGGTGCACCCGCACGGCCAGCACCGCGGTCGCCTCCCGGCCCGCCTTGGCCGCCTCCAGCAGCCCGTCCAGCGGCGATCCCGCCCCGGTGGGGCCGACGACCAGCTCAGACAGCGGCGTGCCCGCCAGGGACTTGCTGTCGTAGACGAATACCTCGGGCGCATTCCGGTCGTGCTGAACTATCCGTCCGGATTGATCGATTCCCAGGATCAGTGTCCGCACGGAGGTGTTTGACAGCAGAGCGGTGATCTCAACCACGGTACCCGATATCACCTCTTGCGATCTTGTCGGGCGTGTCTGGGAACCTTTTGTTGCGTGATGCCTAACTTAAGCCCATAGAGCACGATCGCTCCGCTGTTAGCGTGATGTCGTGCCGTGGCGTCGTGGTACCCCGCATTGGCAGACGGGCGGGCGGGTAGCGAAGGAGAGGTGGCAATGGCGCGGCCGGACAGGGTGGTCGTGGTCGGAGCCGGGCCCACCGGCCTCGCGGTAGCCGCCGAAATCGCCTTGGCCGGGGCGTCGTGCCTGGTCCTGGAGCGGCGGACCGGACTGCGCACAGACTCGCGGGCGGCCTGCCTGCACGCCAGGACCATGGAGATGCTCGACCTGCGCGGACAGGCGGAACGGTTCGCCCAGGTCGGCTTCCCGGTTCGGTCTTTCCCGCTGGGGTTAAGGGGCGCCGCCATTGACCTGCGCCGGCTCGATTCCGACTTCCCCTACATCCTCGATGTGCCGCAGAGCCGGGTTGAGGAACTGCTCGAGGCCCGGGCCCGTGAACTCGGCGCGGAGATCCGGTGGTCGTCCACCGTGACCGCCATCGAGGCCGGTGACCGGGAGGTCCGGCTGACCCTGCAGGATGGCAGCGTCGAGCACGCCGCCTACGTGGTGGGCTGTGACGGCATCCGCAGCTTCGTGCGGGACTCGCTGGGCATTCCCTTTCCTGGAGTGGCCAACCCCGGCTCGGTGATCCTGGCCGACCTGTACCTCGACGGGCTGTCGATGTCCGACGCCTACGGTGATCTGTCAGACCGCGGGATGATGCTGGTCTTCCCGTTCCGTGACGGCTCGTGCCGTCTGGTGCTGTACGACTACGCCCGGGCCGACGCACCGGTGACGGAGCCGGTCACCCTGGCGGAGGTCAAGGCGGGCCTCACCCGCATCACCGGCCGGGACTTCGGCGTGCGGGACATCTACTGGTCAGGGCGGTACCGCAGCGAGAGCCGCCAGGTTCCCGGCTACCGCACGGGCCGGATCTTCCTGGCCGGCGACGCGGCGCACACCCACTCGCCCGCGGGTGCCCAGGGAATGAACACCGGGCTGCAGGACGCGCTGAACCTCGGCTGGAAGCTGGGCGCGGCCGTGGCGGGCTGGGCACCGGACCAGCTGCTCGACAGCTACCACGCCGAGCGCCATCCGGTGGGAGCCGCCGTCCTCGCCCTGACCGGGCGCCAGTTCCGCCTGAATACGGCCCGGTCAAGGCCCAGCCGCGCGCTGCGCTGGACCGTTCACCGGGTGATCTGCCCGATTCCTGTCGTTCAGTCGTGGCTGGCCCGCAGCTATTCAGGGACCGGGATCAGGTATCCGGCGGCCGCAGGCCAGGGCGGCGGTACCGGCAACGGCGCCGGCGACGGCCGCGATGCGGTGGCCGGCCGGGCTCACCCGCTGGCCGGGGGCCGGCTGCCGCGCGGGCAGCTGGTCCTGGCCGACGGGTCCGCCGCGCGCATCTATGAGCTGTTCCACGACGGGCGGTTCGTGCTGCTGGAACGGGGCGGGCCACCGGCCACGGCCGGGCTGCCCGGGCCGGTCAAGGCGGTCAGGTACCAGCGGTCACCCGGGGTGCGGCTGCCGCCCGTGATGCTGGTCAGGCCGGACGGGTACGTGGCCTGGGCCTCCAACGAGCGTGATCCCGCGGCGCGGGAACAGGCGGCCCGCGCCGCTGTCACCCAGTGGTGCGGCCCGGCCTGAGCTGCCGGCCTGACGGGCTGCTGTCGGCCTGGCGGGCTGCCGGCCTGACCGGGAGGCGCCGGTCGGCGGCGGGGTTCTGCCCGGCCTGGGCGGTCGCGCGGGGCCGGCTGGCGGGCCGTCGACAGACGGCGCCCCCGGAGCGGAACTCGCGGGGGCGTCGTCATGGGTGCTGGTGTGTGGCCGCCTCTCGGCGAGTGGCACGACGCGGCTCCAGCCGAACGGTATTCCGCGACGGCAGATGAGTTGAGGCCCGGGGGACACAACACACCAGCGATGGAAGGAACGCAGCGGAGCGCCACCCTATTCCGTGCCGGCCGTCATTCCGTGGCTGCCGTCGCCGGCTCACGCCGCGGCTGGGTCAAGGATCACAACGCTGGCCGCCTCGAACGCCTCGCCTTCGCCTAACGGCACCGGTGCGGGCGTCGCTGTCGTCCCAGCGGCAGCGGTGTGGGCATCGGTGTCGTTGCCCATGGGCCGCTAGCATGCCAATCCTGGGTTTGGGCCGGTTATGACCGGCCCAAACCCAGGAGGGACACTGGTCTGGAGATAGGTGTCGGCGGCTTCCTGGGTGAGGGATGGGGAAGTTCTGGCCGTAAGGACAGGACCGCTGGGCCGCTTTGGGAGGATAGTGTTAGATGTCATATTCGGGGTGCAATGAGGTGTAGTCGGCAGTGCCAGGGGACGTCTCGCTGATCGGCTGTATCGGCGTTCTTACCGTGGCCACTCGCGGCCCGGCCGGCCCTGGTGAGGTGCTGGTTAAGATCCGGGGTGGCCGGGAGGCTTTTATCGCCTGGTCCACCCAGCCGATCCGCCGGGGTTCGACAGTGCTGATCATCGAATCCCGCGGTTCCCGGGCGGTGGACGTCAGCGAGTGGACGGACCCGCTCAGTCCTTTTCCTGACAATGTCGTTTAAGGAGTCATGTCATGTTCGGTTACCGTGTCCCCGCACCCGACGAGGCCATGCTGATTGCCGGGGGGCGGCACGGCCGGAATGGCGCGCCGTTCCGGGTCGTCACCGGGCATGGCGCCTTCGTGGTCCCGTTCTTCCGCAAGGTTCGCTACCTGACGCTCTCCATGCAGGAGTCCGAGGTCGCCGAGACCTGCGTCACCAAGCAGGGCATCTCGCTCAACGTCCGTTCAGTAATCGCGTTCAAGGTGGGCAACGACGAGGAGAGCATCGTCAACGCCGGCCAGCGCTTCCTCTCCGACCAGGACCAGATGACCACGCTGACAGGCCGGATTTTCGCTGGCCACCTGCGCTCGATCATCGGCTCGATGACGGTCGAGGAGATCGTGACCGAACGCCAGAAGCTGGCCAGTGAGGTGCTCGACGGCTCGAAGGCCGAGATGGTCAAGATCGGCCTGACCGTGGACTCGCTGCAGATCCAGTCCATCGACGACCTGAACTCCGGCTACATCGACGCGATGGCCGCCCCGCACAACGCCGCCATCCAGCGGCAGGCGCAGATAGCGCAGGCGCAGGCCAACCAGGCGGCCGCTCAGGCGCAGCAGGAGTCGCAGCGCCAGCAGGCCGAGTACGCCCGGAAGACCGCTGTCGTGCAGGCGCAGTACAAGGCGGAGATCGACAAGGCGCAGGCCGAGGCGGCGCAGGCTGGGCCGCTGATGCAGGCGCAGTCCCAGATGGGCGTCATCGCTGCCCAGTCCGAACTGGCCCAGCGCCAGTCCGAGCTGCGCCAGCGCCAGCTCGTTGCGGAGGTAATCAGGCCGGCCGAGGCGGAAGCGGAGAAGGTGCGCGTCCTGGCCAAGGCCGACGCGGAGCGGATGCGTATCCTGGCCGAGGCGGCGGCCTCGAACGACCGGGTGGCCCTGGACCGGACTCTCATCGACCAGCTGCCGCAGATCGTCAGAGAAGCGGCGGCCGGTTTGGCCGGGGCGAACGTCAACGTGCTGAACGGGGCGGACGGCCTCAGCGAGATCGCGGCCGGCCTGGTCGGCCAGGGACTGACGATTCTTGACTCCATCAAGAAGAATCTCGCCGCCGGGCCAGAGGCGACCGCCGCTGCCGCGGTGGCCCGGCTGCCCCAGGCCCCGCCGGACGGCCGCCAGTCCGGGAACTAGGCCGAGGATCCAGCCCGGCCACATGGCTAGATGAGTAAGCGGCTCGCCCCGGCGGGCTCCCGCCGCCGAGGCCGCTCGCCGCCGCCGCGCCCTCGGCCTGCGGTATGCCATGCGGATGCCGCCACCGGCCGGCCGCCGCCGCGTTCCGCCCGGAACGCCCCATCACCGCCTCCGACCGGT
>JAWWPY010000312.1:0-3037 GCA_033854735.1 Streptosporangiaceae bacterium | reverse complement strand
AGTCCAGCGCCTGCACGACCCGGCCGACCAGCCCGTTGGCCTTGGGCAGGGCAGCCCGTTCCGGCAGGCGCTCCAGCACGACCGGGTGCACTCCGGCCAGCGCAAGCTCGCAGGCCAGCAGCAGCCCGTTCGGGCCGCCGCCGGCGATCACGACACTGGTGGTCATGGCAACGTCTCCTTGCTCCGCGCCCGGGCGAGGGCATGGCGGTATAGCGGCCCCAGAACGGGCCGGATGTGGCGGGGAGGTGGAGCTATCTGGTCTTCGGTGCGGGCAGGCCCGCCGCGAGCTGGCTCAGCGCGTCACGCAGCAGCGGCGCGAGCGGCACCGGCGGGTCGGCGCGCAGCCACTGATCATTGGCGGCCTGGATGGCCGCCCCGATCGCGGCGGCCACCAGTTGCGGGTACATGTCCCGGGCGGCGTCGGTACCGGTCCGCTCGGCGATCGCCACCGCGCATTCCCGGTCAGCGGCCGCGGCGGCTTTCAGGTACTCGCCCTGCAGAGCCGGTTCACTGAGCATGAGCCGGACGCCGGCGGTCCATTCCGGCTCCGGGCTCGCCCGCTCGTCGCCGACATGCGCCAGGACCGCATTGGTGATGGATTCCCACAGCGGCTCACTCAGTGGCCGTTCCCGGAGCAGGTCAGCCGTCCGGCGTGCCCGGTCAAGATGCCGCCAGGCGATAGCCTCGGCTTTGCTGGAGAAGTAGTTGTTATACGTGCGGGGCGATACGCCTGCCTCGGCAGCGATGTCCTCGACGAGCACGCCGTCAAAGCCGCGCTCGACCGCCAGCCGCAGGGCGGCCCAGCTCAGCGCCTCCCGGGTCTGCTGCTTCTTGCGCTCCCGCAGGCCCAGGCCTGCGGCCTGCGACGTGTTCATGCCAGAACCCTAACCCTAAACATGCGTGTCACGCAATATAGCGTGACACGCATCATTGAAGCAGAGTCGCGCCGGGACAGGATTCCCTGCTCCCCTTCCCCGAATCCAAGACCGTCATCCCCGAGGGCCGCCCAGCCGGATACGAGAGCCCAGCCCAATAGCCAGCACGGCAATGGAGAGAGTGTTTACAGCCTGCGGTCATTGAATCGCAAGGTTGAGCGGCGAACGTCAGACCATGAGCTCCTCAGCCAGCGGCGTGCAGGCCCCGGCCGGCCGCCTCGAGGCCCGGCTGCTAGTGGTCGAGGATGAGCCCACCATCCTGGAGCTATTGTCCGGGTCACTGCGGTTCGCGGGGTTCGACGTCCTGACCGCGGCCAGCGGCCGCGAGGCCCTGCGCCTCGCGGGGGCATCGCGGCCGGACCTGATCCTGCTCGATGTGATGCTTCCCGACGGCGATGGCTTTGACGTGGTTCGCACGCTCAGGGCCGGGGGGCCGCGCGTACCGGTCATCTTCCTGACTGCCCGCAGCCACGTCCATGAGCGGGTGGCCGGCCTGACCCTGGGCGGGGATGACTACGTCACCAAGCCGTTCAGCCTGGATGAGGTCCTGGCCCGAATCCGGGCGGTGCTGCGGCGCTGCGGCGGTCCCGGGGCGGGGGGTTCCCGCCTCGCCGTGGCGGACCTGGAGCTGGATGAGGACACTCACGAGGTACGGCGCCACGGCGCGCTCGTGACCCTGACCCCGACCGAGTTCAAGCTGCTCCGGTACCTGATGGTCAACGCCGGCCAGGTCCTCAGCAAAGCGCAGATCCTCGACCATGTCTGGGACTACAGCTTCAGCGGCGACGGCAACGTCGTCGAGCCCTGCATCAGCTACCTGCGGCGCAAAGTCGATCAGGGCGAGCCGCGGCTGATCCACACGATCCGCGGCGTCGGCTTCATGCTGAGGGTCCCGCCGCCGTGAGATCGCGGCCGTACCGGAGGCTGCGGACGGCGCTGGCCAACGCCTCGCTGCGGGTCCGGGTGATGGCCGTCGCCGCGTTCCTGGTCATGATCACCTCAGTGGTGATGGGCTCTCTGGGGACCACCCTGCTGCACGGGTACCTGCTCGGCCGGGGTGATCAGCAGCTCCGCGACTTCGCCGCCGTGGCCAGCCGCAACCTGGCCGGCGGGCCGCCACGACTCCCCCGGGGCCGCCAGCCTGGCCAGCCCAGTCAGCCCTTCCAGTTCCTGATCGAGATCATCAGCGCCGATGGCCGGGCCTCCGTGACCGAAGCGCCGCTGCAGCACGCTTCCCTCCCCCGGGTCGCCTCGTCGGACCTGAAGGATCCCCAGGGACCGTTCACGGCGCCCGCCGCGGGCGATCCGGGGCATTCCTGGCGGGTCCTGGTCCGGACCCTGCCCGGCGGGCGGCACGCCGTCGTCGCCTTCAGCCTGGACAACCTGAACAGCACCGTCACCCGCCTGGAGATAGCCGACGCGGTGGCCGGGGCCGTCGCCATCGTGCTGCTGGCCGGTATCGGGCTGCCCCTGGTGCGGATCAGCCTGGCCCCGCTGGCCAGGATCGAGAAGACGGCGGCGGCGATCGCCGCCGGTGACCTGTCCCGGCGCATCGATCATCCATCCCGGCGCACCGAGGTGGGCAGGCTGGCCGGGGCCCTGAACACGATGCTGGCCCGGATCGAGGCCGCTTACCGGTCCCGGGAAGAGGGCGAGGCGCGCGCCCTGGATTCTGAGGACCGGATGCGGCGGTTCGTCGCCGACGCCAGCCACGAACTGCGCACGCCGCTGACGTCGGTCCGCGGCCTGGCCGAGTTCTCGCTGCAGCAGGGGGCGGACGCCAGCCACGCGGAGCTGATCCGGCTGATGACGCTCATCCAGCTGGAAGCCACCCGGATGGGCCGGCTGGTGGACGACCTCCTGATGCTCGCGCACTTCGATCAGGACCGCCCGCTGGAGCGGTACCCCGTCGACCTGTCCAGCATCGCCGTCCGGGCGGTGGTGGCCGCCCGCCTGATCCAGCCCGACCGCCCGATCACCCTCTACGCGGACGCCCCCGTCATCGTGGACGGAGACGCCGAGCGCCTGCGCCAGGTCCTCGACAACCTGATCGGTAACGCCCTGCAGCACACCCCGCGAGGATCAGCGGTCACCGTCACCGT
>JAWWPY010000311.1:0-10596 GCA_033854735.1 Streptosporangiaceae bacterium | reverse complement strand
CGCAGTGAGTTCAGGTAGGCGGCGAGCGGGGGTTCGGCGGTGTGCGGCTGCAGCCCCACGTTCGGAGTAATACGCGGGAGCACGTGGTCGCCGGTCAGCAACAAGTCCGCGGCTTCGTCGTGCAGGCACAGATGCCCGGGGGTGTGCCCGGCAGGGACTCACGTTCAGCTGGGTGCATCGCGATCCAGGCCCCGAAGCCGCCCGCAGGCGCGAGGACAAACCATGATGATCGAGATGGGCATGAGTTACCACGATCCCGGTGACATCCGCGGGAGCGGCTCCCATAGTGCTGAGGCCATCGGCCAGCGCCTGCCATCCCGTCCCGCTATCCCAGCCCGGATCGACGACAATCAGGTCGTTCCCGCTGGGGACGACGTAAGTGAGGGTGTAACGGAGTGGACCCTGGCCAGGCGGCAGCCAGGCCGCCCTTCCTACTCTTTGTTCTGCTTCTGCCGCCCCAATTGGCCGGCAACTCCCGGGGCGAGGCAATTGGACGCCGTCCCGGGCTGAGGCCAGAGTCATACAGGACACGGTCGGAGATCCCGTCGCTCTGGTGGAATCGAAGAGGTCATCCCGCTCCTTGCTGATCAGTTAACGAAGCCCGGGCGGAGAGCGACCTTGTTGACGCTGCGCACCAGGGGGTTGCTACGGAATGTCCGCATGATTGTGATGCTGGGTGACGGAGCGGGCGAGGACCTGGGCGACGTCGACCACCTCGAGGGTGTCTTTGGCTTCGCCGGACGCTTTTTTGGCGGCGACGGCGTCCCCTAGCATGACCAGGCAGTACGGACAGGCAGTCGAGATCGTGTCGGGGTCGGTGCCGAGGGCTTCCTCGATCCGCTCGGTACTGATCCGCTTGCCGATGCGTTCTTCCATCCACATCCGGGCCCCGCCGGCGCCGCAGCAGAAGCCGCGGTTTTTGCACCGGTGCATCTCCTGCGCCTGTGTGCCCGGCACCGCATCGATGATCTCCCGCGGTGGGGTGAACACCTTGTTGTGCCGCCCCAGGAAGCACGGGTCGTGGTAGGTAATCTTCTCCTCCACCCCCCGCGCCGGCCTGATTTTTCGTTGCCCGACCAAGCGGGCCAGTAGCTGGGTGTGGTGCACCACCTCGTAGTGGCCGCCGAGCTGGGGGTATTCGTTGGCGATGGTGTTGAAGCAGTGCGGGCACGACGCGACGATCGTCTTCCCCGCCCCGGCGGCCAGCCCGGTGTCGTTGAGGGTTTCGATGTTCTGGGCGGCCAGCATTGAGTAGACGAACTCGTTACCCATCCGCCGCGCCGGGTCCCCGGTGCAGGTCTCTGCCGGGCCCAGGACGGCGAAGTTCACCCCGGCCTGGTGCAGCAGGGTGGCGATGGCTTTGGTGGTTTTCTTCGCCCGGTCTTCCAGCGCCCCGGCGCACCCCACCCAGAACAGGTACTCCACCTCCGGCCCGATCGGGCCGTCGATGACCGGGACCTCGAAGTCCAGGCCGTCTGTCCAGTCAAGCCGCCGGGTGGCGCCCATGCCCCAGGGGTCGCCTTTGTTCTCCAGGTTCTTCAGCATCGAGGAGGCTTCGGCCGGAAAGGCGGATTCGATGAGGACCTGGTGGCGGCGCATCCCGTCGATGTGGTCGATGTGCTCGATATCGACCGGGCATTCCTCCACGCACGCCCCGCAGTTGGTGCACGCCCACAGCACGTCCGGGCCGATCACCCCGTTCTCGTCCGCGGTGCCGACCAGGGGACGGCCTGCCTCGAACTTCACCGCGTCCGGCAGCGCCTCCCGCCCCTCGCCGCTGTCCGCGAGCATCCAGGGGGCTTTGGCTAGGGCGTGATCCCGCAGGTCCAAGATGACCTGCTTGGGCGACAGCGGCTTGCCGGTGGCCCAGGCCGGGCACTGGGACTGGCAGCGGCCGCACTCGGTGCAGGTCGCCATGTCCAGCAGCCCCTTCCAGCTGAAGTCCTCGATCTTCCCCAGCCCGAACACGTCCGTGTCCGGGTCGGCTTCTTCGAAGTCGAGGATCTTCCCGCCGGAGCGCATCGGCTCCAGCCCCCGCAAGGCGTTCGGGCGGCGGGAGAACAGCACGTTGATGGGGGCGGTGATGATGTGCAGGTGCTTGGAGTAGGTCACGAAGACCAGGAACCCGAGCACCACCGCGACCTGGGCGAGCAGGAACACCGCCTCGATCACCTTGTTCGCCCCCGCCCCGAGGAGGTAAAGCCAGTGGCCGACGAGCTGGGACGCGAACGCGCCCTGGGGGTAGGGGAAGTCCCCGGTGTTGACCTGCGCGCCCCGGTAGACCAGCAGCGTCGCGATGACCAGGAAGATCCCCAAAAGGACCAGCCACGCCGCCCCCGTATGCGACCCCGCGAACCGTGATGCCCGGCCCTCCCGCCCGGGATTGTGCCACAGCCGGATCACCGCGAAGGTGAGGATCCCGGCCAGCACCCCGACCGCGAACAGGTCCTCGATGAATCCGGTGAAGGCCCAGCGGCCGATGCCGGGGATCGCGAACGTCTTGTCGAACAGGTCGCCATAGGCCTCGATGATGGTCAGCAGCAGCACGAGGAAGCCCCAGAACGTCAGCGCGTGCGCGACACCCGGGACGGTCCACTTCAGCAGCTTGCGCTGCCCGATCACCTCGGCCGCCTCGACCTCAGCGTCGCGGCCGGGATGCGAACGCACGGCTGCGATCCGCTCCGGCGCCGGCTGACCCGCCCGCCCCACCCGCGACAGCCACCACAACCGCCGCCCCGCCAGCGTGAACGCCGCCACCGTCAACACCAGGCCGACCACGATCCGTACGACCACGAACACCCCTCTCTAACCGATCCGGCTGCGGGCATATGGCGTGAACCATCTGGCCCAGGCTTGGTTTCCGTCCTTACCGGCGCGCCTGCAATGTCGCAATCAGCCGGGGCAGAACCGTATGGACATCACCAACGATGCCCAGGTCAGCGATCGCAAAGATCGGAGCCTCCGGGTCCTTGTTAATAGCGATGATGTTCCTGGAGCCTTTCATGCCGACCATGTGCTGAATGGCTCCCGAGATACCCGCGGCAATGTAGACCGTCGGCTTAACCGTCTTGCCGGTCTGGCCGACCTGCCGGGAGTAAGGCACCCAGCCGGCATCGACAATCGCCCGCGAAGCGCCGGCTGCCCCGCCTAGGAGTCCAGCCAGCTGCTCGATAAGCAGGTAGCCGTCAGCTTGGCCAAGACCCCTGCCACCGGAGACCACGACCGAGGCATCATCAAGCGCGGGCCCCGTCCGCTCTTCCTGATGACGTTCCGTAATGACGGCTCCCCCTGTGGCGCCGAGGGTCGGAAAATCCCACGTATCTACGGTGGCGGGCGGGCCACCGGCCGGCTCGGCGGCGAACGATCTGGCCCGGACGACGTAGATGCCCGGCCCGGCCCCGGTAAAGCGTGCGGTGAGAATCGCCGTGCCACCGAAGATGTGGTGTTCGGTGAACACGCCGTCATGATCGTTAAGGCCAACGACATTGGTGAGCACCGGACGATCGATCTTGACCGAGAGCCGGGCGGCGATATCGCGCCCGTCGTAGCTATGCGGGACGAGAATGGCGTCAGGGCTTTGCCCCGCCTGGATCCTGGCCGCCATCGCCGCAGCGACGGCCGGCCCCGGCAGCCGTTCGGCCAGGTCGCCTACGGTGTGCAGGACCCCGGTCCCATAGAACCCGGTCTCCGCCGCTAGGGCGCCCGCCTCTCCCCAGGTGACGCCCTGGACATGGTCCGCCAGTTCGTGTGCCCTGGCCAGCAGCTCGAGTGAGACGGGAGCAGCCTGATCGCCTTCGCGGTCGACGACAACCCAGATGGTGCCCACTGCCATGGATAGGCCTGCCCTTCCGCTAGATGACGCTGAGCTGCTCGAGGAAAGCGACGATCCGTTCATGACCGTCGCCCTTGTCGGTGACCACCTCGCCCGCCTGGCGGGGCGGCGCGGGCGTCACCGACAGGACCTCCTGGCGGGCACCAGCGAAGCCGACTGAGCCGGGATCTATGCCGAGGTCGGCTAGGGTCAGCTGCTCGACCGGCTTGCGCTTGGCGGCCATGATCCCCTTGAACGAGGGGTACCGGGGTTCAACCGCCCCCGCGGTCACGGTCACCACGGCCGGCAGGGGCACCTCGACTTCGTCGAACCCGGCCTCGGTCTGGCGGTGGGCATGCAGCACGCCGTCGGTGACCGTGAGCCGCTTGGCGAACGACACCGAGGGCTGGCCCAGAAGCTCGGCGAGCTGTACAGGGAGGGTCCCGGTGTACCCGTCGGTCGATTCTGTCGCGGCCAGGACCAGGTCGGACTCGGCGCGGCGGACGGCGGCGGCCAGAACCTTGGCGGTGGACAGAGCGTCGCAACCGGCCAGGGCGTCATCGGAGACGAGGATGGCCCTCGTGGCGCCCATGGCCAGGGCCGTGCGCAGCCCGCCAGTCTCCCCGTGGGGGGTCATCGATATAAGCGTGACATCCCCGCCTACCGCCTCGGCCAGCTGCAGGGCTATCTCGACGCCATACATGTCCGAGTCGTCCAGGATCAGCTTGCCTTCCCGCGCCAGCGTGTACGTTTCCGGTGTCAGCTGGCCCGGCTCAGCGGGATCGGGAATCTGCTTGGCGCAGACTGCGATGTTCATGAGTTCGCATCTCTCTTGGGGATGGCGGCAACCGCAGAGTCAGCCGCGGAACGAATACACAGACTCAGCCGAGCCGTCCAGAGCGCGGCCTATCCCCGCCACGCTCCAGCAATCCGCGACCTCGGACGCCGATTCGTGGATGTGGGTGAATGTGGCTAGCTTGCGCCCGTTGAACAGGACGATCTGATTTCGGAGCTGCGCGGCGGCGTCGCTGCATAGGTACACGACCGCCTTGGCAATCTCTTCCGGGCGGCCGAAGCCGAGGTCTTCCGCGCTCCGGTCAAGTCCGTCGGGCGCCATGAGCCGCGACAGGACCCCGGCCGTCATGTCGGTCTGAGCCACGGGCCACAGGGCGTTGGTGCGGATGTTGTACCGCTGCAGCTCGGTGCTCCAGGCATACATCAGGCCGAGCATGCCCGCTTTCGAGGCCGCGTAATTGCTCTGACCGACGGAACCGAGGAAGGCCGAACCAGAGATTACGTGGAGGAAAAGTCCCCCGGCGTCCTTCATGACCCGGGCCGCATGACGGCAGACCGACCACGTCCCCCTCAGGTTGACCGCAATGACCTGGTCGAAATCGTCTGTGGTCATGTTCAGCAGGGTCCGGTCCCGGACGATGCCCGCATTGTTCACCACGACGTCGACGCCACCGTAATGCTCTACGCAGGTGCTGACGAGTTCCTCCGCGACCGCGTCATCGGCGACGCTTCCGGTCACGCCGACGGCGCTGCCCCCGGCGTCCCGGACCTCCGAGATGACCGCCGCTACCGAGGCGCTATCGCGGCCGTTGATGACGACATGCGCTCCCTCTGCTCCCAGCGCAAGGGCGAAGGCCCGGCCCAGGCCACGTGTCGATCCGGTGATTATGACCCTTCTCCCCGGCACCATCACGATGATTGCGCCTCCGTTGGCCGGGGACCCGCCTCCACGTACAGCGGAGCCGATCCGAGCACAACGACGCTGTCGCTCATGGCGATGTCGCCCGCTGCCATGGCTTGGCCGAGGAGGTCGATGGCGCTCTGCGGATCGTCGGAGTCGATCTCGTACACAGCCAGGTAGGGCGCCGGCTCGGCCGCCCGGCCATGTGCGGAGAGGAGCCGGAACCGCTGGGCACCGGTAATGGCGGGGATGGCGGCGAGTATCTGGGGGATGTGTATGTCGTCGTACCACGCGTTGTACTCGTCCTCGGCCTCCGGTGACTTAGGGCCTGTCCGGACGAGGAGCAGGGCCTTACTCATGAGACTCCTTCCCGTGCTGAAGACCGCTGGTCGGGCCAGGAGGCTGGCGCCTCCGGAGCCTTCAGCCAGCGGCGCGTAGCCTCGTCGGCCCGCTTGTGACGATCACCTGGAACTGTTTCGTCCAGGGCTTGCCTGACGGCCTGCCGGACCGAGGCAACGACATCGCGTCCTCCCAGCACCTGATCGATCGCGCCGAGTTGGAGAAGCTCGGGGGCGGTCAGGCCCAGGCGGGACGCGAGCTCTCCGCCCCGGCCGGGATCCTTGTACAAGACGAGCCCTGCCACCTCGGGCGCGATCACCGGGAAAACGGAATCCTCCACCATGAGATAGCGGTCGGTGTAGGACAGTGCCATGGCACCACCGCTTCCGGCTTCACCCACGCACAGCGCAACAGTGCTGACAGATGCGGTCGCCAGGGCCTCGAGCGCGGCGGCGATTTCGCTGGCCAGACCGTCTGCCTCCTGCTCGGGACCAGGTTCTGCGCCTGGCGTATCGACAATGGTGAGCACGGGAATACCTAGCCGCGCTGCGAGCTCGATAGCCCGGCGGGCCAGCCGGAAGCCCGCCGCGCCTGGCCGGGCTGCCCCGTCACCCCGGGCGTGCCGGTCCATGGCGACGACTACAGCCCGCCGTCCGCCGATCAGGGTGGCCAGCCCGGCTCGGATGGCCGGCTCTGGGCCCCGGATCTCAGTCCACGATGTCGTGAGCGCTGCGGCCCACTCCATCCCTGAAGGGCGGCCTTTCCCTCGGGCGGCCTGAACCACCTCCCACTCGCTGCGGACCGGCCGTGGACTGTGACGCTCCGCAGGTGTGCTGACCCACGGCCTGGCCGGCGGGCTGAGCTGATGGTGCCGCAGCCCGAGCGCACTTTCGATCCAGGGCAGTACGTCGTCCTCCGCCAGCAAGGCATCCACGTGGCCGCGGGCGTAAGCGGCCTCCGCCGAATGCGACAGGAGCGTAGGGAGCTGGCCGGTGACGTACTCCACCACACGGGGGCCACCGAATCCCATGACCGCTCCTCGCCGGGCAGCTTTGAGGTCGGCCAGCGATGCCCACGAGGCATAGACGCCCCCGGTAGTGGGCGAGTCGAACACCGACAGCATCAGCAGCCCGGCGGCAGCGTGCCTCGCCCTCGCCGCGCTGGTCCGGCCCATCTGGAGCAGCGCTAGTGTGCCTTCCTGGAGGCGGACGCCGCCCGATCTCGTGACAGCGACAACGGGTGCGCGCAACCGCACGGCCTGGTCGAAGGCCCGGACGATCTTTTCTCCGGCGACAATGCCCATCGTTCCGCCGAAGCACTCGAACTGCATCGAGATCGTGACGATCGGCTGGCCGTGCAGCGAAAGGACGCCGGTCACGGCGGAGTCGCCCGCGGGAGCCCCCTCCGGGGCATAACCGGGAAACTGGAGGGGGTTCCCCGAGTAGATATCCGCATCCCAGGTCTCGTCGGCGGCGAGCCAGGACGGCACGTTCAGATCCTCCGTGCTTCTCTTACCAGGCACAGGCCGTCCACGGCGACAACCCCCTCGGGGGTGAGGATGAGCGGATTGACGTCGATCGAATCGATCCAGTCCCGCCCGCCCGCGACCAGCCGGCCCGCGGCCTCGAGGATGGACACCAGGGCCTTCGCATCCCAGGGCGGGCCGCCGCGGAGACCTTCGAGAATCCCCAGGTCAGCGAAATCGGCCAGCAGTTCTCTGGCGTCGTCGCCGGACAGCGGAGCGAGGCGTCCGCTGACCCGTCGCAGGACCTCAACGAACACGCCGCCCGGCCCGAAGGCGACCACCGGGCCGAGCTCGGTGGCCCCATTCATCCCGATGAAGGCCTCGGCGTATCCGTTCAGCATCGGCTGGATGGCCAGGGTTCTGGGCGCTTCGAGCTCGTCCGCCAGCGCGGCGAGCTCACGGCAGGTGGCGGCGAGGTCTTCATCCGCTACCCGCACGCGCACGGCTCCGTGCTCGGTCCGGTGGGCCACGTCAGCCAGCTTGACGACGTATGGGCCCGGGAAGGCCAGCGTCTCCGGAATGGCGCCGTCGGTGAGCTGGTACGGGCAGACGGGAATGCCGGCCGCAGATAGAAGCTGCATCGTCGCGCCGAAGCCGAGCATGCGCCCTTCAGGAACCGCGAGAGTAGGAGCATCGGGTCTTGGCACTAGGGGGACTGAGGCTGGGTCGTTGACCGCCGCGGTCCGCCGGGTCCGCATGAAGCGGCTCATCGTGGCCAGCGCTCTGAATGTAGGCCGCAGGCCGTTCGTCACGGCGACGTCGTCCGCCCGGAGCGCCCCCAGCCACTGACCAGCGGTGCCGGCCAGCGGGGCGAGCACTGTGGTCTTACCGTTCATCCTGGCTGCGTCCACCAGCTGCCGGGCGTGCGGCTCCGCGCCCGAGTTCCAGTCTGCATGCTGATTGGCCAGGAGGAGGACGTCAAACTCGTCGGCGGCCGCGTATTCCTGGATGATTTCTTCCCATAGTCCTGGGCGCACCCCGACGAAGCCTGTTGCGTCGAGGGGGTTCGGGACGGTCGCACCGGGGATCCGTTCGCCCACCCAAGGCGTCAGCCGGGTCACCTCGGGCACCTCGACGTGCTCGACCTCGGCGAGATCGCTCGCCAGCTGGGCGAATCCCCCGGTCATCGTGAGAACGGCTAGGCCCTCAATGGGTGACCACCGGCTCGGCGCCAGCTGCTCCAGGACCTGGACCGAGTCGATCAGCTCATCGATGTCGCCGACAACCTGGATGCCGGCCTGCTTGAACGCCATGTCATAGACCCAGGCATCACCGGTCAGTGTCCCAGTATGTGAGAGCGCCATGCGGCGGGCTCGCTCTCCCCGGCCCATCTTCATCGCCACGATGGGCTTCCCGGCCCGCAGGGCGCGCCCGGCGGCCGCGAAAAACAACCCCGGCCGCCTGATCTTCTCCAGCATCACCGCGATGACTGTCGTACCGGGATCCTCGACCAGGAAATCGAGGTAATCGGCCGAATCGGTCACGGCCTCGTTGCCGGCGGAGATGAGCAAGTTGAGCCCGACTCCGCCCGGCCGGAAGGCCGGCGCGGCCATGGCCGCGAGCATTGCTCCGCTGTGGCCCACCACGGACAGTCCGCCCGGGCGCCGCTGGAAGGTGATCATCGAGAGATCAAGACTCTCGGGAACGTTGACGAACCCGATCCCGTTGGGCCCGATGACCGGCATGCCCGCGGCCGTCGCGACCTCTCGCAACCGGCGCTGGAGTTCCTGGCCTTCCCCGCCCAGCTCGGCGAAGCCACCGGCCATGGTGGCAACCCCGCCAGCCTCGATTTCCACGGCTTCCTCGACAACGCCAGGCGTCCGGGCCGCGGAAACCAGGCTGAATACGGCATCAACCGGAGCACCAACGGCGCGCAGGCTTGGGTAGGCGGGCCGCCCGAAGACACTGTCCTCCCGGGGGTGGACGAAGAAGAGCTCAGCATCGCTCTGCAGGGTCCGGGCGAAGCTCTGAGCATATGTGGACCTGTCGCTCATCCCGACCACGGCGATGCTGCGCGGGTGGAATACTCGCACCAGGCGGGCACGGTTATTTCTTATGGAGTCGGGGACTTCATCGTTAGCTGGGGTGTTCACACCGTCGACCTCTTCCGGGCTGTACGGCGGGCGCGTGGCGGTCACAGCTTTCCGCTCCTTCATGCTGATTAGATACTGACCCCGATAAGCTTGGTATCGAGGTACTCGGACAGCCCCTCCTGGGCACCCTCGCGCCCGAGACCACTCTCCTTGATCCCGCCAAACGGCGCCGCGGCTGACGTGGGATTGATGTCGTTGATCCCGACAATCCCGAACCGCAGCGCTTCCGCAACCCGGGTGGCCCGGCTCAAGTCACGCGTGTAGACATAAGAGGCCAGTCCATAAGACGTGTCATTAGCCATCTCGATGGCCTGCTGCTCGCCCTCAAATGTGGTCACCGCCGCAATCGGGCCGAAGGTCTCCTCCCGGTAGATATCCATGTCGGCCGTGACGCCGGTAACCAGCGTCGGCGGGAAGAAGAATCCGCCGTCGAACTTCCCACCCCGCATGCGCTCGCCGCCGACCTTGAGCTGCGCACCCTTTTGCAGAGCGTCGGAGACCTGACGCTCCATGCGGTCGACAGCTTCCTGATTGATCAAGGGCCCGATGCTCACCCCGTCCTCGTGACCGTTTCCGGCCCGCATACGGCCGAGCCGGTCCGCCAACGCGGCCACGAACTCCTCCACGATCGAGGCCTGCACGAGGATCCGGTTCGGGGAAATGCAGGCCTGACCCGTGTTGAGCATCTTGACCATGGCCGCCCCGCGGGCGGCATGCACTGGATCAGCGTCGTCGAAGACAAGGAACGGTGCGTGCCCTCCGAGCTCGAGCGAGACCCGCTTGACCTGGCGGGCGGCGCCCTCGGCCAGGAGCTTCCCGACCCGGGTGGACCCTGTGAAGGTGATCTTCCGCACAGCAGGATGATCAATAAATTCCCGTCCGATAGGCCGTGGATCTCTGGCCGTGACCAGGTTAACCACGCCCGGCGGGATCCCCGCCTCCTCGAAGATCCGGAACATCTCCACCGCGCACAGCGGGGTATGCTCTGCCGGCTTGAGCACGACCGTGCAGCCGGCGGCCAGGGCAGGCCCGAGCTTCCGGGTGATCATGGAAATCGGGTAGTTCCACGGCGTTATGGCGCCGACCACGCCAACCGGCTGCCGCAGGACAGCAAACCGCTGATCGGCGCGGG
>JAWWPY010000310.1:0-42804 GCA_033854735.1 Streptosporangiaceae bacterium | reverse complement strand
CGACGCGGCCGAGCCGGGTGGGGCAGTCGGTATCAGCGCACCCAGGCCCTTGCCGAGCCCTCGCTTCTGCTGAGCCATCGCATCTCCTCGCCCTGCGGTCCGTGCCAGCCCTGCGGTCCGTGCCAGCATCCCACCGGACCAAGCTTCGCCGGCATCCGCCTGGAGCATCCTCCCTGACGGCGCAGACGTCCAGCCCGGTCAGCCGGCCCGGTCAGCCAGTCCGGTCCATCGGGCCGGCCCGGTGCGCCATCTCCCTGGCCGCTTCCAGATAGGCCAGCGCGCCGGTTGACGCGGGATCGTAGGTCATCACGGACTGCCCGTAACTCGGTGCCTCGGACACACGGACGTTCCGTGGGATGACCGAGCCAAGCACCACATCTCCGAAGTGCTCCCGGACCTCGTCCGCGACCTGCGACGCCAGGCGGGTCCGTGAGTCGTACATGGTGAGCAGGATGGTCGAGACGGCCAGGGCGGGGTTCAGGTGGCTCTTGACCAGATCCACGGTGCGGAGCAGTTGTTCCAGTCCCTCCAGCGCGTAGTACTCGCACTGGATGGGGATGAGCACCTCGACGCCGGCCACGAGCGCGTTGACCGTCAGCAGCCCGAGCGAAGGAGGGCAGTCTATAAGAATGTAGTCAAGCTGTGACGAATCGTAAGCAGCTAGGGCCCGTGACAGCCGAGACTCCCGTGCCACCAGCGGCACCAGTTCGATCTCCGCGCCGGCCAGGTCGATCGTCGCCGGGGCACAGTAGAGGAGCGGAATGTCATCCACGGCCCGGATGATCCCGGCCAGCGGGCGGTCCTCGACCAGGACGTTGTAGACCGACATCGTCCCGGCCCGGTGATCGACGTCCAGCGCCGTCGATGCGTTCCCCTGCGGATCCAGGTCCACGACCAGCACACGCGATCCATGTTGCGCCAGCGACGCCGCCAGGTTGACAGCCGTGGTGGTCTTGCCTACGCCACCCTTCTGGTTGGCGATCGTGATAACCCGGCACGCTCCAGGCCGGGGCCAGACCCGCTCCCCGGCCGGATACACGACCTGACCTGGCCCAGCAGCCACATCCCGGCTCGCCGACATCTCCCCCCCGCTTCCGGTGGAACTCGGGTGGGCGGCCAGACCACCAGGCACCCCGGATTCACGTGAAACCGCCGCCGAAACGGCCTGGCGCACGCGCCGGGTTGCCGCACTCTCGTCGTGCGCCGTTACCTGAACCACCGAAGCCCGCTCCCTGCCCACGGCCGAAGCCTCTGGCCTTCCCGCGCCGAGTGCACCATCCGCTCCCTCCGCTGGCCAGCCGAGACCTCCTGCGGCAGGCGACGGCTCACCCGTAACCAGGTGCCGGGAGCCCGGGACCGGCCCTACCGGCCATCCCAGGCCGCTTGCGGAAGCCACCGCTGCGCTCCTCCCTGCCTGCCCCCCGGCGTGCTGTCTCAGTGACCGCCCGCAATCAGCCGGACGACTGTCGCAGCCCGATCGACCTTACCGCCCCCGGCCCGCAGAACGGTCACGTCTCCGGTGCCCAGCCGGCGCAACGTGGAACGCGCGCGGGCTACTTCCTCTTCCGCCCCGGCGCCCTTGATGGCGAGGACCAGGCCGCCGGGCCGCACCAGACCTAGCGCCAGCCCGGCCAGCCGTTCCATCGGCGCCACCGCGCGCGCGGTCACGACGTCCACGGCCAGCTTCCCGGCCAGGTCTTCCGCCCGGCCACAGCGGACCTGAGCGTTGCGCAGGCCCAGTACTCGGACGCACTCCTGAAGGAAAGCCGCTCGCCGTTCCATCCGCTCCAGCAGGATCACTTCAACGTCTGGTAGCAGCAACGCAAGCACGATCCCTGGCAGCCCAGCACCCGATCCCAGGTCGATGAGCGTCGATGGGTGGGGCACGAGTTCCGCCACGGCCGCGCAGTTCAGCACGTGCCTGCCCCAGAGCCGCGGCACTTCCCGGGGCCCGAGAAGCCCCTGACTCACGCCCGCGCCCGCCAGCAGCCGCACATATTCCTCGGCGACAGGGAGGTTGGGCCCGAACACATCCCGCGCTTCCGGGGGAGGATCGGGCGCCGCGCCCGGCCAGAGCGGGAGCGGCGGCGTCACGGCTGGGCCCGTCTCCGGGCCGGAAAGTCGGCCCGGGTCAGCTGGCAGGAAAAACGACCACCCGGCGGGCCGGTTCCTCGCCCTCCGACTCGCTGCGCAAGCCCGCTGCGGCAACAGCGTCGTGCACAACCTTGCGCTCGAAGGGCGTCATGATGCTGAGCCGCTTCGGGACGCCGCTGGTCCTGACTTCCTCGGCAGCGTCCTGGCCCAGCTCGGCGAGTTCTGAACGGCGCCGAACCCGGTACCCCCCGACATCCAGCATTATCCTGGTCCGCATGCCGGTCTGCCGGTGGACCGCGAGCCGGGTCAGTTCCTGCAGTGCTTCGAGCACTTCGCCGCGCGGGCCGATCAGTTCCTGCAGCGTCGCCCCGACCACCGAGACAAGCGCCCGGTCCCCTTCCACGTCCATGTCGATGTCACCGTCGAGGTCGGCCACGTCGAGCAGGCCCTCGACGTAGTCCGCGGCGATCTCGCTCTCCTGCTCGAGATCCGCAGGATCCACCTCTGGCCGCGTTTCGGCCGCGGGATCGCCCTCGTCCTGGCCGGCCACGAAACTTTCACCATCGCCGGTCAGATCGTCCGGCTCGACCAGATCGTCCGGCTCCACCAGATCGTCCGGCTCAAAGTCCTCCGGCTCCACCAGATCGTCCGGCCCGGCGGTGCCGTTCTCCGACGCGGCGTCCCCCTCGATGGGGTCGCCGTCATCCTCGACGCCGCCGACCAGCGGCAGATTTGCGACATCATCGCTGGTCACGGTGGGGGCGTTCTCCCCTTGGCTCACGACCGGGTCCTCCTTGCTGCGGATCCGTACAGTCCAGGCACCATGCGGGTCCGAGGTATCGTCCGCCGCCTCACCGCTTGCCAGAGCGCCGACTGCGCGGCTGGCGCACTGGCTGCTGCCTGACGAGCTTAGTCTCGGCCGGGGCCGACTCGGGTTCGGGCTCGGGTTCCGCGCGACCTCGGCCGAGCCTGCGCAGCACGCCGCCCGCACCGCCACTGCTGCTGCCGTTAGTGGGCGCCTTGGGTCCCTTGGGCACCGCGGGTCCCTTAGGCACCGCGGGTCCCTTGGGCACCGCGGGTCCCTTGGGCACAGTTCCGCCAGACCCGGTGCCGCCCGGCTGCCTGGCCGTGCCCCGGGCCGCCCCCCCGGACTGCTTGCTACTCCCCCTGAGCTGGTTCACCGGCCTGGCAGGCGCCTTGACTGCGGGCTTCGCGGACGGCTTGGCCGCCGCTCCAGCACCGCCGGCCGGCCCGCTCCCGGTGGCCGCGGGTGTCAGCGGCGGGAACCTCCTGAACAGCACGTGCTGCTGGCCGAGCGTCCACAGGTTGGTGGTCACCCAGTAGAGAACCAGCCCGTATTGCCAGTACAGCCCGGAAAGCGCGAACACCGGCACGATGTAGGCCATGAACTTCTGCGATGACGCCATCGGGTTGTCGGGCGTCATCTGCGGTGTCATCCCGCGCTTGGTGCTCTGCCGCACGGTCATGAACGTCGTCGCGGCACTGACCAGGACCGTGAGCACGATCACCAGGCGGCCACTACTCGAAAGCGGGAACAGGGTCGGTGGCTTGATCGTTGACAGGAACCGGTCGGCCACGGTGACACCGAAGATGTGCGCGTGCTGCGCGCTGGTCACCACGGCCGCGGTGAGCCCGTACTTTGGGTGGTCCAGGGAGATCGTGCGCAGCACCCCGAACAGCGCGAAGAACACAGGCAGCTGCGCCGCGATGGGCAGGCAGCCGGCCAGCGGGTTCGCCCCGTTCTCCCGGTAGAGCTTCATGGTTTCTTCGTTGAGCTTCGCCTTATCGTTCTTGTACTTCTTCTTCAGCTCAGCGACCTGCGGTGCGAGCACGGTCATTTTCCGGGTCGCGTGCATCTGCTTGATGAAGAGCGGCAGCAGCAGCAGTCGCATGAGCACAACGAGGACAACGATCGTGAGCGCCCAGGCCCAGCCGCTGGACGGGCCGAACAACGCGCCCAGCCCGGCATGGAGGCGCATGATGACCCACGCGACCGCGTCGTACAGGGGGTTGAGCGGGTTCACGAGCTAGCTCCCTTGCGCTGGCGTGGACAGCCGATCGGCGCGGCGGCCGGGGGGCACCGGGTCGAAGCCGCCCCGGTGGAACGGATTACAGCGGGCGACCCTGCGCACTGCGAGCCACGAGCCCCGCAATGCTCCGTGTTCCTGCACCGCCTCGAAGGCGTACGCGCTGCACGAAGGCGCAAAACGGCACCGGGTTCCCAGCAACGGGCTGACGAACCGGCGGTAGCCGCCAATCAGCGTCAGCAGCAGCCACGCGCCGGGCGAAGGCCGCGCGCCGACCTGCCGGTCACCTGACCTGGTCATCGGCTCAGCGCCCCCAGCTGCCGCCGCAGCAATGTGGCTATCACCAGGTCAAGTTCGGCGGCGAGATCCGCCTGGCGCGCGGTCGCGGCCTGTGGATTGGCTCTGACCACAAGCAGGCTACCTGCCGGCAGCGACTCCAGGTACCCGAGCGTGGCCGAACGCAGCCGCCGCCGTACCCGGTTCCGGACCACGGCACCCCCAACGGCACGGCTGACAACAAAGCCCACCAAGGCAGGCCCCGCACTGTCGGCCCGCACCAGCAGGTGACCAGTCAGCAGCCGACGGCCTGCGCGACTGCCGCCGCGGACGGCCGCGGAGAACTCATCCCGCCGCCGCATCCGGGCCTGTGCGGGAAGCACTGAGGACCTTCCCCGTCGTCAGCAGGCGCGGACTGATCAGACACTGACCCGCGCCCGGCCCTTGCGCCGCCGCGCGGCCAGGACAGCGCGTCCGGCGCGGGTCCGCATGCGCAGCCGGAACCCGTGCGTCTTCGCGCGCCGTCGGTTGTTCGGCTGGAACGTACGCTTGCTCACAGGAACTCCAGGTGCGGTGCTCGGGCTGTCCCGCCATTCAGGACGTCGGCCACCGGGCCGACGGCGCGCAGGCGCGCAGCTATGCGGGCCATGGTGGCAGGGTCTGTTAACGTTACGCGCCGCGCTGACCACTGGTCAAACCAGCGCCCGGCGGCCAAGCCCGCGCGGACCCCGCAACCCCGCCGTTTACCGAACGTCCACCGAGTGCGGCCTTTAGGCTGTGGACAACGAATCCGGCCGCGGCAGCCGCCGCGCGGAACGCCACCGGCTCCACGGATACTGTTCCTGCGCATTTCGAGTACTCCACGACATGCGGCGTGCACAACCTGTGGACAAAGCTGTTGATCACATGTGGGGGCGCGAGGTGGACAACTGATGAGTGAAGCGGACCTCGCGGCAGTATGGGCCCGGTCTCTGGACGAACTCGCGACTATGCACATCGAGCCGCATCAGCGGGCCTGGCTGAAGCTGACCAGGCCGCTGGGGCTGGTCGAGAACACGGCGTTGATCGCCACTCCCAACGAGTTCGTCAAGGAGCAACTCGAAACCAGGCTGCGCGCGCTCATCACCCATGCCCTGTCGCGGGAACTCGGCCGCAGCATCCAGTTGGCGGTGACAGTCGATCCGACCGCCACGGGGATGGCCGCCTTCCCGCCTGCCCCCCTGGCCGAGGACGCGCTGCCGATGCCCGGCCACCCTGCGGCCGACAGCCCCAGTCATCTGGGCCTGCCCTCCGCTCAAGGCGGCATCGGCCGCGCACCGGATCCCGGGGGCAGTCCGGCGCCGGATGCTCTCACGTCCGCCCAGGCGGACGGCGGCCGTGGCACGATCGCGGCCTTCGACCGGGCTGCGTCGTTTGATCCGGCGGGCACCCGTGAACGGCGCGATGCCGGAAACCAGGCCGGGCCCGGCCCGGGCATCGGCACGCCCCGCCCGACTCAGGCCCGGCTCAACCCCAAGTACACCTTCGAGACGTTCGTGATCGGCTCCAGCAACCGTTTCGCGCACGCCGCGGCCGTCGCGGTCGCCGAGGCCCCGGCCAAGGCCTACAACCCGCTGTTCATCTACGGCGACTCGGGCCTGGGCAAGACTCATCTGCTCCACGCCATCGGCCACTACGCGCAGAGCCTGTATCACGGCGTGAAGGTCCGCTACGTGAGCTCGGAAGAGTTCACCAACGACTTCATCAACATGATCAGGGACGGCAAACAGGACGGATTCCGGCGCCGTTACCGCGACGTCGACGTGCTCCTGGTGGATGACATCCAGTTCCTGGAGAATAAGGAAGGCACCCAGGAGGAGTTCTTCCACACCTTTAATACCTTGCACAACGCCAGTAAGCAGATAGTCATCTCCAGCGACCGCGCGCCCAAGCGGCTGGTCACCCTGGAGGACAGGCTGCGCAGCCGGTTCGAGTGGGGACTGCTCACCGACGTGCAGCCCCCCGAACTCGAAACGCGCATCGCCATCCTCCGCAAGAAGGCGGTACAGGAAGGGCTCAACGCGCCTCCCGAAGCCCTGGAGTACATCGCCAGCCGTATTTCCACGAACATCCGCGAACTCGAGGGTGCCCTCATCCGGGTGACGGCCTTCGCGAGCCTCAACCGGCAGACGGTAGACCTCCAGCTCGCGGAGATCGTCTTGAAGGATCTAATCCCTGAGGCTCAGGGCCCCGAGATCACGGCCGCCACCATCATGGGGCAGACGGCTTCGTACTTCGGGCTGTCTATCGACGACCTGTGCGGCACGTCGCGTTCCCGGGTCCTGGTGACCGCCCGGCAAATCGCTATGTACCTGTGCCGCGAGCTGACCGACCTGTCGCTGCCGAAGATCGGGCAGCATTTCGGGGGACGTGATCACACCACGGTGATGCACGCGGACAGGAAGATCCGATCCTTGATGGCCGAACGGCGGTCGATCTACAACCAGGTCACCGAGCTCACCAACCGAATCAAACAGCAGGCGCGGTCCGGGTGAACAAGCACATAACAGTGCCGCCGGTCACTATCGGTACACACAGGCTGTGGACATCTCTGTGGACAGGCTTGGGACGAACAGAGGACAACTCCCGGAAAACGGGGGGCATCTGCTGGAAAGCTGGCCGCCAAAGGCCCGCTGTCCACAGCGCTTCCCCCGCCGCGGCCCAGGGCCACACAGGGTCTGTGGACGCTCATATGGCCTCTGACCTGGGGAGTCAGGTACTTTCCCCAGTGTCCACCGACCCTATGACGACTACTTATCGTTATCTCACTGAATGCCAACTACCCAGTAGGGCGGCACCGCTCCTCCGGCTAATCAAACACCGGACTCCCGCGACCACCGGCCCCAGTCCGGCATACCCGGCCGGCCAGCCGCTTGAACCAGAAGCAACACATGGAACGGACTTTTGCAGAACGGGAGGAACTTTCCGGTGAAGATCGAGGTGGAACGCGACGTGCTGGCCGAGGCGGTGGCCTGGACGGCCCGCGCCCTGCCGACCCGCCCGGCCGTCCCTGTCCTGGCGGGCATGCGCCTTCAGGCGGACACGGAACTCACTCTGTCCAGCTTCGACTACGACGTGTCCGCGCAGGCTCGAGTGCCAGTCGCCGCAGCCGAGGACGGGGTCGCACTCGTGCCCGGGCGGCTGCTCGCTGAGATCACCCGAAGCCTTCCGGCCCGGCCCGTGGAAATAAGCTCAGACGGCGCACGCACGACTCTCACCTGCGGAAGCGCGACATTTTCGCTGCTCACGATGCCAGCCGAGGACTATCCGACGCTGCCGGAAATGCCCGCTCCGGCCGGAACCATCGGCAGCGACGCTTTCGCCTCGGCGGTCGGCCAGTCCGCGGCGGCCGCTGGCCGTGATGACACGCTGCCCGCCCTGACCGGCGTCAGGATAGAAATCGCCGGTGACACGCTGACCCTGGTGTCCACGGACCGGTACCGCCTGGCGGTCAGGGAACTCCGGTGGAGCCCGGCCCGGCCGGACCTGTCAGCTTCGGTCCTGGTGCCGGCCCGGGCGCTCGCCGAGACCGCGCGGGCGCTGACCGCGGGCGCGGAGGTGTCGATCGCGCTCGCCCTGCCCGGCGAGGAAGGGGCGGGCGGCGAAGGCATGATTGGGTTTGAGGGTGCCGGACGCCAGACCACGACCCGCTTGCTCGGCGGAGACTTTCCCCGCTACCAGGCCCTGCTGCCGAACCATGTGAATGGGATCGCGGAACTAGCAGCCGGGCCGTTTGCCGATGCGGTCAAGCGGGTGGCGCTCGTCGCCGAACGCAACACCGCGGTGCGCCTGTCGTTCTCCGCCGGCCAGCTCGTCCTGGAGGCTGGAACGGGGGACGAAGCCCAGGCGGTCGAGGTACTGGAGGCCGGCTACGAAGGGGACGACATCCAGATCGCCTTCAACCCGCAATACCTGCTCGACGGGCTCGCCGCGATTGACTCGGACGTCGCCCGGATCGCGTTCACCGAGCCCGGCAAGCCCGCGCTGATCACCGGCAAGCCCGCCCCCGACGAGCAGCCCGACTACCGCTACCTGCTGATGCCGATTCGCCTCGGCGGCTAGACCCGGCACTGGCGGTTCTCGCGGGTAATCTCTCCAGGTGTGCACCTGACCCGCCTCGCGCTTACCGACTTCCGGTCCTATGCGGCGGCGGACCTGAGTCTCGGGCCGGGTGTGAGCACTCTGCTGGGTGCGAACGGCCAGGGAAAGACGAACTTTGTCGAGGCCGCGGCCTACGTCGCGACGCTCGGCAGCCACCGCGTCGCTGGCGACGCGCCGCTGGTGCGGAGCGGAGCGGAGCGGGCCATCCTGCGCGCGGCAATTGTTTCACCACAGCGGGACAGCCTGGTCGAGATCGAGATCAACCCGGGGCGGGCGAACCGGGCACGGTTGAATCGCGTGCCGGTGCCCAGGCCCCGTCAGGTGCTCGGGGTGCTGCGCACGGTGCTGTTCGCGCCCGAGGACCTCGCGGTGGTCAAGAACGATCCCGAGCAGCGCCGGCGGTACCTCGACGAACTCCTGGTGGCCAGCGCCCCCCGGTACGCGGGCGTCCGGGCCGACTACGAGCGGGTTGTCCGGCAGCGGACCGCGCTGCTGAAGTCGGCCCGGGCCCGGTCGGGCTCGCGTGCGTTCGCCCGGGCCGGCCGGCCGCGCGGCGGCCGCGGGCCACGCGATGACCGCACAGCGCAGGAAGAAAGCACGGCGCAGGAAGAAAGCACCGACCAGGAAGAAACCGGCGGGGAAGGGATGGGGCTGGCTGGTGCGCTCGACGCCTGGGACGAGCACCTGGCCTTGAAGGGCGCCGAACTGCTCGCGGGCCGGATCGAGCTGACGGCCGCCCTCCGCCCGCTGGTCGCCAAGGCATACGCCGAAGTCTCCGGCGAGGTGGGCGAGGCCAGCATCACCTACCGCCAGTCCAGTGCCGGCCAGGAATCTAGCGGGCCGGGGGGTGCCGGCCAGGAGCCCGGCGCGGGCCAGGAGTTCAGTGCCAGTCCTGGGGGTGACACTGGTCCACGGATAGACCGGGCCGTGCTCGCGGACGGATTGCGCGAGGCGCTGGTCCGGGCGCGGCCCGACGAGCTGGAGCGCGGCGTCTGCCTGGTCGGCCCGCACCGGGACGATCTGGAGCTGCGCATCGGCGACCTGCCCGCCCGTGGCTATGCGAGCCACGGCGAATCCTGGTCCATGGCGCTCGCGCTCCGCCTCGCCGGTTACGAGCTGCTGCGGGCTGACGGCGACGACCCGGTGCTGATTCTCGATGACGTGTTCGCGGAACTGGACACCGGCCGGCGGGAGCGGCTGGCCGGCCTGGTCGCCGGGGCCCAGCAGGTACTGGTCACCGCGGCCGTGCCGGCCGATGTCCCCGCCGTGCTGGCCGGGGCGCGGTTCGAGGTGGCCGCTGGGGTGATCACCCGTGCCTGACGACGTGCCTGACCGTCATGCGGACGAGCGCGCGCGGCTGGCCAGCGAGGAGCTGGCCAGAGCGAAGGCCGACGCGAGGGCCCGCGGCGAGGCACCACCGATCGGGGGGATTCATGCTGACCGGCTCGCGGGCGGCGACCAGCGGGCCGACCGGGCCGACCGGGCGGCCTGGTCGCGCCGCCCACGGCGGGCCCGCCGGGACGACCCGCAGCCGCTGCACGCCGCGATCGAAGGGCTCATCGACGATCAGGGCTGGCAGACGGCCAGCGCAGTGGGCTCGGTGTTCGGCCGCTGGGACCAGATCGTGGGGGCCGACCTCGCCGCGCACACCCTGCCGGACGGGCTCACCGAGGGCGAGCTTGTCGTGGTCGCTGACTCCACGGCGTGGGCCACCCAGGTGCGGTTGCTCGCCGCCACCCTGATCCGGAGGCTCAATGCCGAACTGGGGGACGGCACCGTCACACGGGTGAAAGTACGCGGACCGGAGCAACCACGGCGGGCCGGGGAGTGGAGGGTACGCGGCGGTCGCGGTCCGCGTGACACTTACGGCTGAGACGGAGGGTCCTCCCAGGTAAAATGTAAGAGCGCCGCTAGGCCAGGCAGACCACCGGACGGGACCTGCATGGCCGGCGGGCGCGTATCCCTTCCAGGAGGCTTGCCCTTGTCCTACGACGCACGTTCGATCACGGTCCTAGAGGGCCTTGAGGCGGTGCGCAAGCGTCCCGGCATGTACATCGGCTCGACCAGCGCGCGCGGCCTGCACCATCTGGTGCAGGAGGTCGTGGACAACGCGGTCGACGAGGCGCTCGCCGGGTTCTGCGACCGGATCGACGTCACCCTGCTTTCCGACGGGGGTGTCCGGGTGGCCGACAACGGCCGCGGCATTCCCGTTGATGACCATCCAGTCGAGAAGCGCCCCGCGGTGGAGGTCGTCCTGACGACCCTGCACGCGGGCGGCAAATTCGACGGCAAATCGTACGCGGTCTCCGGGGGCCTGCACGGCGTCGGCGTTTCCGTGGTGAATGCGCTGTCCGCCCGCCTTGAGGTGGAGATCCGGCGCGACGGATATGTCTGGCGGCAGTCGTACGAGCTGAGCCGGCCAGTCACGGAGCTCAGCCGGGGTGAGAAAACCGACGAGACCGGCACAATTATTTCGTTCTGGCCGGACAGCTCGATTTTCACGGAGACCACAGACTGGAATTTCGAAACGCTCTCTCGCCGGCTCCAGGAGATGGCGTTCCTCAACCGGAGCCTGGCCATCAACCTGACCGATGAGCGGCCGGAGCATGCCGACGACGGGTCGCGGGTGGTCAACTACCGCTACGACGGCGGCATCACGGACTTCGTGCGCTACCTGAACGCCTCCAAGGACGCGGTGCACGCCTCGGTGATCGACTTCGGCGAGGAGGGCAATGGGATCTCGGCCGAGATCGCGATGCAGTGGAACGCTTCCTACGCCGAGTCGGTGCACACCTTCGCCAACACGATCAACACGGCTGAGGGCGGCACCCACGAGGAGGGGTTCCGGGCCGCGCTCACCTCGATTGTGAACAAGTACGCCAAGGAACAGAAGCTGCTGCGGGAGAAGGACGAGAACCTTCTCGGCGAGGACGTCCGGGAGGGCCTCACCGCGATTGTCCACGTCAAGCTGGCCGAGCCCCAGTTCGAGGGCCAGACCAAGACCAAGCTCGGCAACACCGAGGCCAGGTCGTTCGTGCTGAAGGTCTGCAACGACCATCTGCGGGACTGGTTCGATCGCAACCCCGGCGAGGCCAAGGACATCATCACCAAGGCCACCCAGGCGGCCCGGGCCAGGATGGCGGCCCGCCAGGCCCGCGACCTGACCAGGCGCAAGGGCCTGATGGACACCAACTCGCTGCCGGGGAAGCTGTCCGACTGCCAGTCCAGTGACCCGGAGCGGTGCGAGATCTACGTGGTCGAGGGTGACTCGGCCGGCGGCTCGGCCAAGCAGGGCCGGGACTCGGAGTTCCAGGCCATCCTGCCGCTCCGCGGCAAGATCCTGAACGTCGAGAAGGCCAGGATCGACCGGGTCCTGAAGAACAACGAGGTCCAGGCGATGATCACCGCACTGGGCACCGGCATCCACGACGACTTCGACATCTCCAAGCTTCGCTACCACAAGATCGTGCTGATGGCCGACGCGGACGTGGACGGCCAGCACATCACCACGCTGCTCCTCACCCTGCTGTTCAGGTTCATGAAGCCGCTCATCGAGGCCGGCCACGTGTACCTCGCTCAGCCGCCGCTCTACAAGATCAAGTGGGAGGGACGCGGGGTGGAACCGGACTACGTCTACTCCGACCGGGAGCGGGACGCGGTTATCGAGGCGGGCATCGAGGCGGGCCGCAGGGACCCGAGGCCGAAGGACGGCATCCAGCGGTACAAGGGCCTGGGCGAGATGAACGCGGCCGAGCTGTGGGAAACCACGATGAACCCGGCCAAGCGCGTTCTGCGGCAGGTGACGCTCGACGACGCGGCGCAGGCCGACGAGTTGTTCAGCGTGCTGATGGGTGAGGACGTCGAAGCACGGCGGTCGTTCATCCAGCGAAACGCCAAGGATGTCAGGTTCCTCGACATCTAGATCCACCGGCGGGGGACGCCGCGCGCGATTCCCCCGGGGATCTGGGAGACCTGACCCCTGATCAGACATGGAAGAGGTTGGCACGTGACTGACGTGGACGCGGGGGGCGCCCCGGCGCCGGAGCACGACCGGACCGAGCCGGTCGACATCCAGGTGGAGATGCAGCGCAGCTACATCGACTACGCGATGTCGGTCATTGTCGGCCGGGCGCTCCCGGACGTCAGGGACGGCCTCAAGCCGGTGCACACCCGCATCCTGTTCGCGATGTACGACGGCGGGTACCGGCCCGACCGGGGCTATTTCAAGTGCGCGCGGGTCATCGGCGAGGTGATGGGCCAGTACCACCCGCACGGCGACTCCGCCATCTACGACGCGCTCGTCCGGCTGGCCCAGCCGTGGTCGATGCGGATGCCGCTGGTGTCCAGCCAGGGAAACTTCGGCTCGCCCGGCAACGATCCGGCCGCCGCGATGCGGTACACCGAGTGCCGCCTGGCCCCGCTGGCCATGGAGATGCTGCGGGACATCGACAAGGAGACCGTCGATTTCCGGCCCAACTACGACGGGCGCGGAGCCGAGCCCGTGGTGCTACCGAGCCGGTTCCCCAACCTGCTGGTCAACGGGTCCGAGGGGATCGCGGTGGGCATGGCCACCAAGATCCCGCCGCACAACCTGCGCGAGATCGCCGCTGGTGTCCAGTGGTACCTGGCGAACTTCGACGCAGGAGATGAGGAACTGCTCGACGCGCTGATCGAGCGGGTGAAGGGACCCGACTTCCCCACCAGCGGGCTGATCGTCGGCCGCCGCGGCATCCAGGAGGCCTACCGGACCGGGCGCGGGTCGATCACCATGCGGGCCGTGGTCGAGGTCGAGGAGGACGCCCGGGGCCGCGCCTGCCTGGTCGTCACCGAGCTCCCGTTCCAGGTCAACCCGGACAACCTGGCCGTCAAGATCGCCGAGCTGGCGAAGGACGGCCGGGTCAACGGCATCGCCGACGTCCAGGACCAGAGCAGTGGCCGGAAAGGCCAGCGGCTGGTGATCGTGCTGAAGCGGGACGCGATCGCCAAGGTCGTGCTCAACAACCTCTACAAGCACACTCAGCTGCAGGACACGTTCGGCGCGAACATGCTCGCGCTCGTGGACGGCGTGCCGCGCACGCTGCGGATCGACCAGATGGTCCGGTACTGGGTCAGCCACCAGATCGAGGTCATCGTCCGGCGTACCCGTTACCTCCTTCGCATTGCGCAGGAACGCGCGCACATCGTGAGCGCACTGCTCAAGGCGATCGACGCCATCGACGAGGTCATCGCGCTCATCCGGGCCAGCGCCTCGGCGGCGGTCGCCCAGCAGGGCCTGATGGAACTGCTGGACATCGATGAGGGCCAGGCCCGCGCCATCCTCGACATGCAGCTGCGCAAGCTGGCCGCCCTGGAGCGCCAGGCGCTGGTGGATGAGTATGAGGAGCTGATGGCCCGTATCGCTGAGTACGAGGCCATCCTGGCCTCGCCGGAGCGGCAGCGGCAGATCGTCGGCGAGGAACTCGGCGAGATCGTCACCAAGTACGGGGACGATCGGCGGACCAAGATCATCGCCTATGACGGCGACGTGACTGATGAAGACCTCATCGCTGAGGAGGACGTGGTCGTCACCATCACCCGGGGCGGCTACGCGAAGCGCACCAAGACGGACCTGTACCGGGCGCAGCGGCGGGGCGGCAAGGGGGTGCGCGGGGCGCAGTTGCGGACCGACGACATCGTCGACCACTTTTTCGTGACCACCACCCATCACTGGATCCTGTTCTTCACCAACAAGGGACGCGTCTACCGGGCCAAGGCCTATGAGCTGCCCGACACGGCGCGGGACGCGCGGGGTCAGCACGTGGCGAACCTGCTGGCCTTCCAGCCGGACGAGCGCATCGCCGAGGTACTGGCGCTGCGGGACTACTCACTCGCGCCCTACCTCGTCCTCGCGACCAAGTCCGGCCTGGTGAAGAAGTCGCGGCTGACCGATTTCGACTCGCCCCGGGCCGGCGGCATCATCGCCATCAACTTGCGCGAGGATGACGAAGTAATCGCCGCTCGCCTAGTTTTCCCCAACGACGATCTCCTGCTGGTCAGCAAGCAGGCCCAGGCCATCAGGTTCAATGCGACCGACGAGGCGCTGCGCCCGATGGGCCGGGCCACATCCGGGGTCATCGGCATGCGCTTCGCTGACGGTGACGAGATGCTCGGCATGCACGTGGTCCGCGAGGGTGCGGACGTGATGGTCGCCACCGTCGGGGGCTATGCCAAGCGGACGCCCGCCGACCAGTACCCGGTGCAGGGCCGGGGCGGCCGCGGCGTGCTTACCGCCAGGATCGTCGAGGCCCGCGGCGAGCTCGTCGGAGCACTGATGGTCCACCCCGACGACGAGGTCTTCGCCATCACCTCGGCGGGCGGTGTCATCCGGACCTCCGCCGCGGAGGTCAAGCTGTCGGGCCGGCAGACCATGGGGGTCCGGCTGATGAACCTGGCCTCGGGCGACAGCGTGGTGGCTATGGCCCGGAACGCTGAATCCCTGGACGTGGCGGAGGACGAGTCACTGGACGAGCCCGGGGACGACTCAGTGGACGGAGTAGCCCCGGAGGCCGGGTATGGTGCTGAGTCCGAAGAGGATGCTGAGTCCGAAGAGGATGCTGAGTCCCCTGATGGTTACAGTGAGTGACAGCTGGGTCCGGGAGGCAACGTCCTGACGAGTCGCGGCGTCTCAGGAGTAATCAATTGGGTAACCAATGGTCGCCCTTGAGCCTGGACGAGATTGATTTCCTCCCGTTGGGGATAACCTCGTCATAGCAGACTTTCCGGAGGAGGACGGGTGGACCAACGCGTGGAGCCACCGTCGTGGCTGCCGGGCGGAGCGGCAGGCTCGGACACCAAGGGTCCGGCCAGCCCCGATCCGGCAGCTGATGGCCCGGCCAGCGACGGTCTTGAGACCGAGGACCCGGCCAGCACTGAATCGGCCAGTGCAGGATCGGCCAGTGCAGGATCGGCCAGTTCCGGTTCTTCCGATGCCGCGGGAGACCTACCTGAACCGGATGCTGCCGACGTGAATGCCTATTCCTACGGCGGGGAGACTTTGCACTCGAACGGCCAGGACGCCGAGTTCGGGACGGAGAGGGCGCCGGTGAGTGCATACGGCCAGGAAGGCAGCGCGGGCGGGGTTGGAAACCCGCTGCCCTACCCAGCACAGTATGCGGATACGACGGCGGGCTTCGCGGGTACGACGGGCTTCAGGGACACGGCCGGCTTCATGGACGCACCCGGGGTCAGGGATGCAGGCGGGCTCAGGGATACAACGGGGGTCAGGGATACACCTGGGACCGCCGAGGGCACCGCCGGTGTCGGTCGCCGGGCGGCCGCCTTCGCCGGGGTCTCGCGGCCCAAGGCCAGGACTGGTGCCGGGGCCGGAGGCGGCCAGGGGCGGCGGGCCGATCTGGTCGTGGCCAGGCTTGAGCCGTGGTCGGTGATGAAGTTCAGCTTCCTGATTTCGCTGGTGGCCTGGGTCATGCTCTTCGTCGCCGTCGCGGTCCTGTACTTCGCGCTCTCCTCGCTAGGCGTCTTCGATAGCGTGCAGAGGACGCTGACGAGCGTGACCTCCAGTTCGGGATCGGCCGGGGTCAGCATGTCCAAGTGGTTCTCCGCATCGAGGATTCTCGGCTACACGATGCTCATCGGCGCGGTCAACATCGTCCTGATCACCGCGCTCTCCACGGTCGGTGCCATGGTCTACAACCTGGTCACTCACATGGGCGGCGGGATCGAGGTCACGCTGCGGGAGACCGACTGACCCGGTATCCCAGCGGATGCGGTAATCTTGCCCGGCGGTGCTTCCTGGCCTGCCCGGGCGCAGCGAGACAAGGGCCTATAGCTCAGCCGGTTAGAGCGCATCCCTGATAAGGATGAGGTCGATGGTTCAAGTCCATCTAGGCCCACCCACCCAAACGACGCAGCTAGATACAGCAGCCACCGGTTAGGCGCGGGAAATGGCAGGGGCATGGCCTAGCGTGATGCCCGCCAGACATGCCTGCCCGCTCCGTGCCGTCCGCCCATGCCGGGCCGGCGGTGAGGATGCGGCCTTCCGGGAGGGATCAGCCCATGACCAGCCAGACGACAGGCAGCCTCGATGACTTGGCGAGGAGCAGCCAGCTCATGGTCCCGCGGGGCTCGCGCCCGCCGGGAGCCGCGCGGGCGCTGCTGGGCTGGCTGCCCCAGGAGCACGCCGAGACCCTCCTGGCCAGCCAGGCCGACGGCGAGCTGTCCGACGCTCAGCGCGCCCGGGTCAGCCAGGCCCTTGCGGCGGTAGCGGCACGCCCGGCCGGGATCGACCAGGACGGCCTCATCTCGCCGCTGCCAGACGAGCTGGCCGATCACGTCACCCGGCTCGAAGCTACAGCCGCCGGCGCCAGGATGCGCGCGGAGGGCTGGGAGATCGCCCTGGCGGACCTGGCCCGGGTCGTGGCCGTCGCGCCCAGCGTCTTCACCGATACCGCCGTCGAGCGCGCCGCCATCCTGGACCCCGGTGACCTCCGGGCCATCGCCGAGCTGACCCTGCCGACCAGGCATCCCCGGCCCATCGGCGAGCTGTCCCCCGGCGACGACGTGCTGCCGATCCAGGGCCAGTACCACTACCTCACGAAGACATACACCATCACCTCGCCGAACCTGAACCTGGCGGTGATCGGCAACTTCGACGCGCCCGGCAACAGAGCGCCGCAGGCCAGCCAACTGGGGCACGGGTTCACGGTCGGCGTGCCGCCCTCGTTCATCGAGGTGGCCCGCTTCCAGGGCCGCTACGTGCTGCGGGACGGGCACCACCGGTCCTTCGGGCTGCTCAGCCGCGGGATCACCCGCGTTCCGGCGTATGTCCGGGACGTCGCCGCTGCCGAGGACCTGGCACCCGCCGGGATGCTGCCCCGCAGCGCCTGGCCAGGCGACCGCCCGCCGCTGCTGCGCGACTACCACGACGACCTCGTCGCCGAGCCGGTCCTCCTGCCCGTCCCGTCCCGCACCATCGTGATCCAAGCCGTGGAACTGCTCATGGTGAACTGAGCAGCCAGCGGGCGCGGATACACGCCCCATGACACGGTGCCGGCAATAAGAGAACCCTTAATCCGATGTCGCCCTACTCAGCGGCAGGAATTAGAGTCAGGCGTTAGGACAGCACACCGGCCGGAAGGTGCCTAACGATGAGTCGTCAGCCGGATGACGCCCTCGAAGTGCTTCGTGGGGTCTGGAATGCCCAGGGACAGACCAGCGCGGACCTGGAGGACTGCGGGACGTCGAAGTCCTGCAAGAGCATGGCCAACATCAATTTCGACGGCCTGGCCGGACCGGACGGCGATCTGCGCACCGCCTGGCGGACCAGGCTCGAGCGCGAGGGCAAGCTGAATTCCGAAGCTGGCAGCATCGGGGACCTCGTCCTCGGCTCGGCGGAGGTCCGCTGACAATGAGGATGCCGACGGCGAGGAGAGCACTGGATGGAGTGTCCGGAAACCGTCGGTAAGCTCACCGAGGTCTTGCGTCAGGGCGGTTATCTCGCCGACCGTGGGCTGGCCACCGCGCTGTTCGTGGCCCTGTCGCTGCAGCGCCCGATCCTGCTCGAGGGCGAGGTCGGGGTGGGCAAGACCGAGGTCGCCAAGGTGCTCGCATCAGTGTTCGGCAGGAAGCTGATCCGGCTGCAGTGCTACGAGGGCATCGACACGAACCAGGCCCTGTACGAATGGGACTACGCCCGCCAGATGCTGCACATCCGGGCGCTGTCCGAGCGCCAGATCGCCGACGAGGACACGGTCGACAAGCTGTTCGGCCCGCGGTTCCTGCTGGAGCGGCCCTTGCTCGAGGCGGTCCGCGCCGGCGACCAGGCGGTGCTGCTGATCGACGAGGTGGACCGGGCCGACGACGAGTTCGAGGCATTCCTGCTCGAAGTGCTCTCCGACTTCCAGATCAGCATCCCCGAGATCGGCACGATCAAGGCGGAGAGCCCGCCGCTCGTGGTACTCACCTCCAACCGGACGCGTGAGCTGCACGATGCCCTGAAGCGGCGCTGCCTCTATCACTGGATCGGTTACCCGCCCGCCGAGCGTGAGCTGGAAATCGTGCTCGTCCGGGCGCCGGGAGTATCCGAGACGCTGGCCCGCAAGGTGGTCGCCGCCGTCAACCGGCTCCGGGAACTGGATCTGGCCAAACCCCCCGGCGTCGCCGAGACCATCGACTGGGTCCGCACCCTCGATTTCCTCGGCGAGACCGAACTCGGCGCACAGATCGCCGAGGACACCCTGGGTGCCGTCGTGAAGGAGCGCGACGATCTCGACGTGGTGCGGGGCAATCTGGAAGAGATCACGTCCGGTGCCTGAGCGCGCTGCTTTTGTCGGCGTGCTGGTGGACTTCGCAGCTGAGCTTCGCTCATCCGGGCTCGCGGTAGGTTCCGGGGACGTATTGACCTACTGCGAGGCGATGGCCCCGCTGGACCCGACCGACCTGCTGGACCTGTACTGGGCCGGGCGGACCACGCTGGTCACCCGGCGCGAGAACATCCGGGTTTACGACGAGGTGTTCCGGAGGTTCTTCCTGGCCGAGGGCGATCCGATCCGGGAGATGCTCACCCTCAAGGCGGAGCTGACGGCCGAGGCCACGGCGGTGCTGGAGGTCCCGGCCACCGATCCCACCGGAGACGGGCATGAGGAAGAGGCCACGCTCGGCTTGATGGCGTCAGATGCCGAAGCTCTCCGGCACAAGTCGTTCGCCGCCTGCACTCCCGAGGAACTCGCGGCGGTGCGGCGGATCATGGCCCGGATCCGGCTGACCCCGCCGAAGCGACGCACCCGCCGGACTGCGGCCGGGCGCTCCGGGCGCTCCCCCGATCTGCGCCGGACGGTGCGGGAATCGATGCGCATGCACGGCGAGCCGGCCGAACTGTACTGGCGCAGGCGCAAGGTCCGGCTGCGGCCGCTGATCCTGATCCTCGACGTCTCCGGCTCGATGGCCGACTACTCGCGGAATCTCCTGCAGTTCGCGTACTCCGCCCAGCGTGCGGCGGCGAAAGTCGAGGTGTTCTGCTTCGGCACCCGGCTCACCCGGGTCACCCGGGCACTGGATCACCGCCGGGCGGACGACGCGTTGGAGCGGGCCGCCGCAACGGTGTTTGACTGGGAGGGCGGCACCAGGATCGGTGCTTCACTGGACGCCTTCGTCAAGGACTGGGGGCGCCGGGGCCTGTGCCGCGGCGGGATCGTGGTGATCTGCTCCGACGGCCTGGACCGAGGCGATCCGGCCGTCCTGGCCACGGCGATGGAACGGCTGCAGCGGCTCAGCCACCGGGTGGTGTGGATGAACCCGCATAAGGGCGATAATCGGGACTTCCGGCCGAGCACGCTGGGCATGATGGTGGCTGCTCCGCATATTGACCTGACGCTGTCCGGTCACGACCTGAGCAGCCTGGAGGAGCTCGCGATGCTGCTGCCCAAGCTGAGTTAGGAGCTGGACGGGTGAGATGGAGCGTGGGGATCGAGGCCGAGGGTGACCGGGTGCTGTCGCGGGAGGAGATCGTCGAGCTGGCGGACGCGGTAGCCGCGAGTGCCGGGATCGCCACCGGGATCGGGACCAACCGCTACGGCGCCCAGCTGATCGTGCAGGCCGACACGCACGACGAGGCGGTGGAGAAGGCCACCGGGGAGTTCACCGCGGCCGCGGCCAAGGCGGGACTCCCGGCGTACCCCGTCGTACGGGTCGAGGCCGTCAACGAGGAAGAGGACGCGCTCGGATGATCCGGCTCGGCTCGCTGGCCGGCTATCCGTTCGAGGGCCCGCGGGTGCTCGGCGGATGGACTCCGCCGGCGGTGTCAGCGGTCTACGCCATCCTCTACAAACCGGACCCCGACACGAAGCCGGACCGGTACGCGGTCATCTACGTGGATCACTCCGACGACCTCTCGGCGGAGCGCTTTCCGTTCCAGCACCCGCGTGCGCACTGCTGGGTACGGCGGGCCGGCTCCCGCTGGAAGGTGTACATCTGCACGTACGAAGTGCCCGGCGGCGGCCCGCCGCACCGGGAGCTGATCACCCGCGAACTCACCGCGGTCTACCACCCGCGCTGCAATTCCCAGCAGTACGACCAGACGTGGAAGGACGAGTGGATCGGCGGGTACGAGGCGCCGACGACGGGACCGCTCACCAAGCGCGGCCCGGACGATTCCGGGCCGCGCTAGCGCGGGGCCGTTACCCCCGGGGCGCGAAGCCGACAGCGTCGTGCAGGCGCGACCGGCGCCGGCCCGAGGCGGGCCGTGCGGGCTCCGGCTGGGCCGGCTGCTCGGGAGCGGGGGCGACTCCGACGACGATCTCCTCAGCCATCCCGTACAGCAGCGGCAGCGCCCCCGCCACCACTCCACCAGTCCGGTTGATGTGCTCGACTCCGGGCCCGATGAGCTTGGCGTGACCCACGATCGTCCGGACGATCTCCGCGCTCTCCTCGAGATTCCCGGCGATGCGGGCGAGCAGCGTCCCGACCCAGAAGAGATAGAAGGCCAGGCCGGCGATCAGCAGGACGATGTCAACGACGGTCAAGACGACCAACGTGGTCATGACGCCTTCACCTTTCCGAGCACGCGGCCGAGGAACAAGTGGTGCTCGAGGCCTTCCGCGAGGACCGCCTCCACACCGACGGCGACCTGCGGGATAAGCGTCGTGTCCGCGGTGTTCGCCGCCGCGGCCTTGAGCGTGTCCCGCACGGCGACGACGCGGCGGTCGATGATCTTCACGAACCAGATGAGCAGGCTCAGCAGGGCCGCGACGGCGAGCACGACGACGAAGCCGAGGATGACGGCCCATACCCACAGGGTGTGCTCGGTGGACGACATGGCCAGTATGTGGGACTGCATCGCTATCCTCCCAGCCTGGCGCGGCCGCGCTGCAGGCCGCCGATGATGATGGTGGCGTGCTCGATCGTCGTGCGCAGGGCCGCGAGCGGCGCGGTGTTGTGCACCGCCTTGGTCAGCGCATCGTTGATCAACGGTGCCTCCTTGCCGATCGAGCGGGCCAGCAGCAGGATCGGCACCACCAGCGCGACGACGACCAGAACGATCACGATCCCGATCGTGTAGCCGACGACCCAGCCGGTAGTGCTGGTTCCGGCGGCCATGACATGTGATTCCATTGGTGGCTCCTTCGCCGGTTCAGACCGTCTCGCAGAAGTCCCTGACCGGTTTCAGGCTCGCATTGACCGAGGTCAGCCGGTCCGGCACGGTGCTGGTCAGGTCCGCGACGGCCTGGACCCCACCGGTGGTCGAGACGAGCGTCGCGCGTATCGCCCTGAGGTGGAAGATGACCCGCAACAGGCCTACGGCGGTAATCGCGATAATCAGCGCGGCGATGATCAGTGTCACCCAGGCAGCTGCTGGCATGGCGGTTCTCCTTCTCCTTAACCCAGCAGCTTGGCGACAGAGCCCGCGTACCGGACCGCGCCGACAGCTACTTCGTTGATGGTCGTGTCGGTCTTGGCCAGCGCGTCCGGAACGCCGTTGAGTTCCCCGATGAGGGCGACCCCCCCGGTGAGGATCTCGTCGGTAGCGCCGCGGATTCGCTCCAGCGCCGCGAGCACGCGGTTGAGCAGGAAGATGACGACGGGCAAAACCACCAGCAACAGGACGGCGTTGCCGATCCACCAGAGGACCATGGCTCGTTCTCCTCAGCTCGCGGCTTGATAGGGGGCGAAGAAACGGCGGAAGACCCGGCTCAGCGCCATGACAGCTGCTCTCAGGCCGAGCGTGAAGCCCTTCGCTGGGGAGGCGGCGGCCGCGGCGATCTGCTCCGGTGATTCGCCGCGCTCGATCCGCTCGATCCGGTCCTGCATGGTAGTGGAGAAGTCACGCATCAGCACCGCTGTCACGTCGGAGATCATGCCCCGGCCGTATTGCGCGGCGGCACCGGAAAGCTGCAGATCCTGGGTCACGGCGACCTTGGTGCCGCGCCCGGAGCGCACCAGCGTGGCCGTGACGACCATGCTGGCCTGGCCCCGGCCTTTCTCGTCCGCTCCGCTCGCGTGCACCACGATGCGCTTGCCGGCATCGTCGCGCTCGGTGATGTCGGCGGTTCCGGCGAAGCTCAGCCGGACCGGGCCCATCCGGACGGCCACCCGGCCCTTGTACTTCTCATCACCGAGGTCGTCGGTCAGCTCCGCGCCCGGCAGGCAGGCTGCCACCTGCGGGATGTTGTCGAAGAACTGCCACACCTTCTCTACCGGCTCCGCCACCTCGAAGTCGTTCTTGATCAGCATCGCGTCTCTTTCTTGACGTAGGCAGCGGGATCCTTCTCGAACTCCCGGCGGCAGCCGGCCCGGCAGAAGTAGTAGGCGACGCCCTCGTGCTCCAGCGGGTAACTGGAAGGGCCGGCCGTCACTGTCATCCCGCACACCGGGTCCACGGCCTCCGCCGGTTCGGCCGCCCCGCCCGTGCTTGCGGCCCGGCCCAGGACTCCGGAAGCACGCAACTGGACCAGTTCGGCCAGGATGGCGACCGCGATTTCCCGGTGCGATGTCCGGCCGAGGTCGAGGCCGACGGGCACCCGGACCCGGTCGAGCTGGTCCTGAGGCACACCCCGCTCGGCCAGGTAGCCGAGCACCGACGCACCACGCCGGCTCGACCCCACGAGGCCCAGGTAGGCGGGCCGGGCGGCGATCGCCTGCTGCACCGCCTCCTCGTCGCCGTGGCCCTGAGTGGCGACCACGACCATGGAGCGGCCATCCGCGTCGGCCGCGGAGAAGTCAGGGCCGTCGATCAGGGCCGCGCGCCAGCCGAGGGCCCGGGCCAGATCGGCGAGAGTGTTCGCCATCGGAGAGCGGCCGACCACCACCAGATGCGGCGCGGGCAGCACTGGCTCTATGAACACCTGCAACGCGCCCTCGCTCTGGCAGGAGATAGGCACGACTGTCATCCCGTCCGGGACCGCCGCCCCGAACTGCCCCGTGCTAGCAAACTGCCCCGTGCTAGCAAACTGCCCCGTGCTGGCAAACTGCCCCGTGCTGGCAAACTGCTCAGGCGTGCCGAGAAACAGCAGGCGGGACACGCCCTCGGTGATCACCTGGCGGGCCTCGCGGATTACCGCGGGCTCCGCGCAGGCCCCGCCGATCCAGCCATGCAGCTCTCCCGACTCGGTGATGATCGCACGGGAACCCTGCTGGCCAGATGACGGTCCCTGGCGCCAGACCACCGTGGCGAGCGCGAACGCCTGCCCGCTCCGGGTCAGCTCGGCGGCCTGCTCCAGGACAGCCCAGCCCTCCATGGATGACCTCCCGCCCGCCCTCGCCGAGCCTGCCCTCGCCGAGCCTGCCCTCGCCGCGTCAGTCATCGTCTGAACGCACTGGTGGGGCCCCGGACACGTCGTGGCGATAGGTGAGCGCTTCCCACACCCGGTCGGGCAGCAGGGGCATGTCGATATTGCGGACTCCGGTGTCTTTGACCGCGTCCATCACCGCGTTGACGAACGCCGCCGGGCCGCCGACCGCCGCGCACTCGCCGACGCCCTTGGCGCCGATCGGGTGGTGCGGGCACGGGGTCATCACCTCGGCGTGCAACTCGAAGCCCGGTGTCTCCCATGAGGTCGGCAGGAGGTAGTCCATGTAGTTGGAGCCGACGCAGTTGCCTTCGGCGTCGAACGTGATGAACTGCATGTTGGCCATCGCATAGGCCTCGGTCAGCCCGCCCATGATCTGCCCCTCGACGATCATCGGGTTGATCCGGACGCCGCAGTCGTCCACCGCGACCATGTTCAGTACGTCCCAGACGCCGGTCTCCGGGTCGACCTCAACCGTGACGATGTAGCACGCGAAGGGCCAGGTGAGGTTGGGCGGGTCGTAGTAGGCGTTGTTCTCCAGGCCGGGCTCCATGCCGTCGGGCATGTTGCTGTAGGCGGCCATCGCGCATTCCTGGATGGTCACGCCGCGGTCAGGAGCGCTGCGCACGTAGAACCGGCCCAGCTCCCATTCGACGTCCTCTTCGGACACCTCCATGAGGTGCGCGGCGAGCTTGCGGGCTTTGGCCCGGATCTTGCGCGACACCATGGCTATCGCGGCCCCCGCGACCGGCGTGCTGCGCGACGCATAGGTGCCCATGCCGAACGGCGCGGTATCGGTGTCGCCCTCCTCGACCGTCACATCCTCGGCCGGGATGCCGAGTTCGTGCGCCACGATCTGGGCCCAGGTCGTCTCGTGCCCCTGGCCCTGGCCGCGGGCACCGGTACGCAGCAGCGCCTTTCCGGTCATGTGGACCCGCAGCTCGGCTGAGTCGAACATCTTGATGCCGAGGATGTCGTACTCGCGGCTGTTGCCCGCGCCGAGTGGCTCGCTCATCGTGGAGATGCCGATGCCGAGCAGCCTGCCGTTGACCTTGGCCGCTTCCTTCTGCCGCAGGAAGTCCTGGTAACCGACCGCTTCGAGGCCGACCTCGAGGCATTTCCCGTACTGACCGGAGTCGAGCAGGAAGCCGAACGGGGTCCGGAAGGGGAACTGGTCATCGGCCACGAAGTTGACCCGCCGGAACTCGGCCTGGTCCATGCCCAGGTCGTTGGCGGCGGCGTGCATCATCCGCTCCTGGAAGAACATCGCCTCGGTGACCCGGAACGAGCACCGGTAAGCGACGCCGCCCGGGGCCTTGTTGGTGTACATGCCCCGGGCGGTGAGGTGCCCAACCGGGACGTTGTAGCAGCCGAAGGTCGAGTGCAGCAGCCCGATCTTGAACTTGCTCGGCTGGGCGTCGGAGAAGAACGCGCCGTGGTCGGCATCGGTGTGCATGCGGACAGCGAGGATCTTGCCGTCACTGCGCAGGGCCAGTTCGCCGTCCAGATACACGTCACGCGCGAACCCGGTGGAGATCAGGTTGCCGGACTTGTCCTCGATCCACTTCACCGGCCGTTCCAGCAGGATCGAGGCCAGGATGGAGCAGACGTACCCGGGGTAGACCGGAACCTTGTTGCCGAAGCCGCCGCCGATGTCCGGGGAGATGATCCGGATCATGTGCTCGGGGAGCTCGGCCACCAGCGCGACCGCCGCCCTGATGATGTGCGGTGCCTGCGTCGTCATGTAGACCGTGAGCTTCGAGGTGGAACGGTTGAAGTCCGCGATCGACCCGCAGCACTCGATCGGTGAGGGGTGCGAGCGCGGATAGTGCAGCCGCAGCTTCGAGATCAGGTCAGCCTGCTCGAACGCCCGGTCGGTGCCCGCTTTGTCGCCGACTTCCCAGTCGTAGATGACGTTGTCGGCCTGGTTTTCCTTGTCGTCCCGGATGATCGGCGCGCCGTCCGCCATGGCCTGCACCGGGCTGACGATCACCGGCAACTGCTCGTACTCGACGTCGATCGCCTCGCACGCGTCCTTGGCGATGTACGGGTCGTCCGCGATGACGCAGGCCACCTCCTGCCCCTGGAACCGCACCTTGTCGGTGGCCAGGACGGCCTGGGTGTCGTAGGAGAGCGTCGGCATCCAGGCCAGGTTGCGGGTCGCCATCATCTCCCCGGTGAGCACCAGGCGCACTCCGGGTATCTCCCACGCCCGGCTCGCGTCGATCGACGTGATCCGGGCGTGCGCCACTGGGCTGCGCAGGATCTCCATGTGCAGCATGCCGGGGAGGACGATGTCGTCGGTGTAGTTGCCCTTGCCCCGGATGAAGCGGTTGTCCTCGACGCGCTTGCGGCTGGCGCCCAGCCCGCCGATCTTGATCTCGTCCAGTGCCTGCGACACGTCGTACCTCTTGTCCTGGTCAGGATTGGGAGCGGAGCTTTTCGGCGGCCCACAGCACCGACTTCACGATGTTCTGGTAGCCCGTGCAGCGGCAGAGGTTGCCGGAAAGCGCCCAGCGCACGTCCTCCTCGGTCGGGTCGGGGTTCTCGTCGAGGAGCGCCTTGGCGGCCATCATCATCCCCGGTGTGCAGAACCCGCACTGGAGCCCGTGCTCCTCCTTGAAGCCCTCCTGCAACGGATGCAACTCACTCGCTGTGGCCAGGCCCTCGACGGTGGTGACCTCGTGCCCGTCGGCCTGCACGGCGAGCATGGTGCAGGACTTCACCGCCCGGCCGTCCACGAGCACCGTGCATGCGCCGCAGTTCGTCGTGTCGCAGCCCGTGTGGGTGCCGGTCAGCCGGAATCCCTGGCGGAGCAGGTGGGCCAGCAGCAGGCGGGGCTCCACCTCGGCCATCTTCTTCTCGCCGTTGACCGTGAACGCTATCCGGCGCACCGGGACGTCGCTGGGGACCTCGTTGCTGCGGTCCTCATAGAGGGTCGTCATGTCAGGCCGCCCTTTCCGCGGATTCATCGACGCGGCTCAGGATGCGCACGACGAAGGTGCGCACGATGTGCCGCTTGAATTCCGCGCTGCCGCGATGATCGGTCTTCGGCCGGGCCACTTCCGCGGTCAGCCCCGCGGCCTGCTCGATGGCGCGGGTGGTCAGCGGCTTCCCGACCAGGGCCTGCGCGGCCGCGGTGGCCGCGATGGTGGATCCGCCGACCCCGGTCAGGGCGATCCCCGCCCTGATCACGACGTCGCCCGACATCTCCAGGGCCACCGCCACCCCGGCGGTAGCGAAGTCGCCGACCCGGCGTTCCAGCTTGAGGTAACCGCCCGCAGGGACGCCCTTCGGCGCCGGGATGACAGCTTCCACGGCGATCTCGTCATGGTCAAGGACGTTCTGGAAGGGGCCGGTGACGAATTCCGCGATCGGTATGGTGCGCCTGCCGCCGGGCCCCTGCGCCACGACGTGACCGCCGAGTGCTGTTACCACCGAAGCCCAGTCGCCCTGCGGATCGGCGTGGCAGAGCGAGCCGACCAGGGTGCCGCGGTTGCGGACGATCGGATCGGCGATCAGCGGAGCGGCCGCGGCCATGGTCGGCTGCTTGCTGGTCAGCAGGGCGGAGCGCTCCAGGTCAGCATGGCGGCACAGCGCGCCGACGCGAATAGTGCCGTCGGCGTCCGCGCGGTGATAGTCAAGGCCCGGCAGGTTGTTGATGTCGACGATCAGTTCCGGCGACGCGAAGCGCAGCTTCATCAGCGGTACCAGGCTCTGGCCGCCGGCCAGCACCTTCGCGTCTTCGCCGCCCGCGGCCAGCAGGTCGATCGCCTCAGCAAGAGAATGCGGTGCCTCGTAGCGGAACCGAGACGGATACATACGCTCCTCCAGTGTCCTGTATGGACGTCAATGTCCGTGCCTGGACGTCAAACCGCAGGTCAGCACTCGGCAGCATGGTCGGATGGGGAAGGCCGGACTCGGGTGGCGGTCACTCCTGCGGCCCAAGCGGCTCAGGCCCTGGCCCAACCGGACCGGGCTCGGGCCTTTCCGGCGCCCCTTCCGGGTCGGCTACCGCCACCGGGAGCGAATCCTCTTCCGGGTCCGGCCGGGGCTCCTGGTGCGGCGGCCATGGCCCCGGCACCGGCTGGCCTGCGATCTTGAGGTAGTCCATCAGCTGGGGCCAGGCCCAGACGGTCGGGCTCTTCCCGGTCTTGGGTGAATGCTCAACGAGTTCGTACAGGCGGGGATTGCCCCGGCTGTGCCCGCTGGACTCGATCCGCATGGCGTGCGCTCCTGCCGCTGGACGGGCTCAAAGGCCACTGTCGCCTGTGACGTGAACCACATGATCCGCTGATCAGAACGGCCCGGCAACATGTGAATAAGCTCTTGCTTAAGTGGGCGGACCGCGCACGGCTCAGCTCCAGATCGTGACGTACACGGGGGGGCGGAACCGCGATGGCGGAACCCCGGTCGACGGTGAGCGCATCAGGTGCATGGCCTCGGGAGTGCTGAGGAAGCGGCGGAGCGAACTGGCGGCGAGGCTCCGGTGCTGGCGCTCCAGCAGCGTTGCGTGCCAGCAGCCATCCAGCGACGATCCGGGCAGATCGACCAGCGAGAGCTCGCCCCGGCGCAGTTGCTGCGATACGAGGTGCTCGACCGCTGGCGCCACCCCCGCCCCATCGGCCGCCGCGGCCCAGGCCGCGGTCTGGTTGGGGAACACCCCGATCCGGTTGTCCGGTATGCGCAGCCTGGCCAGCAACTGGCCGGTATCACTGCCCGGGTCGGTGCCTGACGGGTCCACGAGCCAGCGCCATTGGCGGGCGTTTCCTGGCAGCCGGGACTGCCCGGCCGTGACGACCACGAGGCGGTACCGGAAGATCGGCTCGCTCACCACCGGGAGGGCCGGATCGAGGGCCACACTGGGGCCGATGGCCACATCGGCCAGCCGGTTCGAGACCAGCACCGCCATCTCGTCGGTCACCGCGACCCCGGCCGAGACCTCGATGGAGCCAGCGAAGCGGCGGCTGAACGCCTCCATCAGCGGGCTGACCACGAATTCGGCGATCGTGGACGTGGCTACCACCCGCAACTGTTCCGGCGCGCCCTGCGCGGCCCGCACGGCCGCGTGGGCCTCGGCCCCGAGCACAACGATCTGTGACGCCGTGGCGAGCAGCCGGGAGCCACCCGCGGTCAGCGTCATGCCCGCAGGCCCGCGGCTGACCAGTTGGTCTCCCAGGTGCTGCCGGAGAGCCGTGAGGGCCTGGGACACGGCGGGCTCGCTGACGCCGAGCGCGTTAGCCGCGGCGGTCACCGAGCCGAGGCGAGCGACCAGGACAAACGCGTTGAGCTGGGTAAGGGTCATGACAAGTCCTAATTTACGCCCCACCTCGCTCGGCTTGCCCGCTTGAGCAGGCGCAATATGGGTGGCTCCGCCCCCGTGGCCGTCACCGCCGCCGCGATCGGCTCGTAAACTCGTCACGCGTGCCGTGTCTCGAGGGAGGGCGCATGCAGGTTCCGGCATACGTCGAGTACGAGAAGGCGACCAGCGTCGATCACGCGCTGGCCCTGCTGACCCGATTCGGCCCCGAGGCCCGCATCCTGGCTGGGGGGCACAGCCTGATCCCGATGATGAAGCTCCGGCTGGCCCAGCCGGAGACCCTGATCGACATCAACGGGCTCAGTGAGCTGTCCTACATCAAGGTGACGGATGGCGAGTTGCGGATCGGCGCGCTGACCAGGCACGCGCAACTGCTCGAGTCGCCGACGGCGGGGAGTCATTTTGCGATCCTGCATGACGCGGAGGCAGTGATCGCCGACCCCATCGTGCGGAACTGGGGAACCATTGGCGGCTCGCTCTGCCAGGCTGACCCGTCCGAGGATCTGTCCGCCACGTTCGCGGCGCTGAAGGCGAGCATGGTCATCCGGGGCCCCGAGGGCACCAGGACGGTGTCGGCCCGGGATTTCCACACCGGGCCCTACGAGACCGTGGTGGCGCCCGGCGAGCTGCTGACCGAGATCAAGATCGAGATCAGGCCCGGCGGGGGAAGTGCCTACGAGAAAGTGGGACGCCGGGTCGGCGACTGGCCGGTCGGTGCGGCCGGAGCGGCCCTCTGGCTGGTCGACGGCGCCATCGCCGAGGCCGGGGTGGGCCTGACCGCCGTCGGTGCGCGGCATTTCGCTGCGGCCGAAGCGGAAGAATTCCTGCAGGGCGCGCCGGCCACCGAGGCGAGCTTCGCCCGGGCGGGCGAGATCGCGGCCGAGCACTGCCGCCCGATCTCCGACCAGCGCGGGCCGGCCGACTACAAGCGGCATCTCGCCCAGGAACTCACCACGCGGGCGTTGCGCCGCGCGCTGCACCGGGCCCAGCACGGGGCGGCCCTGACATGCGGATAAGCGTGAACGTCAACGGCACCGAGTACTCCCGTGAGGTGGAGCCGAGGCTGCTGCTGATTCACTTCCTGCGGGATGATCTGAGGCTGACCGGCTCACACTGGGGCTGTGACACGTCGAACTGCGGAGCCTGCGTGGTGTGGCTGGACGATACCCCGGTGAAATCCTGCACGGTGCTGTCGGCCATGGCGGACGGGCACCGGGTGCGCACCGTGGAGGGCCTCGAACGCAGCGGCGTTCTCGACCCGGTCCAGCAGGGCTTCGCGGAATGCCACGGTCTGCAGTGCGGCTTCTGCACGCCGGGCATGATGCTGACCGCCCGGTGGCTGCTCGACCACAATCCGGATCCGTCGCCCGCTCAGATCCGTGAGGCGCTGTCCGGGCAGATCTGCCGGTGTACCGGCTACGAGAACATCGTGCGATCCGTCCTGTGGGCCGCCAAGCACGCCGAGGGACCGACCTCATGAGCGAGCCGAAGGGCGCAGTGAAGGGGGAATGGGGAGGCGGGCGGGGGCCCGGAGGCGAGCGGGAAAACACAGCCTACGGGCCGGTCCGGCGCAAGGAAGACGCTCGCTTCATCCGCGGCCAGGGCACCTTCGTCGATGACATTCAGCTGCCCGGGATGCTGCACGGCGCGATCCTGCGCAGCCCGCTGGCGCACGCCAGGATCGTCTCGATCGACACCACGGCCGCCGAGGGTCACCCCAGGGTCAATGCCGTCATCACCGGCCAGATGCTCGAGGACCGCAAGCTGGCCTGGATGCCGACCCTGTCGCGCGACATCCAGGCGGTCCTGGCCACCGACAAGGTGCGGTTCCAGGGCCAGGAGGTCGCCTTCGTCGTCGCCGAGGACCGGTACTCGGCCCGCGACGCGCTCGAGCTCATCAGCGTCGAGTACGAGCCGCTCCCCGTGGTCATCGACGCCACGAAGGCGCTGGATCCCGGGGCCCCGGTGATCCGGGATGACCTGGAAGGCAAGCAGGACAACCATGTCTTCGACTGGGCCGCCGGGGACAAGGCGGCGACCGACGCCATCTTCGCCGCGGCGGATGTCGTGGTGGCGCAGGACATGCTCTACCCCCGCTCCCATCCCGCTCCGCTGGAGACCTGCGGCACGGTGGCCGACATGGACAGGGTCAGCGGGAAGCTGACCGTCTGGTCCACGTCGCAGGCCCCGCACGCGCACCGGACCTTGTACGCCATGATCACCGGCCTTGCTGAGCACAAGATCCGGATCGTCTCCCCGGACATCGGCGGCGGGTTTGGCAACAAGGTCCCCATCTACCCGGGGTACATCTGCGCCGTCGTCGGTTCCATCGCGACCGGCAGGCCGGTCAAGTGGGTCGAGGATCGTTCGGAAAACCTGATGTCCACCTCGTTCGCCCGCGACTACCACATGCACGGTGAGATCGCCGCCACGAAGGATGGCCGGATCCTGGGCCTGCGGGCCAGGGTGCTGGCTGACCACGGCGCGTTCAACGGGGCGGCCCAGCCCTCGAAGTTCCCGGCCGGGTTCTTCCACATCTTCACCGGGTCCTACGACCTGCGGGCCGCCCACTGCGAAGTCACCGGTGTGTACACGAACAAGGCCCCCGGCGGTGTGGCCTACGCCTGCTCGTTCCGGATCACCGAGGCGGTCTACCTCGTCGAGCGCCTCGTCGACATGCTCGCCCTCGAACTGGAGATGGACCCGGCTGAGCTGCGGCTGAAGAACCTGCTCCGGCCCGAGCAGTTCCCGTACACCACACCGACGGGGTGGGAGTACGACTCCGGGGACTACGCGCACACGCTGAAGGTCGCCCTGGACCTCGCCGGGTACGCCGGCCTCCGGCGTGAGCAGGCCGAGAAGCGGGAACGCGGCGAGTGCATGGGCATCGGGCTGAGCTTCTTCACGGAAGGGGTCGGGGCCGGCCCGCGCCAGCACATGGACATTCTCGGCCTGGGCATGGCCGATGGCGCGGACCTGCGGGTGTTCCCGACGGGCAAGGCGGTCCTGGCCATCTCGGTGCAGACCCAGGGGCAGGGACACGAGACCACGTTCGCCCAGATCGTTGCCCAGGAGCTGGGGATTTCCCCCGACGACGTCGATGTGGTGCACGGCGACACGGACCGCACTCCGTTCGGGCTTGGTACCTACGGGTCCCGGTCCACGCCCGTGTCGGGAGCAGCCACCGCGATCGTGGCCCGCAAGGTCCGCGAGCGGGCCCGGATCGTGGCGGCGGCCATGCTCGAGGCATCCGCCGACGACCTGGAATGGGACAACGGCAGATGGCAGGTCCGCGGCGACCCTGAGCAGGGGAAGAACATCGCGGAGATCGCCATGGCGGCACACTCCTCGCTGGAGCTCCCCGAGGGGATCGAGGGACACCTTGACGCGGAAACCGTCTACAACCCGCCGAGCCTCACCCACCCCTATGGGGCCTACATCTGCGTGGCCGACGTGGATCCGGGCACCGGGCAGGTCTCGGTGCGCCGGTTCATCGCGGTGGACGACTGCGGCGTGCGGATCAACCCGATGATCGTGGAGGGCCAGGTCCACGGTGGCCTCGCCGACGGTGTCGGCATGGCCCTGATGCAGGTGATCGCGTTCGACGAGAACGGCAACTGCCTGGGCGGCTCGTTCATGGACTATCTGCTGCCCACCTCCGTGGAGTGCCCGTCCTGGGAACTCGGCGAGACCGTGACCCCGTGCCCGCATCACCCGATCGGGGCCAAGGGGGTCGGCGAGTCAGCCACGGTGGGCTCGCCGCCGGCCGTCGTCAACGCCGTGATGGACGCGCTCAAGCCCTACGGAGTCCGGCATGCCGACATGCCGCTCACCCCGGCCAACGTGTGGTCCGCGATCCAGGGCCACTGCCTGCGGACCGATCTGGCCGTTACGTGAGCGGAGCCAGCGGCGATCTAGGGAGGAACAGCACGGCGATGAACGACCTCGCGCAGCGGCTACCCGACGTGGGCGCGCTCCGTGGCGCCCTCGACGCGGCCGACTACCTGGCCGACGAGCCACTCGTCACGGCCCTCTTCCTGGCGGCCCGGATGGCGCAGCCGATCCTGCTCGAGGGCGAGCCGGGCGTGGGCAAGACTGAGGCGGCCAAGGCGCTGGCCAGCGCGCTCGACACGCCGCTGATCCGGCTGCAGTGCTACGAGGGCCTGACCGCGGCCGAGGCGCTGTATGAGTGGAACTACCCGCGCCAGCTGCTGGCCATCCGGCTGGCCGAGGCGACGGGCGAGACCCTGCAGGATGCTGACCTGTTCAGCGAGGAATACCTGCTCGCCCGTCCGTTGCTGGCCGCGCTCGACCATCCTGGCCCGCGCCCGGCCGTGCTGCTGATCGACGAAGTGGACCGCGGCGACGACGAGTTCGAGGCGTTCCTGTTCGAACTCCTCGCCGAGGCTGCGGTCACCATCCCCGAGCTCGGGACCAGGCGGGCCGCCTTCCCGCCCATCGTGGTGCTGACCTCGAACCGCACCCGTGATCTGCACGACGCCCTGAAGCGGCGCTGCCTCTATCACTGGATCGAGTACCCGGACGTGGAACGGGTCGCGGCGATCATCAGGCGCCGGGTGCCCGCCGCGGCTGGCTCGCTGGCCGGCCAGGTCGCGCGGGGCGTGGCCCGGCTGCGCGGCCTGGACCTGGCCAAGCCGCCGGGGGTGGCGGAGGCGATCAGCTGGGCCAGGGCGCTGGGGGTGCTCGATGCGGACGGTCTCGACGAGGCGTCCGCCGCGCAGACGGCCGGTGCCGTGATCAAGTACGACGAAGATCTCCAGGCGGTCCGCGCGGCTGGCTTCGCCACGGTGACTGCTGACGCCGTGACCGCTGACGCTGCGGCCAGCGACGATGACTGACGATCTGGCCATCATCGCAGCCCGCTTCGGTGCAGCCCTGCGTGACGCCGGGGTGCCGGCCGACCCGGGCCGGTGCCAGCGTTTCGCGCGGGCCGTGACCGTGGCCCGCCCGGCCACCCAACGTGAGCTGTACCTGTGTGCGCTGGCGACTCTGGTATCCGGGCAGGGACAGATCGAGATCCTGGAGCGAGTGTTCACCACGATGTTCAGGGGCCTGCCCGGCCCCGCACCGCCGGAAGGGAATCAGCAGGCTCTTCCGTTGCGTGGGGAAAGCCCGTGGGCCGAACCGGAGGATATTCTCGCGGCGGCGGCCCGTGCGGCCCAGGAGCACGACGGTCAGCCGCGCGGCGCCCAGGCTGGCTCGGAGCAGGCGCCCGGGCCGGAGCCCGCGAGCTCGCTGCCGCCCAGCGAGCAAGAGCCGGAGCCGGGCGCCGAGGCTGATGCGGCGGCGGGACGTACCGTGCTGGCCAGCAGGGCGGAACGCCTGGCCGGTAAGGACTTCGCCGAACTGACGCCGGCCGAGCTGCTGATGCTGGCCGGCCTCATGCGCAAGCTGACCCTGGTCGTGCCTCTCCGCCGGTCCCGGCGTCACCAGCCCACCCCGCACGGCAAGCGCACCGATCTGCGGGCCACCCTGCGCCAGGCGCGGCGCACCGGCGGCCACCCGCTGCGGCTGGCCCGGCGGGCGCCGTCCCTCCAGGCTCGGCGGCTCGTCGTGCTGTGTGACATTTCCGGGTCGATGGAGCCGTACGCGCGGGCCATGCTGCAGTTGCTGTACTGCGCCGCAGGCGGTGCCCAGGCGGAGGTGTTCACCTTCGCCACCCGGCTGACCCGGCTCACCACCACGCTTTCGCATACCCGCCCGGAACTCGCCCTGCGGCGGGCCGGCCAGACCGCGCCCGACTGGCTGGGGGGCACCCGCATCGGTGCTTCGATCAAGGAATTCAACGACACCCGCGGGCGCGCCGGGCTGGCCCGCGGCGCGGTGATCGTCATCATCTCCGACGGGTGGGACACCGGCGATCCGGCGGTGCTCGCCGCGGAGATGGGGCGGCTTTCCCGGGTCGCCCATCGCATCGTCTGGGTCAACCCGCGCACCAAGAGCACGCAGTATCAGCCGCTGGCCGGGGGGATGGCCGCGGCCTGGCCGTACTGCGACGCCGTGGTCAGCGCGCACACCGTGCATGCCCTCGACGAACTCACTGCGGCCCTGGCCCACCCGGCCCAGCGCCGGCCCACGCCAAGGGATGCCTCCCGCCGCTGACCGGCGGTTCGTCCTCGTACGGCCCGAAGTCCAGCGGCTCAAAATCCAGGGCCTGAGCGTCCTGCGGCCGGAGCCAGTCCTCGGGCCGGCCGGCCAGCGGCTGGAACCAGTCCGTCGGCCGGCCGTCCAGCGGGCGGTCGTCCTGGGGCTGGAACCGGCCCTGGGGGCTGGCGTCCTGGGAGCGGCCGCTGCCCGGGCGCCCGGTGTAGCCGCGGATCAGCGTCCGCGGCGAGGCCGCGCGGGCGTGCCGGCCTGGGCGGCGGCCCAGCCACCGGGCCGGCAGGCCGAGGACGAGAGCGGGCACGCCGATCCCGAACACGGTGCGCAGCAGGCCCAGTTCATGCAGCGTGAAGGGGAAGAGATCGTTCGTGAAGCGGGCCGCGTAGAGCAGCGCCGCGGCGACCGCCGTGGTCCAGGGCAGCCGCCAGCGGCTGATCAGCAGGTCGACCATGAGGGTTCCGAGCAGCACGCCCGAGGTGTAGTAGGCGTACACGCCGGGGTCGAGCAGGATCCGCAGCGCCAGGACGATGAGGATGACCGCCGGCCAGCGGCCGCGCCGCACGGCCAGGTACCCGCCAGCGGCGCCCAGGGCGAGCTGGGCCGACCGGTCCCACCAGGGTGTCCCCGCGGAGTTCACCCCGATCACGCGCAGCGCGGAGGAGTAGTCGTTGGGAATCACGAACCGCGCGGCCATGAGGGTGTGCGGATCGGCGACCACGAAGGGCAGCCACGCCACGGCGACGCCAGCCACGAAGGCCCCGAGGGCGGGCCACCGGTCCCGGCGCGGCAGGGCCAGCAGGAGCACCACGAACGCCGCCGCCCACGGCTTGGCGTCGGCTGCCGCCGCTAGGGCCAGCCCGGCCCAGACCGGATGACGCCGGCTCACGGCGTGTACAGCGGCGACCGCCAGGCACAGGGCCAGCACGTCGTCGAGATGACCGAAGTGAGTGGTGAGCTCGGTCCATACCGGCAGGAAGAGCAGCCCGCCCGCGAGCAGCCGGCCCAGGCGGAGACGCTCGGGCGCAGGCAGCAGCCGCCACACCGCGGCCAGCAGCGGCAGGCCCGACGCCGACATCGCGACGAGCGCGATCACCCGGCCGGTTCCGGCGCCCAGCATGTTCAGCACGGCCGAGACGGCCAGCGCCAGGGGCCCCATCTGCAGCACCGGATGCGTCGCATACAGGTGAAGGCCTCCGGCGGCGCCGCCGGAGGTGAGCAGGCGGCCCCCTTCGGCGAAGAAGTGCCAGGACTGACCGGCCGAATGGGCGTGGAGACCGGCCCACAGCGCCGACCACGGCGCCAGCACCCACCACGGCCACGGCACTCGCCGAGACGCGGCGCGGAAGCTCTCCTGCTCTGGCCGACCTGTCGGCTCGCGGACAGGCAAACCAGCGAGAATCACCGCGCTAGTATCACGGACGAGTCACGGCTGGCTACCCGAAATGGCTCATTCTTTACGTTCTGGGCAGCAACCGCTCGGTCCGGCCGTGCTGCCAGGATCACGGAGTTATTACCGAGTAATTAAGCAGTTTCGTTTTACCAATTCTGCAGACTTTTGGCGTGCTAACATAATCGCGCTCAAATGTACACCTATGGGTAATCAGGGAAATAAATAGCGGCTCATTGCGGTTTGGCCCCTGGCTGCGGCGTGATGGGCCTGGCTGCCGTGCACCGGAACCTGGGAGGGCTGAAGTTCTCACCCGCAGGCACCCGGGGCCCACGACCGGAGGATCCCGGCCTAGGTGGGCAACTCACCGTTGGCGTGAACCGAGATGAACTTGTCCTTGATCGAACCGGACGAACCGCCCGGCCGAGGGTTCGCTCCTCGCCGTCCGGGCCTTCCCCGTCGCCCGGCCCGTTCAGCGCAGCGACCGGAGCCGGCCATCCGGCCCTACTGGTCAGCCAGGCGGGGTAACGAGTGGCTGAACAGGCGCTTCACCGGTCGTCAGCAGGGCGTTGCCCTGCTCTTCGTGGCCGCCTGCCTCAGCGTTCTCGCCCTGTACGTGGCGGTCGCAGCCACTGGTGGCCGCTCATTCGCGGGGGCAGTGACGAGCAGCGGTGTCGTCGACCTCAATTTCGCCCGGACCGGCCAGGTCGCGACGATTTCGGTACACGCTGGCCAGAACGTCACCAGCGGTCAGGTGCTGGCCACCGAGGCCGCGGTCCCGGCCGCGACGGCGGTCGTGGCCGCGGATCAGGCTGCTATCGGCGTCGACGAGGCGGCCCTGGCCCAGTTCGGTAACCAATCGTTGCAGCCAGAAGGGGTAAGCCTGGCCACCGCCCAGGCGAAGCTGGCCAAGGATAAGGCACAGCTTGCCCTCGATCAGGCCGCAGTGGCCGGGATGCGGATCGTGGCGCCGGTAAGTGGTTCGGTGATCGCCGTCAACAGCCAGGCTGGGGAGACGGTGACCGCCGGATCCCAGATCAATGTCACGTCGGCGTCATCGGTGCCGGTGATCATGTTGCGCACGTCCAGAAACTGGCAGGTCGAGATAACGGTCCCGGCCAACTCCATGGGGGCGGTCGAGCCGGGCGCTGCGGTGCGCATCGCTGTGCCAGCCTCCCACCTCAGCGGCGTGCCCGGCCGGGTCGAGGGGGTGCCGCCCACGCCGGTGCGCACGTCGCAGGGCCTGGGCTATGAGGTGCTGGTCGCGGTACCTGGTGATCAGCCAGATCCACCGCTCACCGGCATGGTGGCCGCCGTCCAGACGGCGTCGTGACCGGGGAAATCCCGTTGCGCCCGCCCGGCCTCCCCGGGCTACTGTCGGCTGTTACCAGGCCGCGCGGAGGGAGGCGCATGTGGGTCACGTCGAGGTGGCGCACCTGAGTCATGCCATCCCGGATGGGCGCGTGCTGCTCGGCGACGCCTCTTTCCGGGTTGGCGAGGGCGTGACAGCAGCTCTGGTCGGTCCCAACGGCGCGGGCAAGACCACCCTCATCCGGCTCATCGCCGGAGACCTGGCCCCGCAGTCAGGCACCGTCACCTTCAGTGGCGGCCTCGGTGTCATGCGGCAGTTTGTCGGGGGGCTCCGGGGGGTCGTCCCCCCGGGAGAGCAGAGCCTTGGGAGCATCGGCGACGAAACCGGGGTGCGCGACCTGCTCGTCTCGGTCGCACCGCCGCGGGTGCGCGAGGCGGCAGCGCGGCTGGACGCGGCCGAACTGGTGATGATGGAGCGCGACGACGAACCCGCCCAGCTGCGGTATGCGGGGGCCTTGGCCGAGTGGGGCGACGCGGGCGGGTACGAGGCCGAGGTGCTCTGGGACGCGTGCTGCATGGCCGCCCTCGGAGTCAGCTACGACCGGTGCCGCTGGCGAAGCATGACGACCCTGTCCGGCGGCGAGCAGAAACGTCTCGTTCTCGAAGCCTTGCTCCGCGGTCCGGCCGAGGTCCTGCTGCTCGACGAGCCGGACAACTACCTCGATGTGCCGGGCAAGCGCTGGCTCGAGCAGCAGCTCGCGGATACGCCGAAGACCGTGCTCCTGGTCAGCCATGACCGGGAACTGCTGGCCAACTGCGCACAGCGGATCATAACCGTCGAAGACGGCAACGTCTGGGTGCATGGCGGGGGGTTCGCCAGCTACGCGCAGGCCCGCCGCGACCGGAACGACCGGCTGGACGAGTTGCGGCGCCGCTGGGACGAGGAGCACGAGAAACTGAAGCAACTGGTGCGCATGTACCGGCAGAAGGCCGCCTACAACTCGGCCATGGCCTCGCGCCTCCAGGCCGCGGAGACCCGGCTGCGCCGGTTCGAGGCGGCCGGCCCGCCGGAATTGGCGCCCAGGGACCAGGACATCCGCATGCGGCTCCGCGGCGGCCGGACCGGCAAACGCGCCGTGATCTGCGAGAACCTAGAGCTGACCGGGCTGATGCAGCCCTTCGATCTCGAAGTCTGGTACGGCGAACGGGTCGCGGTGCTCGGTTCCAACGGCTCCGGGAAGTCGTTCTTCCTGCGGCTACTCGGCGGTGCGGACGTGCCGCACGACGGTGTGGCCCGGCTCGGTGCGAGGGTGGTCCCCGGGCTGTTCGCGCAGACCCATACCCGCCCCGATCTGGCCGGCCGGTGGCCAGAAGAGATCCTGATGACCGAGCACGCCCTGGCGCGCAACGAGGCGATGGCGGCACTGTCCCGGTACGAACTCGCGCAGTGCGGACGCCAGTCGTTTGGCTCCCTGTCCGGAGGGCAGCAGGCCCGGCTGCAGATATTGCTGCTGGAACTGGCGGGCTGCACGCTGCTCTTGCTCGACGAGCCAACCGACAACCTCGACCTGGCCAGTGCCGAGGCACTTCAGGAGGGTCTCGAGTCTTATCTGGGCACGGTGCTGGCGGTCACCCACGACCGCTGGTTCGCGCGGTCATTCGACCGATTCGTGGTGTTCGGCGCCGCTGGGAACGTCTACGAATCCGATGGTCCCGTGTGGGACGAGAGTCGCGTGGCCAGGCCCCGTTGAGGAGTGCGCTGCTAGGCTGCATGAAGCGCAGGGAGCCTGGCCCACCCCGCTGCGGGCGGGCTCTGCTGTAACCAAACGTGAAGGGGTCCGCACCGTGAAGAAGTTGCTTCTGCTAGCCCTGGCCGGGCTTGGCGCATTCGCTGTCTGGAGGAAGGTCCAGGCCGATCGCGCCGAGCTTGACTTGTGGACTGAGGCGACCACCAGCGACGACTGACGCCCACAGGTAAGTCCGTTGGGGGCCAAGACGGGAGCGATCAGGTGAGCGGCGTTCCGCCGGTCTCGCTGGTTTGTTGCGGCCTGATCGGGATCACCGTGGATGACGGCGTCATCCTTGAGCGGGCGTTCACGGAGGCGTTCGCCACCCAGGGCATCGTTCCGGGGACCGCGGCGTACGCCCGGAGCATGGTCCGGGTCCACCAGTCCAGGGGACAATCGGCGGTCGACGTGTTCCGTAGCCTGTTCCCGGACGCACCGGGCCGGGCGGAAGCGGCCACCCTCGCCTTTGACCGGTCCTACCGTTCATCCGTCGACCGCTCCGGCCTGGCGCCGATGCCCGGCGCGGAACAGGCGATCAGCGAGATCCAGGCGGCTGGAGCGCGCATTTGCCTGATCACCGGCCTGTCGCGGAGCCTGCTCGGCTTGGTGCTCGACACACTCGGCTGGGGGCGGCGCGTCGACCTGGTGCTGAGCCCGGAAGACGTGACGCGGGGATACCCATGGCCCGACCTGATGCTGACCGCCATGCTCCGGCTGGGCGTAACCGACGTCCGTGACGCGGCGTTCGCCGGCGGGACGGAGAGCGGCATCCTGTCCGCCAAGCGGTCCGGCGCCGGGATCGTGGCCGGCGTCCTGACCGGGGGGCACACGGCTGGCCGGCTGCAGGGGGCGGGCGCGACTCACTTGCTGGACAGCATCGCCGAGTTGCCGGCCCTGCTCGCAGGCCGAGGGGAAGCAGCGAGGGAGTCGTCATCCGCCACCGCATCCGGTTCCACGACGGCGTTACCTTGAGGGGCTTGCCTCGATGCGGGCCGCGCGGTGACCCTGCTCCGGGCCGCAAGACCGGTGGGAACGCAGGTAGGCTGACGGCCGGGTCGCATTCTCACCGAACGGCCGGTAACCGGTGTGCGCACCTGGGGCTATAGCTCAGCTGGAAGAGCACCTGCTTTGCAAGCAGGGGGTCAGGGGTTCGAGTCCCCTTAGCTCCACTCTCCAAATTCTGGTATCTGGCCAGGTCAGCCGCGGTTAATTCCGGTTCTCCCCGTATCCCCAGCCGCGGTCGGCGGTGCGCCTCAGGGCGGCTGGGAGGAATCTGGGAGATCGTTTCCCCCCTGTCTCCTGGTCACGGCTGGTGCCGTGGCATCTCACCGGGTGCCATCTTGCTGATGGGTGGCTGGGTCGTGGCGCGCAGTGGTGCGAGTAGCCCGTCGAGCAGTGGGACAGGTGAGCGCGGGGCGATGGCGGCGCGGTCGCGGAGCGAGTCTTCCCACCGGGCCTGAAGTGCGTGCTTGAGGTCGTCGCGCATCCGGTCAGAGGCGTGGGCGTAGAGACCGCGCATGCCGGGGACCTCGTGGCCTAGGCGCTGCTCGGCCAGGATCTCGGGGATGCCGTCCTCGGCCATCCAGGTATTGTGGCCGTGCCTGAGCCCGTGCACGGTCAGGCCCGGCTTGATCGGCAGCCAGCACGCGAGCGGCGTGTCGACGGGGATGGCCTGGATGCCCCGGCCGCGCGGCGGAGCGTAGTCCACTGATGGGTTTGCGGGTGGCCAGGCGGCGATGGGGATGCCGGGCCAGGTGGTGGCGTCGGCGATGACGAGCTTAGGGGGTCGGCCCTCTTTGGTTTCGTAGCGTCCGTCGCAGGCCGGGCGCAACACGCGGCGGGCGTAGTTGCTGCGCCGGTAGTGGCCGCCGTCGGGTCCGAGGAAGACGTACCGGCCACCGCCGTGCTGAGTGGCGCAGCCGCACGGCGGATGCGGATGGTCCTGGATCTGGCGGCTGTGCAAATCGGTGAGGAAAGGCGGCAAGTCGACAGGGAGACACGGCTCCCAGGCCGGGCTGCGGTAGGAATCGTCCTTGGGCGGGAGCCGGTGGAAGCGGCCGTTGAGTTCCCGGAGCTGCCACTCGACGTGGATCTCGCCGGGCCGGAGGTAGTCACGTTCGAGGCCGATCGCCTCGCCCCAGCGCAGGCCGGTGTACCCGATGGTGAGAATCATGGTGAAGTCCTCGTCCCGGCCGGTTAGCAGCGCGGCTCGCTCGGGCAGTAAGAGAGTCTCCAGCGGGGTGGCCCAGACCCGCTGCGGGCCGTGTCCGATCGCGAGGATGGCGCAGCCTTGCTGCTGGTGTCCGGGGATGACTGGGCAGAAGGCCATAATGATGCTGAGGTGAGGGACGCAGGCGGCTGGCGAAAGCTAGGTAGCCGCGCTGCAGCCGGCAGCCGCGGGTGTGCCCGCTCAGGGCCTGCTGGATCTCTGACCATGGTGTCCAGCCCGTCGTCGATGACGCTGGGCTGTTCGTCAGTGGGTGCCGCTTTCGTGGCCGGAGTGTGCTGCTGCTTCGAGCTGGAATGTGGAGTGCTCGATGTCGAAGTGCCCGGCCAGGCAGGCTTGCAGCTGGTCCAGGAGCCGGGGTGCGTGCCCGTCGCTGAAGCAGGAATCGTCGATGACGACGTGTGCTGACAGGGCTGGCAGGCTGGAGGTGACGGTCCAGGCGTGCAGGTCATGGACGTCGTGGACGTGGTCGGTGGCCAGCAGGTGAGCGCGGATGTCGTCGAGGTTCGTGGCTTTGGGTGCGGCCTCCAGCAGGACGCGCCCGGAGTCGCGCAGCAGCTCCCAGGCGGCTTTGAGCATCAGTCCCACGACGATGAGGGAGGCGATGGCGTCGGCGCGGGTGAAGCCAGTGGTCAGGATGATGATCCCGGCCGCGGCGGTGCCGATGAAGCCATACAGGTCGGTGAGGACATGCCGGAAGGCTCCCTGCACGTTCAAGCTGGTCCGGTTCGCCCGCGCCAGGACCCAGGCGGCGGTGACGTTGACCACTACCCCGGCGATGGCGACGATCAGGACGGGGCCGCCTTCGACCTG
>JAWWPY010000309.1:0-2930 GCA_033854735.1 Streptosporangiaceae bacterium | reverse complement strand
TCGGTCACGGCGCGCACCTCGGCGATTTCCGGGTCGGCCTCGGCTAGGACCGCAATCAGAGCGCCGAGCCGCTGCATGAACCCGCAGACGAATTCCGCGTACCGGCTGATCATCTCGGCCGGGTCCGCGGCCTGCAAGGCCCGCTGGACGGGCGGCCGCTGCCCAATGGGGACCGGCTCGTCGTCACCGGCCACGGTGACGTCATACACGGCCTTCATGAGCTGCTGCTTGCTGCCGAACGTCTTGTAGATCGTGTCCTGGGACACCCCGGCACGCTCGGCAACGGCGTGGATCGTGGTCGCCCGGTAGCCATCATGCAGCAGCAGGTCGCGGCTGGCCTCCAGCACTGCACGCCGGTTGCTCGCCGCTGCAGCGCGGCGTCCGGCTGAGTTGTACGGCCTGCTGGCCTGCGGCCCAGGGGCGTGTGTCACGGGCATCATGGTAGGCTAATTTCGTTCTAGTGTGTTGGAATCAATATGAGCGGAGCGGTTCCAGGCCTGTCGCTGCGCTAGCAGGCCTGGCGTGCTGAATGGGAGACCAATGACGGATCGGCGGCGCACCCGTCCATCGGCCGATACACCTTCGGCCCTGCCGGGAGTGCAGCGAGTGCACCGGCTCGGCGACTGGATGGTCAACTTCTACCTCGTGCAGGACGACGCCGGGATCACCCTGGTAGACGCGGGCCTGCCTGGCCACTACACGCAGCTCACTGCGGCCCTGGCCCGGCTCGGCTGCACTGTCGGCGATGTGCGTGCGGTGCTCATCACGCATGGGCACCCCGACCACATTGGCCTGGCCGAGCGCATCCGGGCGGAGGCTGGCGCCACGGTCTGGGTGCATCCGGCTGACGCGCCGATCCTGGCCGATCCCCGGCATATCGGCAGGCACTGGAAAGCGGAGCGCTCGCTGCTTCCCTACGTCGTCCGGCGGCCAGCCACCCTGGCCGTGCCGTTGCACCTGGGCCGCCAGGGCGGGTTCCGGCCGCGGCCCGTCAAGCAGACCGCCGCGTTTACCCCTGGCCAGACACTGGACGTGCCGGGCGCGCCGCAGGTCATCCCGCTGCCCGGCCACACCAAGGGCAGCACGGCCTTCCTCTTCTCTGCCCACGGCTTCATCTGTACTGGCGACGCGCTGGTTACTGCGGATGGCATCACCGGTCGCACCGGGCCGCGCGTGGTCGCCCGCGCCTTCACTGAGGACAGCCTGGCAGCCCTGGGCTCCCTCGCCACCCTGCGGCGGTATGACGCCTCCCTCGTGCTGCCCGGTCATGGCCTGCCCTGGACTGGAGGCCTGTGCGCTGCCGTTGACAGCGCCCGGGAGGCCGGCATCAGCTAGCCCCGCCGCGCGCTTGCCTCGCCCGCAGACGCAGTTCCGTGAGATTCCTGACGCGCGAAGCTGTTGGGTGGGAGTCCGCAAGCAGGCGAGCAGAGAGGATCGGATGTGCGCTCGGACTGCCGAGGCCTGTCCGGTCGGAGTCAAGTGCAGAACATTGCGGGGGGCATTTGGGGGGGGCGGGCGACGGGGGAGCGGTTCCAGATCGCTATGTACGGCGAACGAGGTCGGTCATAGTCGCAACAGCTGGCGGCAGTTGCGTGATGCCGGGCAGTGTGCATGGCGCAGTACCGTATCGGCTTTCCAGTTTCTGAGCGGGACATGCGCCGCTGACGGCCCGCGTCCGCCGCTCGCGGAAGATAATGGTTCAATGGACATCCGGATCGAAGGCGTTGACCTGCCGGGTCGATCGTGCGGTCCGAGCAATGACGTTCCAGACGGCTACCGCAACGTTCACGTGGGAATCCAGCGCCGCGGCAAGCGCGACGAATTGCTCGGCCTGACCCCGGGCGATGCGCCTGCCGCGAGGTGGACATTCGAGTGCCAGCTCAGCGGAGCCAGGGATCCGGACGGCATAGCCCCGGACGTTAAAGGCCCTTACATTCAAGGCCCGCCCGGCGGCCGTTTCATCTACCTGAACTGGGTCACCATCGACGACGCCGGCACGGCCACGCTCTTCCGCCGGGCCAAACTGTGGCTCGACGGCGTGCCGCCGGAGGTTCTCGCCGAGGCTGGCAGGATCGGCCTGCTCGTCGGCCGGCTTGGCCTGACCGACCCGAAGGGCAATCCAACATGCTCCGCCGGCCGGCCACCAACAATCGAATGGTCCGCTGGCACCGCCTGACCTGGCACACGATGGGGCCCATGCGCCCGGCCGCTGCCTGCCGGTCCGTTCGCGGTGCCTGCACCCCGGCCGCAGGACCACCGTACCGAAACCACGGCAACGGCGAAGCGCCCAGAGCGCGGCCCGGATGCTCCGGCCCGGCGACCGGCGCGCGGTGTGACCTCGGTGCTCATCAGCCCCGGTGGCGGATATGAGGCCGATCTGACGGCCTGATGGGCCAGGCTCGGCTCCAGGTTCTTCTCAGCCCGGGCGTGCTGGGGGCACGATCAACGGTAGTGGCTGCTGCCCTTCCCCTGCTGTTGCTGGATGTGGACGGGTCTTGAAGCCCGTTCGCAGCCCCGGCCTGCCCGCCTGGCTACACCGAACATGACCTGCGCCATCATGCCGCACGGCTGCAGCGGTGAGACCGCTGGGCAGCCACGGTCAGCAGGCGAACGGAGAAAATCCGTGCCGATAGCGGCACCATCTGGCTGGCTGTAGCGGCCGGAAAATCAGTCGCGCAAAGGCCTTCCGTCGGGCAGCATAGCCAGGCTGGTTGCTGGGAATGGGGCCAAATGACTGCACCTGAACATGGTCGCGGCTCACCGGCCCGGAAACGGTCGGTGCTGCTCGCGCTGCGCTTCTACGGCCGCCAGATGGCCCGACTCCGGCGCTTCACGGTGCCTGCGATGTTGCTGCCCGCGCTGGGAAACACGTGCATCTTCTACGTCGCGCCGCTGATCGTCGCTCAACTGGTCGGCCGCTTGGTCGGCCA
>JAWWPY010000308.1:0-50500 GCA_033854735.1 Streptosporangiaceae bacterium | reverse complement strand
ACCCGGTGGTGCCTCACCCTGACCGGCCCCGGCGGGCACGCCATCGCGCACGGCTGCGCCCGGCCCGGCCACGGGCCACCCGGCCCCGGCGGGACTGATCCCGGCGGCGGGCCACCCGGCCACGGGCCACCCGGCGGCGGGCCACCGGGCCCGGCAGGCACCGATCCCGGCGGTGGCCCCCGCGCCGGACCCAGCCCCGGGCCTGGGCCTGGGCCGCCCGCGGATCCCGGATGGATCCGGGCGGTGCGGATCACCCCGCTGCAGACCGGGGACTGCACCCACCCCCGGGAAATCCACGCCTACCAGCCCTCCCGGGCGCTGCGGCACCTCATCGAGATCCGCCAGGCCACCTGTGCGCGGCCCGGCTGCCGCCGCGCCGCCACCGCCTGCGATCTCGATCATTCGATCCCGTACCACCTCGGCGGGCGCACCTGTGAGTGTGACCTCGGGCCCGTTTGCCGCCACGACCATCACCTCAAGCAAGCCCCCGGCTGGGCCCTCACGCAGAGCCAGCCGGGCCACATGACATGGACCGCCCCCAGCGGGCGTACCTACACCACCGGACCCACCTGCTACCCCGACTGACGGCAGTAGTAGGCGATCGAGACCCCGTGCACCCCGCCGTTCGCCGCAGGCCCGATCAAGAAGATGATCGAGGCCGAGGCGGTCGGCCCTGGTCAGCCCGAGGCGGCCTCAGAGATCACGGATCACGACATCCGGGTTGATCTGGCGGAGCCCGTACAGGAAATCAAACAGCACGACCAGTCGCGCGCTGACCTTGATGGTGCCGTGCGTGCTGGTGCGCACCAGCATCGGCCGCATCCGTGAGTAATCCAGCCGCCCGTGCCCGAAGCTCACCACGTCACTGGCGGGAACGCGTAGCTCGCGGCGCGGGAAGACGAGCGTGACCTGGCCATTCTCCAAGTGCAGCGCACCGGCGACATGGCGTGAATACTAGAAGACGCCAGCAGCCAGGCCGGCCCACCATCCGCCGAAGGCCAGCAGCACGATCGACGTGCTGTTATGGGCGACCGCCGCCGCCGCCAGCAGGAGCAGGCCACCGACCAGCGGGAACCCAATCATGGCGTGCAGGTACCAGCGCCATCCCGGGCTGGTTGTGCAGGACACCACGGGCCAAGTATGCGGTGCCAATAACGGGCTTTAACAAATTATTTCTAGTTTGTTTCCGCCTCAAGTCCTAGCCGTAGGTTCCGGCCAAACCTATGTTGTGCGGGAAACCATTGTCCTGCTGCTGGGCAGGGCCGATGTGGCTCGCGACGAGCCATTCAGTTTCGCCGTTGTCAGGAGGCGTCGTGGACCTGTCGCGCACACCATCGATACTCAGCAGGTCGCGGATCGTCGTGCTGGCTATGGCCACCGCCGCGGCATCCCTCGTCGCCGTGGCCGGGGCCGCCCGGCCAGCCGCCGCCGCCTCGGCCGCCTGCCCGTGGGTCGGCTCCAGCGCGCCGATCGCGCAGCGGGTCAGCCAGTTGCTCTCCCATATGAGCACAACGCAGAAAGTCTCCCTGCTCACGGGGGCCAGCGGTTCCAGCTACGTCGGCTTCACGCCCGCCATCGGATCGCTGTGCATCCCGGCGATGAACCTGGAAGATGGCCCGGCCGGGGTGGGTGACGGCATGAGCAACGTCACGCAACTGCCCGCTCCGGTGGACGCCGCGGCGACCTGGGACACCTCCGCCGAGCAGCTCTACGGCCAGGTGATCGGCTCTGAGCAGGCCGCCAAGGGCACCACCATCGACCTCGGCCCGACCATCAACATCGTGCGCGACCCCCGGTGGGGGCGTGCCTTCGAGTCGATCGGCGAGGACCCTTATCTCAACGGGACGCTCGGCGCCGCGGACATCCAGGGCGTCCAGTCGACCGGCGTGATGGCCCAGGTCAAGCACCTGGCGGTGTACAACCAGGAAACCAGCCGCAACACGCCGTCCGACAACGCGGTCGTCAGTAACCGCACCATGCAGGAGATCTACCTGCCGGCTTTCCAGGACTCTACGGCGCAGGGCGCCGCGTCCTCGGTGATGTGCTCCTACAGCACCATCAACGGCACCTACGCCTGCCAGAACCCCTACCTGCTGTCGACCGTGCTGCGCCAGCAGTTCGGCTTCGGCGGGTTCGTCACCTCCGACTGGGGCGCCACCCACTCCACCGCCGCCTCGGCCAACGCGGGCCTGAACCAGGACATGCCAGGCAACGACGGATACTACGGTGCTGCCCTGGCCAGCGCGGTGTCCTCCGGGTCGGTCACTGCGGCCACGCTCAACTCGCTGGTCACCCCGGTCCTCACCGAGATGTTCGGCTTTGGCCTCTTCGATGAGCCGCCCGCCGGCTCGCCGGCCCAGACCGCCACCACCTCCGCACACGTCTCGGACGCGCTGCAACTGGCCGAGGAGGGCACCGTGCTGCTGAAGGACAGCGGCAGCGTGCTGCCCCTCGCGTCGTCCACGAAGTCGATCGCGGTCATCGGCACGGACGCGTCGTCCAGCCCGCTGACCGCCGGGGGCGGCAGCGCGGGCGTCAGCTCCAGCGGGACCGTCACCCCGCTGCAGGGCATTACCTCGCGGGCGGGTAGCGGGATCACCGTCAGCTACAACGACGGGTCGTCCACCGGTTCGGCCGCGTCGCTGGCCGCGTCCTCCAGCGTCGCCGTCGTGTTCGTGAGCAACAACGAGTCCGAGGGCAGCGACCTGTCCGGCATCGGCCTGTCCAGCGCCGAGAACTCGCTGATCTCCGCGGTGGCCGCCGCGAACCCGCACACGATCGTGGTGCTGAATACCGGCTCCGCGGTGACGATGCCGTGGCTGTCCTCGGTGGCCGGGGTGCTGGAGGCCTGGTATCCGGGCCAGCAGGACGGCACGGCGATCGCGGCGCTGCTGTTCGGCGACGTCAACCCGTCAGGCCACCTGCCGGTCACCTTCCCGCAGTCGCTGTCGCAGGTCCCGGCCGCCGCGACGGCGCAGTGGCCGGGCACCGGCGGAACCGTGCAGTACTCCGAGGGCGTCGACGTCGGCTACCGCTGGTACAACGCGAACAGCCTCACTCCGTTGTTCCCGTTCGGTTTTGGCCTGTCCTACACCAGCTTCTCGTTCAGCAACCTGAAGGTGGGCACGCTGGCCAAGGGCGGCGCGGCGGCAGTCACCGCCACCGTGACCAACACCGGGTCCCGGGCGGGCGCGGACGTGGCTCAGCTCTACCTCTCCGACCCGGCCGCGTCCGGCGAGCCGCCCCGGCAACTGGAGGGCTTCGCCCGGGTGAACCTGCAGCCGGGGGCCAGCCAGACCGTCTCGTTCCCGCTGACCCAGCGCAATCTCCAGTACTGGAACTCCAGCACCAGCGCCTGGGCGACGTCGGCCGGCAGCTACGGCATCTCGGTCGGCGACTCCAACACGAACCTGCCGCTGTCCGGCACGCTGTCCGTCACCTCGGCGCAGATCGGCCAGCCGCTGACCATCACCAGCCCCGGGCCGCAGGAGGGCATCGCCGGCACCGCGGTGTCCGTCCCGGTGTCGGCCACCGACACGACCAGCGGCCAGACGCCGGCCTTCACCGCGACCGGGCTGCCCGCCGGCACCTCGATCTCTAGTTCCGGGACGATCACCGGCACACCCGGCACAGCCGGGACCAGGACGGTGACGGTCACCGCGCAAGACAGCGCCGGGGCGCTGGCCACCACGTCGTTCACCTGGACCGTCGCGCCGTCCGGCGCGGGCATCGTGACCACGCCGCTGGTCGGGTACGGCGGGCTGTGCCTGGATGTGGCCGGCGACAGCAACGCCAACGCCACCAAGGTCGAGATCTACACCTGCAACGGCACCAACGGCCAGCAGTGGACGGAGGAGGCGAACGGCACCGTTCACGCGGACGGCAGCTGCCTCGACGTGACCGGCGGCGGCACGGCGAACGGAACGCTCGTGGACCTGTACTCCTGCAACGGCACGGGTGCGCAGGTCTGGCAGCCGCAGTCGAACGGGTCGCTGCTCAACCCGCAGTCCGGTAAGTGCCTTGACGACACCGGCTGGTCGACGACCCCTGGCACCCAGGTGCAGATCTGGAGCTGCAGCGGAGGGGCCAACCAGGCCTGGACGCGGCCGTAACCGGGCCCGCCGCCGCAGCCGGCCTTCAGCGGGGCGCGGGGGCGGGGCGGCCTGATTCCGCAGTAAGCAGGGCGACGTGCAGCGAGGAGCGTGACTCCGCCGAGTCGAGGCTGACCCCCAGTATCCGCTCGATGTGCCGCAGCCGGTCATACAGGGTGGGCCGGGCCAGCTGCGTGCGGGCGGCGGCCTCGGCCTTGTTGCCGCCCGCCGCCAGGTACGCGGCGAGCACGCCGGTCAGGTCGGTGCCCTGGGCGGCGTCATAGGCGAGCAGCGGACCGAGTTCCCTGTCCACGAAGGTGGCCAGCCGGGCGTCGTCGGCCAGCAGGTGCAGAAGGCCGCGCAGCCGCAGGTCAGCCAGCTTGTAGAAGGGCTGGACCGGGGCGGCGGACGGCGCTTGGGCGGCGGCGTCCGCGACCTGCTGGGCCTCCAGCAGCGACCGGCGCACCTCGGCCATGGATGCCGCCGCCGATCCGACCCCGATCACCGGATCTGCCTCCGCCGCACCGGCCATCTGCTGGGCCCGGTGCCGGAACCGCTGCCGGGCGGCGGCGCATACCGCGGCGAGCACGCCGTCCGGGTCCGCTCCGTGGTCCAGCGACAGCAGCGCTGCGGCCCGGCCTTCGTCGATGGAGCCCACCAGGGCGGGGATGCGCTCGCTGCGGCAGGCATCCGCCATGGCCTCGGCCACCTCCAGCACCTGGGCCTGGGCCGACAAGCCAGAGCCGGTGCTGCGGAACCTGATCACCGTGGTGAGCAGCTTCCGGCCGGTGACTGGGACGCCCAGCGCCCTGGCCCGGATCGCGGCCTCATCCGGGTGGGTGTGGGCCTGCGCCAGGATGGCGCTGATCAGCGTGGCGTGCGCCTGCCGCTCCAGGCTCTCGTGCTGGCGGGCCAGCAGGCGGCCGAGCGCGAGCGTGGTCGCCGTCCGTTCCACCAGCACCGTGTCGGAACCGCCCGGTGGTGCGCCGCAGACGAGGATGACCCGGCCCCAGTCCTCGCCACGCGCGCCCACCATGGTGATCAGCCAGCCGGAGGACTCGTCGTACCCGGTGCGGGCCGGCTGGCTGGCCGCCCGGGAGCGGGCCTCGAAGCCATCGAGCAGCCGGGCCGGGTCTGCTCCGGACGGCTCGCAGGCCAGGACGTGATGGGAGAGGTCTTCCAGGATGACCGGGCGGCCGGCCAGCAACGCCGCCTGCCGGAGGATCTCGCCGGGTCCCGCACCGGCCACGGCCAGGTCGGTGAACACCTCATGCAGCCGGGCGGACGCCCGCAACTCCGTGAGCTGATCCTCGATGATCAGGGCGTGGACCGCCTCCGTGATCGCCACAAACGGGACTTCCCGCTCGAAGACCACCAGCGGCAGCCCGTGCTTCTCCGCCGCCGCGACGAAGCCGGCCGGCAGGCCGCCGGTATACCTGCGGCCCAGCTCGACCGCGACGGCGCTCACGCCGACCCCGGCCAGGCCGCCGACGTAGGCGTCCAGGGACGGCGGGTCATCGGGCAGCGCGATCCCGGTGGTCAGCACCAGTTCACCACCGCGCAGCAGGCGCGCAGCGTCGGCCATCTCGATCGCGTGCACCCACCGCACCGGTGTATCGAGCCGCCCCGCGCCCGCCACCACCCGCGGCCGCCCAGCCTGTACGGCGCCGAGCGCCAGAATCGTCGCCACCGTCGGCAGCATCACGCCTCCTCCCGGTATTCAGTTACATAGTGACAGGTTTTGGGCCTGGGATCTTACAACATGATGAGCCCGGACCAGGCAGACTGGGGGCATGTCAGAACTGCACGAGCGTCACCGCCGCGTCATCCCCAACTGGGTCGCCCTGTACTACGACGATCCGCTGGAGCTGGTCAGCGGCAGCGGGAGCCGCGTCACCGACGCGACGGGCCGCACCTACCTCGACTTCTTCTGCGGGATCCTCACCAACATGCTCGGGTACGACGTGCCCGAGGTCCGGGAGGCGATCCAGCGGCAGCTCGGCACCGGCATCGTGCACACCTCGACGCTCTACCTGATCCGCAGCCAGGTGGAGCTGGCCGAGAAGCTGGCCAGGCTGTCCGGGATCGAGAAGGCCAAGGTGTTCTTCACCAACTCCGGCACCGAGGCCAATGAGACCGCGCTGATGCTGGCCACCGCCGCCCGCCGGTCCAATCAGGTGCTCGCGCTGCGCAACAGCTACCACGGGCGCTCGTTCGGAGCGGTGGCCATCACCGGGAACGGTGCATGGAAGAGCTCACCACTGGCCCCGTTCAGCGTGCATTACCTGCATGGAACGGACCGGTACCTGCCCGCCTTCGCCAGCCTGGATGACGCGGGTTATTCAGCCGCCTGCGTCGAGGACCTGCGGCACGTGCTGGCCACCGCCACCGCCGGCGACGTGGCCTGCCTCATCGCCGAGCCGGTGCAGGGCGTCGGCGGATTCACCATGCCGCCGGACGGCCTGCTCGGCGAGTACGCCGCCGTGCTCCGCGAGCACGGCGCGCTGCTCATCTCCGACGAGGTGCAGACCGCGTGGGGCCGGACCGGGGAGCACTTCTGGGGGATCGGCGCACACGGCGTGACCCCCGACATCATCACGTTCGCCAAGGGGCTCGGCAACGGGCTGGCGATCGGCGGCGTGATCGCCCGGGGCGACCTGATGGATGGCCTGCCCGGCAACGGCATCTCCACCTTCGGCGGGAACCCGCTGTCCACCGCGGCCGCGAACGCGACCCTGGACTACGTGCTCTCGCATGACCTGCAGCACAATGCCGCCGCGCTCGGCACTATGATCATCGGCGGGCTGCGGGAGGCGGCGGCACAGCTGGACGCGGTCGGCGAGGTCCGCGGTAAGGGCCTGATGTTCGCGGTGGACCTGGTCGAGCCGGGCACCGGCGCACCGAGCCCGCGGCTGGCCGCCCGGGTACTCGCGGAGACCCGGGAGCGGGGCCTGCTCATCGGCAAGGGCGGCCTGTACGGGCACGCCCTGCGGATGGCGCCGCCGATGACACTGTCGGAGGCTGACGCCAAGGAAGGCCTGGGCATCCTCACCGACGCCCTGCGCGCGGTCAGCGCGGAGGCAGCGCGATGACGCAGACGAGTGACGCGGCCGGGACTGTGGAAAAGCAACCCCTCAAGCACGCAACGCATTGGATCGGCGGAAAGCCGTGGGACGGCACCAGCGAACGCCACGGTGACATCTACAACCCGGCCACCGGGCAGATCACCGGCTCAGTTGACTTCGCGTCGCCGGCCGAGGTCGATCTGGCCGTGGCCGCCGCGGCCGCTGCCTTCCCGGGCTGGCGGCAGACCTCCCTGGCCAAGCGGGCCAGCGTGCTGTTCGCGTTCCGCGAGCTGACCCACGCCCGCCGGGCCGAACTGGCCGCGCTGATCAGCGCCGAGCACGGCAAGGTCACCTCCGACGCGGCCGGCGAGGTGGCCCGCGGCCTGGAGGTCGCCGACTTCGCCTGCGGGATCCCGCACCTGCTCAAGGGCGCCTACTCGGAGAACATCTCCACCGGGGTGGACGCGTACTCGATCCGCCAGCCGCTCGGGGTGGTGGCGGGCATCACCCCGTTCAACTTCCCGGCCATGGTGCCGATGTGGATGTTCCCCATCGCCATCGCCTGCGGTAACGCGTTCGTGCTCAAGCCGTCGGAGAAGGACCCGTCTGCGTCGCTGCTGCTCGCCGAGCTGTGGGCGGAAGCGGGTCTGCCCGACGGCGTCTTCAACGTGGTGCACGGTGACAAGGCTGCGGCCGGCGCGCTGCTCACCCACCCAGACGTGCGCGCGGTGAGCTTCGTGGGTTCCACCCCGATCGCCCGGCACGTGTTCCAGACCGCGACCGCGGCCGGCAAGCGGGTGCAGGCCCTCGGCGGCGCCAAGAACCACATGGTCGTGCTGCCCGACGCCGACCTGGACCTGGCCGCCGACGCGGCGGTGTCCGCGGGCTTCGGCTCGGCGGGGGAGCGGTGCATGGCGATCTCGGTGCTGGTCGCCGTCGGGTCGGTGGGCGACGAGCTGGTCAGCAAGATCGCTGACCGGGTGGCCAAGCTCCGGGTCGGCCCGGGCAGCGACGAGCGATCCGATATGGGCCCCCTGGTCACCGGGCCGCACCGGGACAAGGTGGCGTCCTACCTGGATTCCGGGGTGCGCGACGGGGCGACACTCGCTATTGACGGCCGGGTGCACCCGGTCATCGGGGGCGGCATGAAGGGGGCTGGGGAGGTGGGTGGGTTCTGGCTCGGGCCGAGTGTGCTCGACCACGTGACGCCGTCGATGAGCTGCTACGGCGATGAGATCTTCGGGCCGGTGCTGTCCGTGGTCCGGGTGGCGACCTACGCCGAGGCGCTCGACCTGGTCAGCGACAACCCGTACGGCAACGGGACGGCGATCTTCACGAACGATGGGGGAGCGGCCCGCCGGTACGTATCGGATGTCCAGGTCGGCATGGTTGGTGTCAACGTGCCCATCCCGGTGCCGATGGCGTACTACTCGTTCGGCGGCTGGAAGGACTCGCTGTTCGGTGACACGCACATGCACGGCACCGAGGGCGTGCACTTCTACACCCGCGGCAAGGCCGTGACCTCACGCTGGCTGGATCCCAGCCATGGGGGCGTCAACCTCGGCTTCCCGGTCAACGGGTAACGCTCACCAGGTCGGGATGGCGGTGGTCAGCCGCACGCCGCCGACGGGCGGTGTGCGGGTAGTCGCCAGTCCCGCGTCGCGGGCCAGTGCGGCGAACGCAGCGGAGTCGACGACGGCGGCGCCGCCCGGGTCGTTGTTGAAGTAGACGTACACGTCCGCGCCGTCCGGCCACGACTGCCGCACGCGGTCCACCCACAACTGCAGGGCCTGCTCGCTGTAGCTGGGCCACGGGTCGGCTGTCCCTTCATGCAGGCGCAGGAATCCCCATCCGGCGGTGCGCCACAGCGGAGTGACCGGGCGGTCGAGCCGATCGGCCCAGCACAGCGCCGCGTCGTGCGCGGCCAGGATCTGCTGGACCTCCTCGGTCCACCAGGACCCGTGCCGTGGCTCCACCGCGATCCGCAGCCGCCCGTGGCCGCCGGGCCCGTGGTTGCCGGGCCGCCGGGCGGCCCGGAATTCCTTCAGGCAGGCGTCCAGCAGGGCCGGCTCAGCGGTGAGGGTCGGCGGTAGCTGGAGCAGGATCGGGCCCAGCTTGGGGCCGAGGTTCGCCGCCGCACCGAGCAGCCGGGCGACCGGTTCTGCCGGGTCGCGCAGCCTCCTGACGTGGGTCAGGTACCGGCTCGCCTTCACCGCCATCACGAAGTCGTCAGGCGTGCGGGCCCGCCACCCCGCGAAGGTCTCGGCTGCAGGCAGCCGGTAGAAGCTGCTGTTGTTCTCCACCGTCACGTACTGGGTGGCGTAGTGCTCCAGCCAGCGGCGCTGGGCCACACCCGCCGGGTACAGCCCGCCGCGCCAGTCACGGTACTGCCAGCCGGAGGTTCCAATGATGAGAGGCACAGGCTGTATCTGCCCGCGAGGCGCAGCTCACACATCCCGCTCCGGCGCCCGATGCCCGCCGGGGCCGGTAACCCGTCCGGGGGCCCGGCTCGGCAGCCGGGCCCCGGACGCTGGTCTGTGGACTCCTGTCTGCTCAGCGGGCGCTGGTGACGGCTGCTTCCGCGCGCTGGCCGGGTAGCCAGGACAGCCAGCCCGGCAGGTACCAGCACCGGTCGCCGAGCAGTGTCATGCCTGCGGGCATGAGGATGCCACGGACAATGGTGGCGTCGATGAGGACGGCGGCGGGCAGGCCGACGCCGAGCATCTTCAGCTCGACGAGGTGCAGCGTGGCGAAGATGGAGAACACCGCCATCATGATGACCGCCGCGCTGGTCACCACGCCGGCGCTGCTGGCGATGCCGCCCCTGATCGCGTCCGTCGTGCTCGCGCCGCCCAGCCGGAGCTCGCGGATCCGGCTGAGGATGAACACGTGGTAGTCCATGGACAGGCCGAACAGGAACACGAACATGAATAGCGGGACCCAGGGGGTGATGGCGCCGAAGCTGGTGAAGCCGAGCGGGCCTTGCAGCCGCCCGTCCTGGAAAATCAGTGTGATCAGGCCGTAGGCGGCGCCGACGGACAGCAGGTTGAGACCGATCGAGATCATCGGCAGGGTGATGGACCGGAACGAGATCAGCAGCAAGAGGAAGGCCAGCGCGGCCACCACGGCGAGCACGATAGGAGTGCGGGCGTCGAGCTGGTGAGTGTCGTCGTAACTGGACGCGGTAGTGCCAGTCACGGCGTAGCTGATCGCGGTGTCCCGGCCGAGGGTGGCGGGCAGGGCCTGATTCCGCAGAACGAGCAGGCCATTGTTGGAGGCGGTGTCGGTGCCGGTGCCCGCGAGCGGAACGTTGACGATCAGGGCGCGGCCGCCCGCCACCGCGGTGCTGGTGATGGGCCCGCGGATCGGACCGCCGGCCGAGGCCCGGGCCTGCAGCGCGGTGATCGCGTTCCTGGCCGCCGGACCAGCGAGGTCAGCGCCGGTCACGACCACCATGGCCGGGGACGGGGCCTGCGGGAACGCCTGCTGGATCCGGTCGAAGGTGGCCACGATCGGGACGGTCTTCGGCACGTCGTTGACCGGGTAGGCCAAGCGCATGCCCAGCGCCGGCGCGGCCAGCGCGAGCATGGCCAGCGCCGCCGCACCGCCCCACAGCAGGGGCCGCCGCACCACCCGGCGAACCAGCGCGGCCCATAGCTTCGATGGCTTCGCGGCCGTGCGGCGGCGGCCCAGGAATGGGATCCGGCCGCGGTCGGCCCACCGGCCCAGCCAGGACAGCAACGCCGGCACGACGGTCAGCGAGCCGACCACCGCCACGCCGACCACGGTGATCGCGCCGATCGCCATACCGGTGAACTCCGCGGCTCCGGTCAGGAACAGCCCGCCGAGTGCGATCATCACGGTCAGGCCCGAGATCACGATCGCCCGGCCTGAGGTGCCGGCGGCGATCCGCAGTGCCTCGCTGACCGTGGCGCCTTTCGCCCGTTCCTCGCGCTCCCGGCGCAGATAGAACAGGCAGTAGTCAATGCCGACCGCCATGCCGATGAGGAGCACGACCTCAGAGGTGCTCTGCCCCACCGGCAGCCAGTGGCCCGGGATGGCGAGCAGCGAGATAGCGGTCATCACCGCGGTCGCGGCGAGCAGCAGCGGGATGCCCGCGGCGATCAGCGCGCCGAACACCGCCACCAGCAGGATCAGCGTGATCGGCACCGAGGTGACCTCGGCCTTGTGGAAGTCGGCGTCCACCAGGGCGCCGATCGCCCGGTCGCCGCTCGCGTCCCCGGCCTCCTGGATGAGCATGTCCGGGTGACGGGCCTGGATCGCCGCCACGGCGTTCAGGTCGCCGACGACAGTCTGGTCTTTGTTATCCGGATTGCCCGGGATAGTGAACCTGACCAGCGCACTCCGCCCGTTGGCGGAGACCAGTGACGCCGCACCGGGGCTCAGCGGCGAGCGGATATCCGCCGCCGACCTCGGCAGGCCGCGCAGGGCCGTCGCCACCTGCTGCGTGGCCTGCCGCAGCGCGGGATCGCCCGCGAACGTCCGGCCCGGTGCCCGGGCCCGGATCAGCACGGTCTCGGCGGGCGGGGAGGTCACGCTCAGCCGGTTCAAGGTCTGCTCGGCCTGCCCGGACTGGCCGGCGTCATAGGACTGGATGTTCTTGGCCGGGAGCATCTGGCCGCCGACGAAAACCGCGGCGACCAGGAAAAGCCAGCCCAGCACGGCCGTCTTCCGGTGCCGGGCACTCCAGCCGGCGATCCGCTCGACCACGGGCGGCCGGGCGCGGGGGCGGGGCGGGTGCAGGCCGGCCTGCTCGGGCGGCGCGAAAGCGGATGAGCGCTGCATGAGAACCTCAATCTGGTCGTGGGATGCACTGCCAGGCGAAGACAGCCTCGTTCAGCGGGGCCCCCCGAGGGCATCCGGCAGACCGCCCAATCGGGGGTAGGGCTAGCCCCCGGGCCCAGGCCCGCTTAGCGCCGGCCGTCCGGCGGACGCAAGCGGATCGCGTAGGCAATGTTGATCGCGGCGATCGCGACCCAGACCACCAGCAAGCCCCAGAATCCGGCCGGGTGCGTACCGGCCGCGGCGGCGACGGCGCTGAGCGGGATGCCGAGCACCATCGAGCCCAGCGCGATCACCGCCGGCTGCCCGTGTCTCGGCGGCCGGGCCGGCCGCGACTCCGCCGGCGGCCCGGATGCCCGCGCCCCGGCTGCGATTCGCCCATCCACCCGGGCATCGATCTCGCTGATGACGCGATCGAGGAACGACTCGACGACCGCGCTCTGATAGTCGGGCCCGAGCTCGCGGTAGATTTCCGCTGCGGCGCGAACCTCTTCGGGGGAAAGCGATGAGGTGTTCACGTTCAACCTCCGTCAGGATGTGGCCTGGGCAGGCCTCGCCAGACAGCATCCGGGATCGCGGCCCCCGGGCGACATCCAGCAGGCCTCCGGTTCCGGGGTGGGGCCAGCCCCCGGGTCGAGCCGGGGGGCGATGGGATGGGCAGCGCGGCCCCCGTCCTTTAGCGTCAGCAGCATCAGTCCCGCGTCCAGGGGCATGCGGGAAGGCAGGAGGAGCGGATGGCCGACAGCGGCGCTGCGTCCGGGCCTGCCGCCCGGGCGTCGTCAGCGGGCCTGCTGCAGCGGGCCGTCCGCCCGGTCGTGTCCGGCCGGACCTGGCTGGCGGTCATCCACCTGCTGGCCGGGTGGGTCATCGGGCTGGTGGCGTTCGTCTTCTTCGTGACGGCCGCCTCGGTCGGCGTCGCCCTGCTGCCGGTGGCCTTCGCGGGCATCCCGGTGCTCGCGGCCACGCTCTGGCTGGGCACGCAGTTCGCCGCCTTCGAGCGGGCCAGGTTCGCCGTCATGCTCGGCGCCCGGCTGCCCGCCCCGCCGCGCGCTCTGAGCCCGGGCGTGAGCTGGTGGCGGCGTACCTGGCGGGCGCTGGCCTCGCTCACGGCGCTCCGGCAGTTCGGGTACGCGCTGCTCCGGTTCCCGCTCGGCACGGTGCAGGCGGTCATCGTCATCGTGGTGTGGTCGCTGCCCCTGGCCTTGCTCGGACTGCCGGTCCTGGGCTGGCTCCTGCCCCGGCTCTGGGCGGGCGCGGACACCGGGCCCGTGCTCGGCGACCCGGCCCGGCTGGCGGCGGCGGCGGCGCTGGGCCTGATCCTGCTGCTCACAGCGCCGCAGCTGACCCGGGCGCTGGCGGTCGCCGACACCGCGATCGCCCGGTACCTGATCGGCCTGGGCAGCAGCGCGGACATGACTGCCCGGATCGGTGAGCTTGAGCGCAGCCGGGCCCGGGTGGTGGGCGCCGGGGAGGCGGAACGCCGCCGGATCGAGCGCGATCTGCACGACGGTGCCCAGCAGCGCCTCGTGTCTCTGGCCATGGACCTGGGGCGGGCCAAGGCCCGGTTCGCCGATGACCCGGAAGGGGCCCGGGCCATCATCGACCAGGCGCACGTGGAGGCCAAGGAGGCCCTGGTCGAGCTGCGCAACCTGGTCCGGGGCGTGCATCCGCCGGTGCTCGCCGACCGTGGCCTGGACGCCGCACTGTCCGGCCTGGCCGCGCTCAGCCCGGTGCCCGTCACCGTGCGCGCCGACATGCCCGTCCGGGCGGCGCCGTCGGTCGAGGCCATCGCCTACTTCGTCGTCGCGGAGGCGCTCACCAACATCGCCAAGCACGCCCGCGCGACCCGCGCCGAGATCTCGGCCGACCGCCGCGGGGACCTGCTGCACATCATGATCCGCGACGACGGGATCGGCGGGGCCGACCCGCGGGGGCAGGGCCTGTCCGGCCTGGCCGACCGGGTCACCGGGGTGGACGGAAGGCTGTCCGTGCACAGCCCGGCCGGCGGCCCGACCGTGATCGAGGTGGACCTGCCATGCGGATCGTGATCGCCGAGGACTCGGTGCTGCTGCGCGAGGGCCTGACCCGGCTGCTGGCCGAAGCCGGCCACGACGTCGTGGCGTCAGCCGGGGACGGCGAGGAGTTCCTCCGGGCCGTCGGCCAGCACGAGCCGGACGCCGTGGTGGTCGACGTGCGGATGCCGCCGACCTTCACCGACGAGGGGCTGCGCGCCGCCCTGGTGGTGCGCAGCCGCTGGCCCGGTATCGGCGTGCTGGTCCTGTCGCAGTACGTGGAGGAGCGTTACGCCACCGAACTGCTGTCCGGCCGCCCCCACGGGGTCGGCTACCTGCTCAAGGACCGGGTGGCGGATCTGACTGAGTTCCTCGACGCCCTGGGCCGGGTGGCGGGTGGGGGCAGTGCCCTCGACCCGGAGGTCGTCGCCCAGCTGCTGGCCCGCAGCAGTCACCCGCTGGTCGGCCTCACTCCCCGCGAGCGGGAGGTGCTCGGGCTGATGGCCGAGGGCCGCTCCAACGCGGCCATCGCGGCCGCGCTGGTCATCGGCGGGGGGGCGGTGGAGAAGCACATCAACAACATCTTCGCCAAGCTCGGCCTGGCCCCCGCCGATCGTGATCACCGGCGGGTCCTCGCGGTCCTGCACTACATAGGAGCCGGATGACTGATGAGCGCCAGCGCCTCGTTGCCCATGACACCCGCCCGCCGGGCGATCCTCGTCATCGGCGTTCCCGTCGCCCTCGCCGTCATCGGGGCCGGCGTGGCCGGCTGGGCCAGCGGGGCCATCACCGGCCTCACCCGCCAGGTGACTTACCGGGTCGCCCTGAGCCTCCCGGTCAAGGGCGGCCATACCGGCGTGACCGCTGGCGACGCTGACATCACCCTCCGCACCGGGACTGGCGACCGGGTCCAGGTGCGCGGGACACTCCGTGGCAGCCTCGTCCGGCCCACCTTCAGCTGGCAGTCGACGGCGGCGGGCCTGGCCCTCCACTCCCACTGCCAGGTGCCGGCCGGCCTCTGCTCGCGGGACTACGCCATCATCGCCCCGGCCCGGCTGCCCCTCGCTGTCACCGACTCGTCCGGGAACCTGGATGCCCGCGGTTTCGGCGGCACGGTCACGCTCTCGGACGGCTCGGGTGACCTCACGGCCGAGGACCTGGCGGGAACCATCCGGCTGGACGACGGCTCCGGCAATATCGCCGCCTCCCGCCTGGCGGGAGGCATCCGGATGGATGTCGGGTCCGGCGATATCAGCGCGTCCGGCCTGTCGGGCAGCATCCGGTTCCAGAACGGTTCAGGCAACGTCGTGATCGATCGCCTGGCCGCGACCGACGTGTCCGGCCATGACGGGTCGGGCGACGTCACCCTGACCTTCACGAAGGTCCCGGACAGGGTTCAGATCAGCGACAGCTCCGGGAACGTCACGGTGGTGCTCCCGCCCGGCCGGACGGCCTACGACGTCATCGCCAGCTCTTCCTCGGGGAACACCGCCGTCGCCGTGCCGCGGAGCGCGTCGTCCAAGCACGTCATCACCGTCACCAGTCAGTCCGGCCACGTCACTGTGACCCGCTGACCTCGGCCGCCGTGCGCTACAGGGTGCCGAAGGCGTCCTCCAAGATGGACAGCCCCTCCTCCAGCAGGTCCTCGCCGATCACCAGCGGGGGCAGGAAGCGCAGCACATTGCCGAAGGTCCCGCAGGTCAGCACGACCAGCCCGGCCGCGTGGCAGGCCTTCGCGACCTTGGCGGTGGCCGCGGCGTTGGGTTCGATGCCACCGGGCTCGACCAGTTCGATCGCGATCATCGCGCCCCGCCCGCGGACGTCGCCGATGACCGGGTGGGTCTCCGCGAGCTTGTGCAGCCTCGGCAGCATGATCTCGGCGATCCGCCGGGCCCGCCCGGCCAGGTCCTCGGCCGCCATGGTCTCCATGGCCCCGAGGGCCGCCGCGCACGCCACCGGGTTCCCGCCGTAGGTGCCCCCCAGGCCGCCGACGTGCACGGAATCCATGATCTCCGCCCGCCCGGTGACCGCGGCCAGCGGCAGCCCGCCTGCGATCCCCTTCGCGGTGGTGACCAGGTCGGGCACGACCCCCTCGCGGTCGCAGGCGAACCAGTCGCCGGTGCGGCAGAATCCGGTCTGGATCTCATCAGCGATCAGCAGGATGCCGTGGGCGGCGCAGAACTCCGCTAGCCCGGGCAGGAACCCGTCGGGCGGCACGATGAAGCCCCCCTCACCCTGGATCGGCTCGATGATCACCGCAGCGACGTTGCGCTCGCCGACCTGCGTGTGGATCAGCCCGGTGATGACGTCCAGCGCCTCCACCGCGCACCGCTCCGGCCCCCCCGGCCAGCGCAGCGGATAGGCCATGGGCATCCGGTAGATCTCCCCCGCGAACGGCCCGAACTTGTCCTTGTAGGGCATGTTCTTGGCCGTCAGCGCCATGGTCAGGTTGGTCCGGCCGTGGTAGGCGTGGTCGAACGCGACGACCGCCTGCCGCCCCGTCGCGTGCCGGGCGATCTTGACGGCGTTCTCCACCGCTTCCGCGCCGGAATTGAACAGTGCTGACCGCTTGTCATGATCGCCGGGGGTCCGGCGGGCGAGTTCCTCGCACACGGCCACGTACTCCTCGTACGGCGTGACCATGAAGCACGTGTGGGTGAACCGGGCGGCCTGCTCGCGGACCCGGTCGGCCACCCGCGGCGCGCTGTTGCCGACGGATGCCACCGCGATCCCCGACCCGAAGTCGATGAGCGAGTTGCCGTCCGCGTCGACCAGCACGCCGCCGCCGGCGGCCGTGATGAACACCGGCAGGACGTGGCTGACCCCCCGGGCCACGCTGGCGTCGCGCCGGGCCAGCAGTGCCCGCGAGGCGGGACCGGGGATCTCGGTGACAATGCGCCGTTCCTGAGGGAGGCCAGGGCCGCCAGCTGAGCTTTGTACGGTCATGCAGTTCACGATAAGCCACTGACACCTAAGATCATTCAACGAATTTTCCGACGGTGCTCTCCTCGCCCGCCTGGCCGCCGGACGGGCGGATCGCCTGTCGGCCCAGTCCTGTCGGCCCGGTCCCGTCGGCCCGGGCCCGTGGTGGTCAGCCCGCGGTGCCACTGGCGGCGGACGTCGGCGTGACGGCCGTTAAGACGCTGCATAACGGCCGTCACCAGGTCCGGGCTATCGTTGACCGGGCGCGGCGCCCGCCGTCAGCCGGAACACCTACGACGCGCAGGAGGAGCAGGCGGTGCGCACTGACCAGGGGCTATTCGCTGGCATCTTCGGCCGCGGCGGCGTTGATACCGGGGACGAGGCGTGGCTGCAGGCCTTGCTGGACACCGAGGCCGCGCTGGCCCGGGCCCTGGAGCGGGCCGGGCTGGCCGAGCCGGGCACCGGAGCCGCGGTGACCGGCGTGGCGCAGGCCGAGGCGTTCGACGCCGCCGAACTCGGCAGGCAGGCCATGCTCACCGGCAATCCCGTGCCGGCCCTGGTCCGCGAGCTGACCAGGATGGTCCCTCCGGACGCCGCTGGTGCCGTGCACAAGGGCGCGACCAGCCAGGACATCATCGACACCGCCGCCATGCTGCTCGCCAGGCAGGCATTGTCAGCGGTGGCCGCGGACCTGTCCGTGGCCGCGTCCGCCGCCGCGGCGCTCGCGGCCGCCCACCGGGACACTGCCATGATCGGCCGCACGCTGCTGCAGCAGGCCGTGCCGGTCACTTTCGGGCTGGTCGCCGCCGGCTGGCTGACCGGCCTGGACGACGCGCGGGAGGCAGTGGCCCGGGTCCGTGCGGGGCGGCTGGCGGTCCAGTTCGGCGGCGCGGCGGGCACCCTCGCTTCGCTGGGCGGCGATGGCCAGCGGGTGGCCGGCCTGCTCGCCGATGAACTCGGGCTGGCCCGGCCGGTGCTGCCCTGGCACACCGACCGGCTCCGGGTGCTCGACGTCGCTGGGGCGGCTGCGGGGGCCGCCGCGATGCTGGGCAAGGCGGCCAGGGACATCACCCTGCTCGCTCAGTCTGAGGTGGCCGAGGTCCGCGAGGGGGACGGCGCCGGCCCGGGCCGCCCGAGCACGGGCGGCCCGGGGGGTGCCCGGGGTGGCTCGTCCGCGATGCCGCATAAGCGCAACCCGGTCGGCGCGATCGCCCTGCTCGGCTGCACGCGCCAGGTGCCGGGGCTGCTCGCCACCCTCGCCGCCGCCGCCGAGCAGGAGCATCAGCGCGCCGCCGGTGCCTGGCACGCGGAGTGGGAGCCGTTCAGCGACCTGCTCCGGCTGACCGGCTCGGCCGCGTCCTGGGGGGCCGAACTGCTGGCGGGCCTGGAGGTGGACCCGGCCAGGATGCGCCGGAACCTCGACGATGCCCGCGGCCTGCCACTGGCCGAGCACGTTGCCTCGCTGCTCGGGCCGGCGCTGGGCCTGATCGCGGCGCACGATCTGGTGGCCCAGGCGAGCGCGCGGGCGGCCGGCACCGGCCAGCAGTTGCGGGACAGCCTGCTCGGCACCCCGGAAATCAGGCAGCGCCTCGACGAGGCCGGAATTACGCCGGGGCAGGTCGAGTCCGCCCTGGACCCGGCCGGGTACCTGGGCTCGGCCGGGGATTTCGTGGACGCGGCCCTGGCCGCGCACGCCACTGCCCACGCCCGGCTGGCTCCCTGACCGTTGGTAACGATGCTGATCCGGGCTTCAAGCCGGTAAGAACCAGGCCGAGGCGGGCTTGCGGCCGGTGGGATAGCGTAGTGATCATGGAAGGAAGGCACGATGGAAGACACCGAACGCGGCGCGGCGGGGATGGCTGTCCGGCGCGAGGTGCTGGGCGATGAGCACGTCGACCGGGCCGTGGCTGGCGCCACCCCGTTCACCGCGCCCTTCCAGGACTTCATTACCCGGTACGCGTGGGGTGAGATCTGGTCCCGGCCAGGTCTGTCCCGCGCCGAGCGGAGCATCATCACGCTGACCGCCCTCGCGATCCTCCGGCAGGAGGATGAGCTGGCCATGCACCTGCGCGGCGCGATCCGTAACGGGCTCACCCCCGAGCAGATTCGCGAGGTGCTGCTCCAGGTCGGCGTCTACGCCGGGGTTCCGGCCGCCAACCGGGCCTTCGCCGTGGCCCAGCGCGTGCTGGCGGACAGCATCTGACGGGGGGCTTCCGGTGCGCCCCGGCCGCCGCTCGGAAACCAGCGTGGGAGGATGTCCGGATTACGAACGCCTGTACTTATCGCGACCAAATCGTCAATATGGTTTCGTTACCCGCGGCCCAGGCAGGAGGGGAATGGCCGAGATCGTCTCACTCGCCGACGCCGTCGCGCGGGCCATCCACGATGGCGATGCGGTGGCTATGGAAGGCTTCACGCACCTCATCCCGTTCGCCGCCGGGCGTGAGGTCATCCGGCAGCGGCGGCGTGATCTCACCCTCATCAGGATGACCCCGGACGTTATCTACGACCAGCTGATCGGGGCCGGCTGCGCCAGCAAGCTGATCTTCTCATGGGGTGGCAACCCCGGGGTCGGATCGCTGCACCGGTTCCGCGACGCCGTGGAGAACGCCTGGCCAGGCCCGCTGCGGCTGGAGGAGCACAGCCACGCGGGCATGGCCAACCGGTACGTGGCCGGGGCGTCCGGCGTGCCGTTCGCGGTCCTGCGCGGGTACAGCGGCACCGGCCTCGAGGGCCTGCCCGGCCTGGACGGCAATCCGGCGGTTCGCCCGATCACCTGCCCGTTTACCGGGGAGAGGCTGACCGCCGTCGCCGCGCTGCGGCCCGACGTGGCGGTGATCCACGCCCAGCGCGCCGACCGGGCCGGGAACGTCCAGCTCTGGGGGATCACTGGCGTGCAGAAGGAGGCCGTGCTGGGTGCCCAGCGGTCGATCGTCACCGTTGAGGAGGTGGTAGATGTCCTCGATCCCCAGCCGGGGGCCATTGTTCTGCCGTCCTGGACTATTGATTACGTGGCCGAGGTGCCCGGGGGAGCACACCCGTCCTACGCGCTCGGCTACTCGGCCCGCGACAATGACTTCTACCTGGCGTGGGACGAGATCAGCCGGGACCGGGAACGATTCCTGCGCTGGCTGGACACGGATGTGTTCGGGATGAGCCCGGGCAGCCTGGCGGGTGCCGAAACCGGCGAGGGAGGATGAGGGCATGAACGGCACAGGCCCGGCGGCCACGGCGCCAGCGGCAGCTGCCGAGCCGGTTTCGGCAGCTGGAGAACCGGCCTCGTACACGGCCGATGAGATGATGACGGCCTGCGCGGCGCGCGCCCTGCAGGATGGCATGGTCTGTTTTGTGGGGATTGGGCTGCCCAGCGCGGCGGCCAACCTGGCCCGGGCCACGCATGCCCCGAATCTCGTCCTCATCTACGAGTCGGGCACCATCGGGGCCAAGCCGGATCGGCTCCCGCTCTCCATCGGAGACGGCATCCTGGCCGAGACCGCGGATGCGGTGGTGAGCGCGCCCGAGATCTTCAACTACTGGCTGCAGCCGGGCCGGATAGGCATCGGGTTCCTCGGTGCCGCGCAGATCGACAGGTTCGGCAACATCAACACGACCGTCATCGGCGAGACGTACGCTCACCCGAAGGTGCGGCTGCCCGGGGCGGGCGGCGCACCTGAGATCGCCGCGTCCTGCCGCGAGGTGATCGTGGTGATGCGGCAGACCCGCCGGTCCTTTGTCCGGCGGGTCGACTTTGTCACGTCCGTTGGCTACGGGGACGGCCCTGGCCAGCGGGAGCGTCTCGGGCTGACCGGGGCGGGACCACGGAAGGTCATCACCGATCTCGGCGTCCTTGAGCCGGACCCGGCCACCTGCGAGCTCACCTTGACCGGGGTGTACCCGGGCGTGTCCGTCGCTGACGTCAGGGCCAGGATTGGCTGGGACCTGGCTGTCTCTGGTTCCCTCGCAGTGATCGAGCCACCGTCGGCATCCGAACTGACCGGTCTGCGTGGGCTCCAGGTGACGACCCAAGGCAGCGAAGGAGCAGCTTGATGACCACTCAGACACCGCTGGTCCGGGGATTCACGCTGCCGTCGTACGAGCGGCCACGTGGGCTGCATCCGCCGCTGGACTTCCCGGGGTACCGGGCGAGCGAGCTGCGCGCGCCCGGCCGACCGCTGGTGGCGCTGCCGCACTGGCTGACCGAGGTCACTGGCCCGCTGCTCGGTGAGGAACGGGTGACGCCCGCAGACGCCGACCTGACTACCCAGCACGCGGGCGAGCCGCTCGGCCAGCGAATCATCGTCACCGGCCGGCTGCTCGATGGCAACGGGCACCCGGTCCCCGGCACGCTGATCGAGATTTGGCAGGCCAACGCGGCGGGCCGGTACGCGCACCCGGTGGACAACCATCCCGCGCCGCTGGACCCGAACTTCTCCGGGGCCGGCCGGTGCCTGACCGACTCCGAGGGCAGGTACCGGTTCGTCACCATCAAGCCGGGCGCCTATCCGTGGCGGAATCATCCGAACGCCTGGCGGCCGGCGCACATCCACTTCTCGATGCTCGGCCGTGCGTTCGCGCAGCGGCTGGTCACCCAGATGTATTTCCCCGGGGATCCGCTGTTCAGCCAGGACCCGATCTTCAACTCGATCCCCGACTCGAAGGCCCGTGAGCGCCTGATCGCCCGGTTCGACCTCGGGCTGACCCAGCCCGAATGGGCTCTGGGCTTCGAGTGGGACATCGTGCTGCGCGGGACCGGGGCGACCGCGCTGGAGCGGGCGGGGGACCACCGGTGACCGCGGGGCTGACACCGTCCCAGACCGTCGGCCCGTTCCTGGCCATCGCGCTGCCGTGGCGGGACGGCCCGTTCGTGGTGCCCGAGGCAACGCCGGGCGCGATCGAGATCACCGGGCGGCTACTGGACGGCGCCGGCCTGCCGGTGCCTGATGGCCTGATCGAGACCTGGCAGGCTGACCCGGACGGCCGGTTCGCCCACCCCGACGATCCGCGCGGCGCGGCGGAGCCGGCCGAGGCGGCGTTCCGCGGTTTTGGCCGCTGCCCGACCGGGCCGGATGGTGGCTACCGCATCGTCACGCTGCGGCCCGGCCCGCTGCCCGCCGTGAAGGGGGAAGGGGACGTGAAGGGGGAAGGGGAGGTGGGTGGGTGGGGCACCGAGGCGCCGCACCTGGACGTGTCCGTGTTCGCGCGGGGGATGCTCGACCGGGTGGTGACCCGGATCTACTTCCCCGACGAGCAGGAGGCGAACGCGGCCGACCCGGTGCTGGCGGCGATCGCAGACCCCGACCGCCGGGCCACCCTGGTGGCCACGGTAGAGGCCGGCGGCCCGCCTGGTGAGTTCCGGTTCGATATCCGGCTGCAGGGCGCGCGGGAGACGGTCTTCTTCGATGTCTGAAGCCGGTACCTCTGGTGGCTTCGCGTCTCAGCGACGCTCTCAATCCAGACCACCCGCGAGAGGAGCATTCACGTGCCGCTAGTTGTACGGAACACCCTTCGAACCGATCTTGCGGTCGTCGACGGCCTGGCCCAGGCAGGGGTGGCGACGGTGCACGAGGCTCAGGGCCGCACGGGGCTGCTCCGGTCGGACATCCGCCCGATCTTCCGGCCGGTGCGCGTCGCCGGCAACGCGCTGACCTGCGAGGTCGCCCCAGGCGACAACTGGTCGATCCACGTTGCCGTCGAGCAGGCGCAGCCCGGCGACATCCTCGTGGTCACCCCCACCAGCCCGTGCGATGACGGGTACCTGGGCGACCTGCTGGCCACGAGCCTGCAGGCGCACGGTGTCAGGGGGGCCGTCCTCGATGTCGGCACGCGCGACGTCGTGACGCTGACGGAGATGGGCTTCCCGGTCTGGTCGAAGGCGATCTCCGCCCGGGGGACGGTGAAGGAGACGCCCGGGAACATCCAGACGCCCATCGTCTGCGCTGGCGTCTATGTCCGGCCCGGTGACGTGATCGTCGCCGACGACGATGGAGTCGTAGTCGTGCCGCGCGAGCAGGCCGCGGCGGTGCTCGAGGCGGCCCGGGCCCGCGAGGCCAACGAGGCGGACAAGCGGACCCGGCTGGCCGCGGGCGAACTCGGCCTCGACCTCTACAGCATGCGCGGCCGGCTCGCCGATAAGGGAGTGCGCTACGTCGACTACGCGGACTCACCGTGAGCGGGCGAGTGGGAGAAACACCGTGAGCCAGACCGCCATCTCCTGCGCCGTCATGCGGGGTGGGACGTCCAAGGGCCTGATGTTCCTGGCCGATAACCTGCCCGACGACCGCGCGACGCGCGACGCGGTGCTGCTCGCCGCCATGGGATCTCCGGACGAGCGGCAGATCGACGGCATGGGAGGCAGCCACCCGCTGACGTCGAAGGTGGCCGTCGTGAGTTTGTCACCCCGCGACAATGCGGATGTCGAGTATCTGTTCCTCCAGGTCTGGCCCGATCGGGCGGAGGTTTCCGACAATCAGAACTGTGGCAACATGCTTGCCGCCGTTGGACCGTTCGCGATCGAGCAGCGGCTCGTGGCCTCGGGTGACCCGGTGACGCCCGTCCGCATCTGGATGCGCAACACCCAGACCCTGGCCACAGCGTTGGTCCAGACGCCGGGCGGGCGAGTCAGCTACGACGGATCCGCGCACATCGACGGCGTGCCCGGCAGTCACGCGCCCATCCCTATCGAGTTCGCCGACGTCGCCGGATCCTCGTGCGGCGCGCTGCTCCCGACCGGGAATGTCACTGACGTCGTCGAAGGAACGCTGGTGACCTGCATCGACAACGGCATGCCGGTCGTGTGCCTGGCGGCATCCGACTTCGGGCTGTCCGGGCACGAGTCACCGGCGGAGCTCGAGGGCAACGGCGAGGTGACCGGGCGGATCGAGGCGATCCGGCTCGCCGCTGGACCCATGATGAATCTCGGAGATGTTACCGACAAGACGGTCCCGAAAATGAGCCTTCTATCACCCCCGGCGCACGGCGGCGCCGTCTCGACCCGGACGTTCATCCCGCACCGCGTGCACGAGGCTATCGGGGTCCTGGGTGCGGTGTCCGTCGCCACGGCGTGCGTGCTTCCCGGGTCGGTGGCGCACACGGTCGCGGTTATCAAGGAGGAGACCGAAGGCTCAACCGAGGTCGAGGTCGAGGTCGAGCACCCCACGGGCTTCTTCACCGTCACCCTCGAGGTGACGGTATCGCCCGGGGGGGCGACCCCCCGGACCCCCCCGGAAGCGTCCGACGGCACAGTGACTGTGACCAGGTCGGCGCTGTTGCGCACCGCCCGCCTGCTGATGCGCGGCGAGGTCTTCGTGCCATCGTCGGTCTGGAACCCGGCTAGCGGCGTCTCCCCGGGGGCTGCGCGGTGATAATCGACTGCCACGGGCACTACACGACCGCTCCCGCGCCGCACAATGACTGGCGCGAAAGGCAGCTCACGGCGTTCCGCGAGGGCCGCCGGACACCGGATTACCCAGCCATCTCCGACGACGAGATCCGCGAGTCGATCGAGCAGAACCAGCTCCGGCTGCTCCGCGAGCGCGGTGCCGACATGACGATCTTCTCGCCGCGGGCGTCCGCCATGGCCCACCACGAGGGTGACGAGCGGGTCAGCGGTGAGTGGGCGCGAGCGTGCAACGACCTCATCGCGCGCGCCGTCGAGCTGTTCCCGGCGACGTTCATCGGCGTCGGCCAGCTGCCGCAGTCACCCGGTGCCGGGCTGAAATCGTCCGTCGATGAGCTCGAACGCTGCGTCACCGAGCTCGGGTTCGTCGGCTGCAACCTCAACCCGGACCCGAGTGGGGGGAGGTGGACCAGTCCACCGCTCACCGACCGGTACTGGTATCCGATCTTCGAGAAGATGGTCGAGCTCGACGTACCCGCCATGGTGCACGTCTCGAGCAGCTGCAACCCCGCCTTCCACGCGACGGGTGCGCACTACATCAACGCCGACACCACGGCGTTCATGCAGTTCATCCAGGGCGATCTGTTCGCCGACTTCCCGGACCTGCGCCTGGTGATCCCGCACGGCGGTGGCGCCGTCCCGTACCACTGGGGCCGGTACCGTGGGCTCGCCGACATGCTGAAGAAGCCGCCCCTGAGCGAGCACGTCATGAAGAACGTGTTCTTCGACACGTGCGTCTACCACCAGCCCGGCATAGACCTGCTCTTCGAGGTCATCGAGGTCGACAACATCCTGTTCGGGTCCGAGATGGTGGGCGCCGTCCGGGGCATCGACCCCGAGACCGGCTACTACTTCGACGACACAAAGCGGTACGTCGACGCGCTGAACCTGACCGAGGCTGACCGCGCGAAGGTGCAGGAAGGAAATGCCCGGCGGGTATATCCGCGTCTCGACAGCGCCCTGCGGGCACGAGGACTCTGATGGCTACCACATTCCAGCCCGACGCCGACTGGCTCCCGTTCCATCCGAGCCCCAGCAAGCCGAGTTACATCCCACCCCCGGGCGCAGTCGACGCCCACTGCCACGTGTTCGGCCCCGGCGACGTCTTCCCCTACGCACCAGAGCGGAAGTACACGCCGACCGATGCCGGCCGGGAGCAACTGTTTGCGCTGCGCGACTTTCTCGGCTTCGAGCGCAACGTCCTGGTCCAGGCGACCTGCCACGGTGCCGACAACAGCGCTCTCGTGGACGCGCTGCTCGCGGCGGACAACCGGGCCCGCGGCGTGGCGACCGTCCGGCCCGGCGTATCCCGGGCTGAGCTCGCCGACCTGGACGCGGCTGGTGTTCGCGCCATCCGCTTCAACTTCGTGAAGCGCCTCGTCGATCCCAAGCCGGATGACTACTACCTCGGCCTGGTCGACCTCGTGGCCGAGCTCGGCTGGCACGTCGTCGTGTACTTCGAGGCCCCGGACCTGGCCGAGCGCTGGCCGTTGTTCACCAGCCTGCCCACGATCGTCGTCGTCGACCACATGGGCCGGCCCGATGTGTCGCAGCCGGTCGACGGGCCCGACTTCGCGCTGTTCACGCGCTTCATGCGCGAGCACGAGAACGTCTGGTCCAAGGTGAGCTGCCCGGAACGTCTGTCGATCTCCGGCCCGCCGGAGTACGCCGACGTCGCCCCCTTCGCACGCCACCTCGTCGAGAGGTTCCCCGACCGCGTCCTGTGGGGAACCGACTGGCCGCACCCGAACATGAAGAGTCACATGCCGGACGACGGTGTCCTCGTGGACGTCATCCCGCGGATCGCCTGCACCGACGACCTGCAGCGCCGGCTGCTGGTCGACAACCCACTGCGCCTGTACTGGGAGGCTGGCGACGATGGATAACTCACAGTTCGATGACATCCCGGGCACCCGGGTGTTCACCGCGGAGCGCGCGAAGCAGGGTTACGAGCTGAACCAGTTCTGCATGAGCCTGATGAAGCCCGATAACCGTGCGCGGTTCAAGGCCGGCGAACGGGCCTACCTTGACGAGTGGCCGATGACCGAAGCCCAGAAGCAGGCCGTGCTCGGCCGCGACTACAACGCGATGCTCGCGCTCGGCGGCAATATCTACTTCCTGGCCAAGATTTTCGCCACCGATGGGCTTAGCTACCTCCAGGCGGTGAGCACGATGACCGGAATGTCCGTCGAGGACTACCAGCAGATGATGCTGTCCGGAGGGCGCTCGCCGGAGGGCTGGCGCTCCGTGAAGGACGGTACCTGACATGGCCCGCATCACTGCCGGGCTGACCACCAGTCACATCCCGGCCGTCGGCGCCGCGATCGACCTGGGCAAGACCGGCGAGCCGTACTGGAAGCCCTTGTTCGCCGGGTACGAGAAGACGAAGGCCTGGGCCGCTGATGATGTCCCCGATGTGGTGATCCTGGTCTACAACGACCATGCGTCCGCGTTCACGCCGGAGATGATCCCCACATTCGCGCTCGGCTGCGCCGACGCGTTCGCGCCGGCCGACGAAGGGTACGGCGCCCGCCCGGTCCCGGTCGTCCACGGCCATCCCGATCTGGCCGCCCACCTGGCGCAGTCGCTCATCCTCGACGAGTTCGACCTCACCCTCATGTACAAGCTCGACGTCGACCACGGCCTCACCGTCCCGCTGTCCCTTGTCTACGGCCAGCCCGACGAGTGGCCGGTGCGGGTCATCCCCCTGGCCGTGAACGTCGTGCAGTACCCGCCCCCGACCGGCAACCGCTGCTACCACCTGGGCCAGGCCATCCGGCGGGCCGTGGCGAGCTTCGATGAGGACCTCACGGTCCACGTCTGGGGCACCGGCGGCATGAGCCACCAGCTGCAGGGACCCCGCGCGGGCTTCATCAACAAGAAGTGGGACACCGCGTTCCTCAACCGGCTGGTCGACGACCCGGACGGCCTCGCGCTCGTGCCGCACATCGAGTACCTGCGCGAGGCGGGCTCCGAGGGCATCGAGCTGGTCATGTGGCTGATCATGCGCGGCGCTCTGGGCCGCGACGTCGAAGAGCTCTACCGCTTCTACCATGTCCCCGGATCCAACACCGCGGTCGGGCACATCGTGCTGCGGCCCTCCGGCTCGTGCTAGCCCCGGCAGGAAGAGAACTAGACCCATGCGGATCGCACTCGCCGGGGCCGGCGCCCTCGGCATCAAGCACCTCGACGCCCTCACCGCCATCGACGGCGTCACCGTCACGTCCGTGGTCAGCCGCAGGCTGGAGCAGGCCCAGGAGGTCGCGCAGAAGTACGGCGCCCACCACGCCTCGGTCGATCTGGACGAGGCCCTCGCCCGCGACGACGTCGACGCCGTCATCCTGTGCACCCCGACCCAGCTCCATGCGCGGCAGGCCATCGCCGCGATGCGCGCGGGGAAGCACGTCCAGATCGAGATTCCGCTCGCCGACAGCTGGGCGGACGCGCAGCAAGTCCATCGCGTGCAGCAGGAGACTGGCCTGATCTGCATGGTCGGTCACACCCGCCGGTTCAACCCGTCACACCAGTGGATCCACCGCCGCATCGTCACGGGTGAGCTGTCGATCCAGCAGATGGACGTGCAGACGTACTTCTTCCGTCGCACGAACATGAACGCCCTCGGCCAGCCCCGCAGCTGGACCGATCACCTGCTCTGGCACCACGCCGCGCACACCGTCGATTTGTTCCAATACCAGGCCGGCGAGGACGTCGAGATCGCCAATGCCGTGCAGGGGCCGCTGCACCCCGAGCTGGGCATCGCGATGGACATGTCTATTCAGCTCCGGACGCCCACCGGCCGCATCTGCACTCTCTCGCTTAGCTTCAACAACGACGGGCCGCTCGGAACCTTCTTCCGCTACATCTGCGACAACGGCACGTACATCGCCCGGTACGACGACCTCGTTACTGGACGTGAGGAACCTGTCGACTCCTCGACGGTCGCCGTTTCGACCAACGGCATCGAACTGCAGGACCGCGAGTTCATCGCGGCGATCCGCGAAGCGCGCGAACCGAATTCCAGCGTCGGCGACGTCCTCCGCTGCTACCGAGTGCTCGGCGAGCTAGAGACGCAGCTCGCGAGCCAGCCGCAGTTCGATGTCTAAGTATTCGATCTCGGAGCCGCCAGGGACCGCCGCCGCCCGCCGCCCGGTGAGGCTGGCCGCCTCGCTGGACGGGCCGCGCCGCGCGCCCGTGGTGGTGCTCGGCAACTCGATGGGCACCACGCGCGAGGTCTGGGACCCGCAGTTGCTCGCGCTGGGCGAGGGTTTCCGGCTGCTGCGTTACGAGCACCGCGGGCACGGCGGGTCCCCCGCGCCGCCCGGCCCGTACGCCATCGGCGACCTGGCCGCGGACGTCCTGCGGCTGCTCGACGACTTCGGCGTCGAGCGCGCGTCGTACTGCGGGATCTCACTCGGCGGGATGATCGGCATGTGGCTGGCGGCGCACGCGCCGGACCGGATCGACGTCCTCGGGCTCTGCTGTACGTCCGCGTACCTGCCGACCGCCGAGGCCTACGCCTCCCGGGCGGTGCAGGTCCGGCGGGACGGCATGGCGTCGGTCTCGGGTCCGGTCACCGACCGCTGGTTCACCCCGGCGTTCCGCGAATGCGATCCCGCGACGGTAGCGGCCGCCCGGGCCACGCTGGAGGGCGTGGACCCGGAGGGCTACGCCGGATGCTGCGAGGCGATCGCGGCCATGGACCTGCGCGGGTCGCTCTCCTCGGTCACCGCGCCGACCCTGGTCATCGCCGGGGCCGAGGACAAGGCGACACCGCCCTGGCATGGTGCGGTAATCGCGCGGGGGATCCGGAACGCCCAGCTGACCGTCGTCCGCGGCGGCGCGCACCTGGCCAACCTCTCGGCGCCCGGTGAGATCACTGCAGCGCTGCGCGCCCACCTGGTCGCGGGTCCCGGCGCGGACCGGGCCGGGTGGCCAGCCGCTCGGGGTCGCGGCGCTGAGCCCCCGGTCGGCCAGGATTCCCCAGCGAGCCCCGTTCGGCGACCCACTCGACCGGCTTCCCGGTGATCTCGGCGATCCTGTCGTAGTCCGCGTCGTGGTGCAGGACGGCCGGTTGTCAGCGCACCGAGGGGTCGGGCTGGACCGCCGGTGCGTCTGGTAATGCATGCCGGGGCGGCCGCTGGCTTGGCGGGGTCGGCCGGGACGTCATGCTCGGCGTATCTGGTGGGTTCGGTCTGGCCGGTGTATTTTGCCTGGCCGGCCGGGCCGCTGAGTTCGGCCGGGCCCCTGTGCTGGGTCTGGCCCCTGTGCTGGGTCTGGCCGCTGTGCTGGGTCTGGCCGGTGCGGCTGGCGGGCTCAGCTTGGATGGTGTGCTCGGCGTGGCCGGTCTGGCCGGTGTGCTCGGCGAGGCCGGCCCGGCGGGCGGGGTTGATGCGGTCAGCATCAGGGAGCGGGCCGCGGATTCGATGGCCCGCTCGGAGAGCAGGACCTCGCCGGCCGCGTCGCCGAGCGGGATGAAGCTGTCCTCGCTGGTTACCCGGGAGACCTGGCCGCGAAATCCGCCATCGATCAGCGCGGTGATGATCCCCTCGGATACGCCGCCAGTGCGCCGGGTCTCATCCGCGATCAGCACCCGTCCGGTCGCCCTCGACTCGCGCAGGATGTCGTCGGTCGGCAATGGGGCGATCCAGCGCAGGTCCACGACCCGGCAGCTGATTCCCTGCCTGCGCAGCCGGGCCGCCGCCCGCAGGCTCATCCGCAGGCCGTTGCCGAAGGTGATGATGGTCAGGTCGTTGCCGTCCCTCGAGTCGTGAGCTCCGTACGTGCGCGAACTGCCGATCGGGATGTGCTCCTGCGCCCACTGGGCCGGCGGGGCGTAACCGGCCAGCCATCCGCCGTCCCCCTCCTGGTGCAGATCCTTTTCGTGATAGAGCGCGATGGGCTCGAGGAACACGCAGACGCTGCCGTCCTCATGGGCCGCGGCCAGGCAGGTGCGCAGCATCGCAGCGGCGTCGTCCGGCCTGGCCGGCACCGAGATGACCAGGCCGGGGATGTCGCGCAGGGCAGCGAGCCCGTTGTCGTTGTGGAAGTGCCCGCCGAAGCCCTTCTGGTAGGCCAGGCCAGCGATCCGCACCACCATCGGATTGCGGTACTGGCCCTGGGAGAAGAAGCTCAGCGTGGCGGCTTCGCCGCGGATCTGGTCCGCCGCATTATGCAGGTAGGCGAGGTACTGGATCTCCGGCACCGGCAGCAGGCCGGCCAGGCCGGTGCCGAGCGCCAGCCCGAGGATGGACTGCTCGTCAAGCAGCGTGTCGAAGACCCGTCCCGCGCCGAACTTGGCCAGTAGCCCGCGGGTCACCCCGTAGATACCGCCCTTGCGGGCCACGTCCTCGCCGAACACGAGCATGCCGGGCCGGGCCGCGAGGGCGTCGGCCAGGGTGGCATTGATGGTCTGGGCCAGCGTGAGCGGGCCGGCCGATTCCGGCAGCCGGCCGCCGAAGGCACGCTGCCTGTGATCCTCCTCGGCCACCCGCCGGACGCCTTCCCGCACGATCTGGGCGCGCCGCGGGGCGAGCGGGGCCATCACCCGCATGGCCGTGGCCAGCCGCGGCGCGCCCTGCACTCCGTAGGCGACCGCCAGCACGGTCGCCCGCGAATTCTCATACCGGGCGAGCACCTCGTCAGCGGTGAGCACCCCAGCCCGGATCAGCAGCCGCGCGGTGCCGACCAGTGGATCCGCGGCGAGGCTGGCGGCTATCTCGCCCGCGTCCCGGTAAGCGCTCTCGACGTCTGACCCGGCGTGGCCGCCAAGCCGTGGCATGGACAGGTGCAGGAACGCGGGCGCGCGCTGGTCCCGCACCCATGTGGTGGCCGCGAGCGCGGTGTCATACGTGTCAGCGAGGTCGCTGCCATCGGCGTGGTAGTAGGCGATGGACGGCCGGAGTTCCATGGCCGCGCGGATCCAGCCCGGCGGAGTGCGCACGCTGATGCCGAGCCCGTTGTCCTCGCAGACGATCAGCAGCGGGACCGGCAGCCGCTGGAAGGCCGAGAAGGCGGCCGCGTTGATCGCGCCGGTCGCGGTGGAGTGGTTGACGGACGCGTCACCGAGACTGGCCACGACGATCGCATCTCGCGGCCAGGGCATCGGCGCCCGGAGCTTGGCGCCCCGGCCGATCGCGAACGCGAGGCCGACCGCGCGCGGCAGGTGGGAAGCGATCGTCGAGGTCTGCGGGATGATGTTCAGCGCGAGATTGCCGAAGACCTTGTGCCGCCCGCCGGTGATCGGCTCGTCCGCGGCGGCCACGATGCCGAGCAGCACATCGCGCACGCCATCCCGGGGCGGCGTCGCCTGTTCCGCCCGGGCCAGGTAAAAGGCGCCGGAACGGTAGTGCAGCAGGGCAGGGTCATCGGGCCGGAGTGCGGCCGCGACCGCGGCGTTGCCCTCGTGGCCGGATGAGCCGATGGTGTAGAAGCCGGCTCCGCTGGCCTGCAGCCACCTCGCCGCGATGTCCAGGTGGCGGCTGGCCAGCTGGGCATCGAAAAGATCCAGGCCCACGCTCGCGCTCAGCGCCGAGTTCTCGCGGATCGGGGCCGACGGCCCGTCACTGCGGGGCTGCCTTGGCGAGGCCGCCCGCAGTGCGAGGATGGCTTCAGCGAAATGGTGCTCGACCGCGTCGCGGTCCCCCTGCTCCGAGCTCATGGGGTCAACGGTAAAGCCGCAGGCCCAGAACATCACGCGGCGGGACGGCCTGGCCGGGCTTCGGCGGCGGCCAGGCGGTGAGCGTTCGGTATGTATTCAAGGCTTCTGATGTCTCCCAAGGAGGTTCCATGCTGCCATGGTCGGCTCCCCTGGCCGGGCGTATCGACGAGCACGTAATCACAAGTGAGCTATTGCGCGGCAATCCGCTGGGCGACCCCTGCGAGCGCCCGTTGTGGGTCTACCTGCCACCCGGGTATGACGACGATCCGGCCCGCCGCTACCCGTCGGTCTACGTTATCCAGGGGTATAGCGGCCACATCACCATGTGGCGGAACAGGTCCCCGTACCGCCAGCCGTTCCCGGAGACCGCGGACGCCGTGTTCGCCGCTGGGGCGGCGCCCGGCGCCATCGTGGTCTACGTGGACGCGTGGACCGCTTACGGCGGCAGCCAGTTCGTGGACTCACCCGGCACCGGGCGCTACCACTCGTACCTGTGCGACGAGGTCGTCGGCTTCGTGGACGCGAATTACCGGACGCTGCCCGCGGCCGCGCACCGGGCCATCATGGGGAAGTCCAGCGGCGGCTTCGGTGCCATGATCACGCCGATGCTGCGCCCCGACCTGTTCGGTGCCCTCGCCACGCATGCCGGGGACTCGCTCTACGAGCTGAGCTACATCCCCGGGTTCGGCAAGTGCGCGCGGCACCTGCGGCAGTACGACGGGGACATCTTCCGCTGGTGGGACGACTTCCAGTCGCGTACCTCCTTCACCAAGGAACCGGACCATGACCTGCTCATGCTGCTCGGCGTGTCGGCCTGCTTCTCGGCGCGCGAGGACGGCGCGGTGGACCTGCCGTTCGACCCGCACACCGGGGTGCTCAGGCCGGAGGTGTGGCAGCGGTGGCTGGATTGGGACCCGGTCCGGATGGTGCCCCGCTACGTGGGCGAACTCCGGGCGCTGCGGGCCATCTGGATCGATGCGGGCACCCGGGACGAGTGGTTCCTCGACCTCGGGGCCGAGGCGTTCTGCGCGGCCCTGCGCCAGGCCGGCGTCGCCGAGGACGTGATCCACTTCGAGCTCTTCGACGGCACGCACATGGGCATCGACTACCGGTACCCGCTCGCCCTCAGCTGGCTCTGCCAGCGCATCTCATAGTGGTTACGACTCGCTTACCGATCGCCCGGTTAACCCGCGTCAGCTGAACTAGCAGGGCAAACGGTACGTGTCCTCCGGTAAGACCACGTTGTCTCGCGAAGGGAGAGAATTGATGCGTCACCGAAGGTGGATGCCCGCAGCGTTCGCCGTCTTCGCGATCGTACTGACGGCATGCGGAAGCAGTGGATCAGCCCCCAAGGCCAGCGGAACGCCTTCCGCGGCCGCGTCCAGCCCGGGCTCGTCGGCATCGACGGCGATGCTGAAGAGCGCGAAGACTCACCTGGGCACGGTGCTGACCAACTCCAAGGGCTTCACGGTGTACTACTTTGCCATCGACACGGCCACCAGCTCGAAATGCACCGGCGGCTGCACGACCTACTGGCCACCGGTGGCCGGTTCCCCGAAGGCGGCCGCGGGCGTCACGCTGCCGGGCAAGCTCGGCACCATCACCAGGTCGGATGGCACACTCCAGGCCACCTACAACGGCCACCCGCTCTACACCTACTCCGGCGACTCGTCCCCCGGCCAGACCAGTGGGAACAAGGTCAACGGCTCGGGCGGCCTGTGGTACGCGGTGACCCTGTCCGGGTCAGCCGGCGGCGGGGCCAGCTCAGCGCCAGCAACCAGCAGCGGCGGCGGAGGTGGCGGCGGGTACTGAGCCGCTCCGGTCACGGCTCACCGGGATTCGCCGAACAGATCGCTGTTCACCCGGTCCAGGTGGGTACGCATCGCCTGCACCGCGCGCTGGGCGTCCCGGGCCCGGAGGGCGGCGACGAGTTCGGTGTGGTCGGCCTGGTACATGACCCGCCGTTCCCGCGAGGCGCTGCGGCGTTTCAGGTCGCCCCAGAAGTGCCCGTGCCGGGCGGTCTCGATGACGGCGTAGAGCCGGGCCAGCAACGGGCTGTGGCTGGCCGCCATGATGGTGCGGTGCAGGGCCAGATCCCAGGTCTCGAACTCGTCATAGCTGCCGGCCCGGTCGCCGCCGGACAGGCAGCGATCCATCTCCTTGTAGTCGGCCGCTGTCGCCCAGGCCACCACCAGCGGCATCGCCAGTGGCTCCAGGAGCCGGCGGATCGTCATCACGTCCGCCGGCGCGAATCCGCCCGCCCCGTCGGGCAGTACCGCCGCGATGCCAGCCGGACCCGACAGGTCCAGGCCCGCGCCGCCGGCGCCATTGCCGGGGGGCCGGGGCGGGGCGTCCAGCAGGAAGGTGCCGCGGCCGACCTCACGGGAGATGCGGCCCTCCGCCTGAAGCACGGCCAGGGCATGGCGCACGGACGACCGGCTGGCTCCCAAGTCCAGCGCTAGCTGGCGCTCCGTGGGCAGCCGGGAGCCTGGGCCGAGCCCCGCCCGCTGTGAGTCAGCGAGGATGAGGTCGGCCAGCCGGTGCCTCGTCCCGGCCGAGATCGGGGGCATGTCCCCGGCTGCGTTCCCCATCGTTCTCCACCCTGGCTGTGTTCCATCAACGTTCCATCGACGTCAGGCAACCAATCGTACCAATCGAGACCAGACCGTGACTATAGCTGGCGGTACTTTTGCCTAAGCGCTATTGACCAGGTAAGTATTCGGACCTATGCTCAACCAATCCGACAGGTGCAACCAATTTATAGTACGCACGAAGGAGATCCGCCACGTGAGGCTCGCCACCATAGTCACCCCCGACGGACCGAGGCTGCACGTCCGGGCGCGGTCTGGCTACGTCGATGTTGCCGAGGCGACGGGTGATGCCCGGTTCTCTTCGCTCCAGTACGTCCTCGAATCGGGGCTGGCCGCGATGGACACCATCCGGGCGCTCCAGGACTCCGACGGCCGCGAGGTCCAGCCCGCCGACTTCGGGCCCGCGACTCCGGCTCCGCCGCGCGTACTCTGCCTGGGCCTGAACTACAGCGAGCACGCGCTTGAGGGCGGCCGCGAGGTCCCCACCTGGCCCGACGCTTTCGTCCGCGGCGCGGACAGCGTCCTCGGCCCGTATGCCGACCTGGTCAAGCCGGCCCTGACGGAGCGCTTCGACTACGAGGCCGAACTCGGCATCGTCATCGGTGCCGGCGGCCGTTACATCACGGCTGACAAGGCCCTCGATGCCATCGCGGGTTTCGTCGTGCTCAATGACGCGTCAGCCCGCGACTGGCAGCGCGCCGGGAGCCAGTGGACGGCCGGCAAGAACTTCGAGGGCAGCATGCCGATCGGCCCGGAGGTGGTCACGACCGACGAGGTCGACGTCAGCGACCTGGCCATCAGCTCGACGCTCAACGGCCAGGTCATGCAGTCGGCCCGGACCTCCCAGATGCTCGTGAATGTCCCCAGCGCGGTCGAGTTCTTCTCCTCGTTCACCCGCCTGTCCCCGGGTGACGTCATCGCTACCGGCACGCCGGGTGGCGTCGGGTTCGCCCGCACCCCACCGGTCTGGATGCACCCCGGCGACGTCATTGAGATCACCGTGGAGGGCATTGGCACCATCCGCAACCGGATCGTCGCCGAGGAAGGTGCCCCGGCCGACTGGAGGTGGCAGCCAGGAGCCCCGCTGAAGAGCGGCTTCTGAAGGCGGCCCCCGTACCCTGCCCCCTCTCTGGACTCAACTAATCCAGTCAATTCAATGCATCAACGCACCACGGAGGGACAATGACGTTCACGAATCCAGGGCCCGTGGCACCAGCCGCGGGAGACCCCAGACGCACGGCGGCCACGAAGGCCAGGCACGGGCAGTTCATCCGCGTCGGGGCGGTGGGGGCGGCGGCCGCACTCGCCGTCGGCCTCGCGGCCTGCAGCAGCAGTTCCGGCGGCAGCAGTTCGGGCGGCGGTTCAGGTAGCTCCTCCAAAGGGGCTCTCACCGTCGCGGACGTCGCTCCCTTCAGTGGCGCCGATGCGGCCCTCGGCCCGACATACCTGGCCTCCTGCTACGGATCCACGTCGGCCATCAACGCGGCGGGCGGTGTCCTAGGCCACACGCTGACCTGCAAGAGCGTGGACACCAGAGGTGACCCCGCGGACGCGGTGCCCGCGGTCAACCAGATGTTCGCCTCGACGTCCAACCTGGCCCTCGTGATCGGCTGTACCTCGGACGAAGCGGCTGCGGTCGTCCCGGTCATCAACAGCCACAAGATGGCCTCGTTCTGCATGACCGGGCAGTCGGAGTTCGACAGCACGCACTTCCAGTACTTCTACCGGCTGGTGCCTCCCGACCTGGAGGAGTCCTACGCCATGGTCGCGATCGCCCAGCAGTTGCACTACAAGAAGATCGCCCTGGCCTTCGGCAACGACATCGGGTCGCAGACCTTCATCCAGCCCGCGATCAGCGCGCTCAAGAAGGCCGGGATGACGCTGACGACCAACCAGGCGCTGGACCTGAAGGCCACCACGTTCCGCAGTGAGGCGGAGGCAATCGTCCAGTCGCATCCCGACGCGATCATGACCGAGGCCCTCGGTGCCGCCGACCCCACCCTGTTCTCCGAGATCAAGGCGCTCAACGGCGGCAAGGTCATCCCGATCATCGGCACATCCGCGGCCATCTCGCCGTCGTTCTTCAAGTCGGCGGCGGCGGCCGTGGGCGCCTCGGCGTTCGTGTCCAATTTCCACGCGGACAACCTGGTCGTGGAGACCAGTGGCCCGGCTTACCAGGCGTTCTCCAAGGCGCTGCTCTCCCAGCAAGGGAAGGTTCCGGGTGCCACCGGCAACTTCACCACCTACCTGAGCGCACCAGGCGGCGTGCACCTCTACGACGCGGTCAACCTGGCCGCGCTGGCCATGATCATGTCGAAGAGCACCAGCCCGAGCGTGTACGGGGCGGACATCATCAAGATCGGGAACGGCGTTCCCGGCGCGACGGTGTGCTACTCGTTCGCGCAGTGCGCTCCCCAGGTCAAAGCGGGCAAGGCGGTCAGGTACGAAGGACCTGGCGGGCCCACCAACTTCGACAGTTTTCACGACTCGACGGGTATCTTCCAGGTGGATACCTACAGCGCGAGTGGCAACGTGAACGTCACCGGCAACCTCACGGCCGCGCAGCTGCGGGCACTCGCCGGATGACCACACGCTCCATGTGTCCTGCCGCCGCCCAGGCTTCCCCTTCCCCCCCGGGGAGCCTGGGCGCGCGGGGAACCCGGGCCGAACCGGGGGTGGGCCGGCTGTGACGATCTTCCTCTCCTCCCTCGGGTTCGGGCTGGTGACCGCCTCGGTCCTGGCCATCGCCTCGGTCGGCTTCACCCTGCAGTTCGGGGTCACCGACGTGCTGAACCTGGCCTACGGCGCGATCATGATCGCGGGCGCTTTCGTCGCGTACGTGGTGAACCAGGCGGGCCTGTCGGTGTGGATCGGCCTGCTGGTCGCGGTGGTCGTGTGCTCGGCCGGATCGGTGCTGCTGAACTCCGGCGTGTACACGCCGTTCCAGCGGCGCGGCACGTCCCCGATCACGATGGTGATCGTCTCGCTCGGGATGACCCTTATCATCGAGTTCGGCGTGCAGGCGCTCGCGGGCGGGACGAGCGTCTCGTACACCATGAGCAGCGGGAAGACGCTGCGCGCCGGCGGCCTGGTGCTGACCGTCGTGCAGATCGTGGTCATCGCCCTGAGCGTGCTGGTCATGGTGGGCGTGCACGGGCTGCTGCGCTATTCAAAGCTGGGCAAGGCCATGCGGGCGACGGCCGCCAACAAGACACTGGCCCGCAACTGCGGGATCAGGACAGGCCGCGTCATCACCATCACCTGGGCGCTGACCGGCGCACTGTGCGGGCTGGCCGGGGTGGTCTTCGCCATTGACGCCGGGAGCTTCGACGCCACGGCCACGGACATCTTCCTGGTCCTCATCCTCGCGGCGGTGTTCCTCGGCGGCCCGGGACAGGCCTACGGCGCCATGCTCGGCGCGGTGGTCATCGGCATCGCCACCGAGGTGAGCGCCGCGTACATCACGGCCGACTACAAGTACGTGATCGCGTTCGTGGCGCTGCTCGTGATGCTCGGCGTGCGCCCGACCGGCCTGCTAGGTGCGAGGCAATGAGCGCCAGACCAACAGGTGCGAGGCAATGAGCGCCAGACGAGGAACCGGATGAATTTCTACCTCATCAACCTGCTGATCTATGCCGCCGTGGACGCGATGGCCTGCCTCGGCCTGAGCCAGCAGTTCGGGGTCGCGGGCGTCACCAACTTCGGCTTCATCATCTTCCAGGCGGCCGGCGGCTACACGGCGGCCATCCTGGCCATGCCGCATGACACGGCCAATGGGGGATTCCAGTCCTACATAGGCGGCTGGGGCCTGCCGTTCCCGCTGCCGTGGATCGGCGCGGCGGTGGTGGGTGGCGTGATCGCGCTGCCTTTCACGTTCCTCGTCGGGCGGCGGCTCCGTGGTGACTTCGCCGCCGTCGGCCTCCTGGTCACGGCGGTGCTGCTGAACCTGCTGGTGACGAACTACCGGCCGCTGCTGAACGGGGACGCCGGGCTGTCCATCATCCCGGCCCCGCTGCAGGGCGAGTTCAACCCGCAGTCGGCCGGCTACGAGTGGGGGTTCGCGGCGGTCGGGCTCGCCCTGGCCCTGGGCGTCTACCTGTTCCTCCGGCGCATCACCGAGTCGCCCTACGGCCGTTCGCTGCGCGCGATGCGGGACAATGACCTGGTCGCTGACTCGCTGGGCAAGAACCTGCTCTCGCTGCGCACCGCGATGCTCGTGCTCGGCGGAGCCATCGCCGGGCTGAGCGGCGGCATCCTGGTCTCCTACATCTCGACCTGGTCCCCTGCGGCGTGGGGCTACGCGGAGACGGTCGTGCTCTTCGCGGCGGTCATCATCGGCGGCGCGGGCAACCACCGGGGCGCGATCCTCGGCGCCATCCTCGTCCCGGTCGGATTCGAGGAGGTGACGCGGTTCATCCCGACCTCCAACAACCTGCCGCCGAACCTGATCCCGTCACTGCAATGGGTCGCGATTGGGCTGCTGATCGTGGTGTTCCTGTGGCTGCGGCCGCAGGGGATCTTCCCTGAGCGCAAGCGGGTTATCGGGTTGGTGGGGGCGGCGCCGGCTGGCAGGGCGGGCGCTTGGGGCTGGCGCCGCTGGGCGCGGGCTGAGGAGGCACGGCCCGAGACGCCTGTAGCGGACAATGACGGCTGGCAACGGGACGCCCAGCGCCCGCCCCACCAGCCAGCGCCTTCTGCCGGGGAGACCGGCAGTGGCGATGACGATGGCGCACCACTTCAGGCAGCTTTGGGGGGTGCGGAGAAGGGGCCGGAGGGTGACGGGCGGACAGACGCCAGCGGCGCACCCCGCCCGCCGTCGCCATCCGCCATAGCAGCCGACAACCCATCGCCCCCTAAAGCCACTGCCCGCCGGGGTGCACCCCCCTCCTCCACCTCGCCCTCGGCTTTGGCGGATGGTGGGGTTGTGCTGGAGGCGGTGGGGGTGGGGCGGGTGTTTGGGGGGATGCGGGCGGTTGATGATGTGTCGTTCCAGGTCCACCAGGGCACTCTTACTGGGTTGATTGGGCCTAATGGGGCTGGGAAGTCTACGTTGCTGGCGATGCTGGCGGGGACGCTGCCGGTGTCGTCGGGGCGGGTTGTCTACCGGGGGCAGGACATCACGGGCATGCCTGCGTTCCGGCGGGCGCGGCTGGGGCTGGTCCGGACGTTCCAGCTGGCCAGCGAGTTCAAGCGGCTGACGGTGCTGGAGAACCTGCTGTCGGCCGTGCCAGTCAACCGGGGCGACTCCTTCCGGGGCGCGGTTCTCGGGAAGCGGTACTGGAAGGATGACGAGTCGGCGGCGATTGAGCGGGCGACGGTCATTCTCGAACGATTCGGCTTGGAGAAGTTCGCCAACCATTACGCCGGGGACCTGAGTGGCGGCCAGCGCAGGCTGGTGGAGATCATGCGCTCGCTCATGGCCGAGCCCGGCATGCTGCTGCTCGACGAGCCAATGGCCGGTGTGCACCCGCACCTGGCCCGGCGGATCGGCAACGAGCTGCTGGCCCTGTGCAGCGAGGGGATGACCATCCTCATGGTCGAGCACGAGCTGGCCATCATGGACGAGTTCTGTGATCCGGTGGTAGTGATGGCCGAGGGCGCCGTCCTGGCGGAGGGAACCATGGAGCAACTGCGAGGCCGCAGCGAGGTCGTGGAGGCCTACCTTGTCGGCTGAGCTCACCCTGACTGGCATCCCGCTGTACGCGAAGGGCATCACCGCGGGATACGGCGGCGACCCGGTCATCCGGGACATCACCGTGCACACCACGCCCGGCGAAGTGGTCTCCCTGGTCGGCCCGAACGGTTCAGGCAAGAGCACCCTGCTCAAGAGCATGGTCGGGATCGTGCACGTCTCGTCCGGTACCGTCCTGGTCGGTGACAAAGACCTGACCAACCAGCCTCCGGAGGAGATCGCCCGGGCGGCGGTCGGCTACGTGCCCCAGGTGGATGACGTCTTCGGGCCGCTCACCGTCAAGGAGAACCTCGAGATGGGCGGTTACCTGCTGCCCCGCAAGCAGGTGGCCGAGCGCGTGGAACGCGTCGTGGCCATCTTCCCCCGGCTTGGCTCGATGCTGGGCCGTGGCGCTGGCAAGCTCAGCGGGGGAGAGCGCAAGATGCTGGCCATGGGGCGCGTGCTCATGCTCGATCCTGGCGTGTTCCTGCTGGACGAGCCCACGGCGAACCTCGCCCCGAAAGTGGCCATCGAGCTGCTGGAAGAGCATGTCCGGCGGCTGGCGGCCAGCGGGGCGTCCGTGCTCATCGTGGAGCAGCGGGCCAGGGCGGTCCTCGCCATCTCAGACCGGACCTACGTGCTCGGCGGCGGCGAGGTGAGGATGGAAGGCACCCCCGCCGAACTGTCCGCCAGCCCGGAATTCGTGGAATCGTTCCTCGGCGGAGGGCGCGGCCGCGCGGTTACCTCGGAGTGATCAGCGGAGCCCGATGACCGGCACCCGGGTGGACTCCGGCCGCCCCTTCGGGCACCTGACAACGCGCAGTGACCAGCCGCAGCGGTGGGGTTGGGTGCGGTACGCTCATGCCGGATTCCGCTGCTTATAGGTCGGTTGGCTCGCTGGCCGCCTTACTGCTGAGCGCCGGATTGGCGCCACGGCCGGTGAGATACCGCGGCTATTGACCATGAAGGAGCGCGAGGCAGTGGCACGCTGGCCGCTTAGCCGGATGGACGCCGACGCCGACTTGCCGGCGGCCGACGGCGAGTTCATTGACTTGACCACCAGGCTCGCCCGCCGCGAGGCGGAGCTGCGCCAAGTGCGCGCCGACCAGTCGGAGGTCCGGCGGCGGCTGATCCGAGTCGAGGACCAGGCGGCCAGGCTCCGCTGGCAGCTCGACTCGGCCCGGGCCAGCCGCGGCTACCAGGTGTTCAAGATGGCGCAGCGGGCCCGCCGCAGCCCACGCGCCCTGTTGCGGCTGCCGGCTGGCGTGCTGCGGGTGCTCATCTCCGCCGCCCCGCGGCCTGCCCGGCCGCCCGACCCGGACTTCAACAGCCGGGAAGAGCACACCCTCGCCGGCTGGGCCGCCTACGATCGCCGCGACTACGAGGCCGCGATCGCCGAGGCGCAGGCCGTCCTTGACCGGCAGCCAGACGATTACCCGGCCCTTGATCTCCAGCAGAGCGCGCACTGGCAGCGCGGCGACGTCGTCGTCACGCTGGGCACGCTGCGCCGGATGCGGGCCGTGCACGACTCGGCCCGCCTTTCCACGAAGATGCGCGTTTACATCGGGCGGGCCCGTGAGCTCGACCCCCGGTGGCTGCCCCAGGTCCCCGGGCCGCCGCATCCGGTCGAGCCGCGCGATGGCGTCATCATGCACCTGCTCAAGGAGTCGATCCCCTACCAGGTCAACGGCTTCACCACGCGCAGCCGCTATACCGTGCAGTGCCAGCGCCAGGCGGGGCTCGACCCGTTCGTCGTCACATCCCTCGGGTTTCCCCGCACCGTGGGCGTGAGCGCCGCGCCGGTCGAGGTTATCGAGGGAACGCCGTACCACCGCATCGACCCAGGCGCCGACTATCCCAGCTATCAGGCCAGCGACATCCTGCTCACCGATACCGCGTGGCTCGCCGCGCGGGTCGGCCGGCGGCAGCGGCCTGCGGTGATCCACGCTGGCACCGGGCGCCGCGGCTTCGATACCGCCCTGGTCGGACTGGCGCTGCGGGAGCATCTGCGCCGCCCCCTCGTCTACGAGGTGCGCTCCTTCCACGAGGCGACCTGGACCCACGACATCGAGCGGGCCGAGCATGGCGAGCACTATGCGGCGCGGCGGGCCCGCGAGATCGGCTGCATGCGGGAGGCTGACCTCGTCGTCACGATCGCGGACGGGATGCGCGGCGAGATCATCGCGCGGGGCATCCCGGCGCAGAAGGTGTTCGTGGTCCCGAACGGCGTCGACGCGTCCCGCTTCACCCCGGGCGAGCCAAGCGCGGAACTCCGCCAGCGGTACGGGCTGACGGGCAAGAGTGTCATCGGCTACGTCAGCAACCTCGACCATCCGCGCGAGGGGCAGGAGATCCTCATTGAGGCGACCGCCCGGCTTCGCGCCGCCGGCCGCGACGTGGTGTGCCTTCTGGTGGGCGACGGCGATCGCCGGCCGCAGCTTGAGAAGCTGGCGCGCTCGGTAGCTGGCGAGGCGGTGATCTTCACCGGTCAGGTGCCGCACGAGCAGGTGCGGGACTTCTACCTGCTGATGGATATCTTCGTTGTGCCGCGGCTGGATGAATGGGCTGCCCGCCTGGTGACTCCGCTCAAGCCGTTCGAGGCGATGGCGCTGCGGCGGCCGCTGGTCGTGGCCAACCTGCCGGCGCTGGCCGAGCTGGCCAAGCCCGGCGAGCGCGGCCTGGCGTTCACCGCCGGCGACCCCGCGGCGCTGGCCGACGCGGTGGGGACCCTGCTCGACCACCCGGACCAGGCCGGGAGGTTCGCCGACGAGGGTCGGCGGTGGGTGCTCGCGGAGCGCACCTGGGCCGCGAACGGGCAGCGTTACCAGGACATCTACCGTGAGTTGCTCGACCGGTGGCGGGCCGGTCAGCCGCCGGCCGGACATCCCAGGGACACGGCATGAGCTTCTACCTGCGCGGCCGGAGCATCGGCCGCGAGCAGCTGCTGGGCGACGCGATCCAGGCCGTGCAATACCTCGAGGCGATGGGTCACGAGCAGCCCGTCCTGATGGCCTACAACCCGGTCGCCCGCAGGAATACCTACAGCGCGCAGCTCTACTCCCGGCTGTGGGAGCGGGGGATCGCGCCGGTACCGCTCCTGCGCTTCGCCGACCTTGACACGCTGCTGCCGCTGCTGTCCGCGGGGACCCGGATCATCCTGCACCTGCAATGGACGTCGGATGTGCTTCGGGACGCCGAGACCGAAGCCGAGGCCAAAGACAAGGCGGGGGAGTTCGACGGGCGGCTCGACGCGTTCCTCGGGGCCGGCGGGCGGCTGACCTGGACCATCCACAATGTCCTGCCGCACGACTGCCGCTTTCCCCAGGCCGAGGCCCGGATCGAGCAGGCGGTGGCCGAGCGGGCGCGCCTCGTCCACGTGCTGAACCATGGCACGGTCGACGCGGTAGCGGACTGGCTCACGATCGATCCGGCCAAGGTGGTCAGCATCCCGCACCCCAACTACCTGGGCTCCTTCCAGGACTTCATCCCGCGCGACCAGGCCCGCTACGACCTTGGCCTGCTCCCTGACGAGATCGTGTACGCGTTCGTCGGCGCGATCAGGCCGTACAAGGGCCTTGATCTGCTCTTGGACGCGTTCGACGTGGTGCGCGACAGCGGCGGGCGGCCGCGCCGCCTGCTGGTGGCCGGGGACGCCTCGGGCGACGCGCCCACCCAGGACGTGCTGGACCGGTGCCTGCTCCATCCGCAGGTCATACTCCGGCAGGGCTTTGTGCCGGACGGGGATATGCAGTACTACATGCGCGCCGCTGACATCGCCGTGCTGCCCTACCGGCGGTCCCTCAACTCCGGCGTGCTGCTGCTGGCCCTGTCCTTCGGGCTGCCGGTGGTCGCCCTGGACAGCCCGGCGACCGCCGAGATCACCACCGCGGATGTGGCCAGGATCTTCCCGCCGGATGACCCCGGAGCGCTGGCCAAGGCGCTGGCCGCCGCGGACGAACTGCTCACTCCGGCCGCGCGGGAGGCTGCGCTGCGCATCGCCCAGCAGTACGGTCGGCACGAGATCGGCGGGCAGTTCGCTGCGGCGCTGGCCGACCGGGTCGCGGCGGACTGGCCGCTCGCCGCGGTCTGGTAAAGCCGGGCGGCCCGGCACCTACGCGGGCTTCTCCAGGACGGCGAGGAAGAAGTCCTTGGTCAGGTCCCACCTCGGGAACCGGCCGAGGACGTCCTCGAAACGCTCGTAGAACTCCTCGTCCATCGGCATCTCGGTGAAGGTCAGGTGGCGCACGCGGAACCCGATCCGGTCGAAGTAATACTGGTAATGGTGCCAGCTCAGGCGGTTCACCCAGGCCGAGCCGTTCGGCTCTTTCCCATGCTTGCGCTGCCATTCCTTGATCACGTCATCGGAGAACAGCAGGTGCGGCCACGGGAAGTAGATGTCGCGGTACCGGTGCGACGCCCGCGGCCCGGCGTAGAGGTTGGCGTTCATCCAGACCAGGCCGCCGGGCCTGAGGATGCGGTAGGTCTCCTCGAGCAGCCTGCAGGGGTGCAGGACGTGTTCCCACACCGTGAACGACATGATCCGGTCGAAGAAGTCCGGGGAAAACGGGTTGTCGACCGTCAGGTCGGCGCAGGCAAAATGAACTCGGTCACTGGCCAGCGCTGGCCAGGGACCGTACTCCGCGACATCGACGCCGTAGGCCTCGGCGGCCAGGTGCTCGCCGATGTGCCACACCTCGTACCCGTTCCCGCAGCCGATCTCGAGCGTCCGCTTGCCTTTCAGGTCGACCAGGTTGTGCACCCACAGCGACCGGCGGCGGGCATTGCGGGTCAGCGACTCGGGATCGTACTGGGGGGCCTGCGGGACGATGGGCTTGTCGGCGTACTCGGCATTGAGCTTTTCCAGCAGTTCAACGTCGTACCTGGGCGCCGCCGCGCCGGTGTGGTAGATGCTGTGGACCTGGGTGCCGCTGTTCGTCACGGCGGGTGGCGTGCGCCAGGTGATGTCGGTCTCGGTCAGCCGCGCCACTGGCCGCTGAACGGGGCGGGGCAGCAGGGCCGGGGAGCGCGGCGGGCCGGGCGGGGCCAGGCGTGGTCCCGGCCTGCCGAGCACGAGATCGCGGGCCGTCGCGGCCAGCCGCAGGAATGATTTGTCGCGGGGCGGCGGCAGTCGCCGGGCGATGAAACGGGCGGTGTAATGGAGGCCCCCGCGCGCTGGACGGCCCCATCTGCCGCGCCCGGCTGACTTGGTCGCGTTCGCCATGCCCGTTACCTTATGCGTCCGCGCGCCGCCACGGAGCGGGCCGGCCGGCCGCGCATCGGCAGCACCTGGCCGGGATCCCGCTGCCGCCCGGGCCGGGGTCTGGGACGCTGGTCAGCGTGACTCAGATCCTGCCCGATCCGGCACTGGTCGTGCTGGTCGGACCGTCCGGGTCGGGGAAGTCCTCGTGGGCGGCGGCCAGGTATCGCGCCCAGGAGGTGGTGTCCTCCGACCAGTTGCGGGGGGTCGTGGGCAGCGGTCCGGACGACCTCGATGCCTCGGCCGACGCTTTCGCCCTGCTCGACCAGATCATCGCCGCCCGGCTGCGCCGGGGACTGACGACCGTCGTCGATACGCTCGGGCTTGACCAGGCGCGGCGCCGCGGCTACCTGGAATCGGCCCGGCGTGCTGGGCTGCCCGCCGTAGCCGTGCTGGTCGACGCCGATGCGGCCGAGATCCGGCGGCGCAACCAGGCGCGGAGCCGGCCAGTGTCAGCTGCCGGGCACGACGGGCAACTGCGCCGGATGCGGGCCGCGGCTGACCAGATATCCGGCGAGGGATGGGATGTGGTCGCCCGCGCCGACCAGGCCCAGCTGGAGCCCGCACATACGCCGGGCGCCCGGCGGGCGGCAGCCGTGCAGCGCGCGGAGCCGGTCCGGCTCGGCCTGGTGCTGCAGATATCGCGGTTCCCGTGGGGCGAGGACCCGGCAGGCTGGCTGGCCGCCGTGGCCAGGGCCGCAGCGCAGGCCGGCCTTGAGGGCATCGCACTGATGGATCACCTGATCCAGATCCCGCAAGTCGGCCGCGCCTGGGAGCCGATCCCCGAACCGTGGGTCACCCTCGGCATGCTGGCCGGCCTGCCGACGGGCCTGCGGCTCGGGACGCTGGTCAGCCCGGTCACGCTCCGCGCGCCGGGTGTGCTGGCCAAGACGGTGGCCACCCTCGACGTGCTGAGCGGCGGCCGGGCGTTCTGCGGGATCGGCGCGGGCTGGTGGGCCCGCGAGCATGCCGCGTTCGGCCTGCCGTTCCCGCCATCATCCGAGCGGCTCGATCAGCTGGAATCGGCCATCGAGACGCTCCGCGCCCTCTGGCAGCCGGGGACCAAGGCCTACCACGGCGAGCGGGTGACGCTGCCCGAGACGACCTGCTACCCGCGCCCGGTGGGGGCGGTGCCGATCATCGTCGGCGGATCAGGGGAGCGGCGGACGCTGCGCATCGCCGCGCGGCTCGGCGACGGCTGCAACCTGCCATCCGACCTCGACACCCTGGACCGTAAACTGGCCGTCCTGCGCTCGCATTGCGCCGCGGTGGGGCGGGATCCAGCGCAGGTCCGCATCACCGTCCTCGACCTGCCGGTCATCGGCCGGGACCGCGATCACGTCGGATCGATCGTCGAACTGCTCCGCGGCCGCACCGCCGCAGCGGACTATGCCCGGCAGCACCATGCCGGCCCGGCCGATGACCACATCGGCCGCTACCGGCTGCTCGCCGAGCGGGGTGTCAGCACCGTGTTCGTCTCGCTTCCTGACCTGGCCGACCCCGTGGACGTGCTGCGCCTTGCTCCGATCGCGGCGGCGTTCGCCTGACCTTCCAGCCTCCGAGGCGGGCGTCCTCATCAGTTGCGCGGGAGTGATCACCGCGGGGTGATCACATGGACGGCGGCCGGCAGCGCGCGGATGTGCAACTCGGTGGCCGCCGCCAGTGGCGATGCGAAGGGCAGGGTCTCACCGTCGGCGGCGGCCGGCATGTCCCGGTCCGCGCTCAGTGAGACCGACACACCCCGGTCGGTGATCACTTTGCTCAGCCGGACATGTGTTCCGTTGCTGGCCTTGAGCATTACCCGGGCAAACGTGAGCTTGCGAGCCTGGCGCACCATAATCACATCAAGCAGCCCGTCGGTCATGTCGGCCGCTGGTGCGGCCTTCTTGCCCGCGGCCAGGTAGGCGGAGTTGGCCACCACGACGCAGAATCCGGGCAATTCGCCGGCGGCGGTGCCCGCGGCGGCCGTCCCGGCCGCGGCCTGGCCGTCCACCCGCACGGTGAATGTCGCGCGCTGCCAGCCCACCAGGGCACGCACCCCGGCGATCAGGTAGCCGGACGGGCCGCGGGTCAGCCGGCTGGCGTTGGCGATCTCCCCGCCCTCGGACGGCACGCCCATGTAGACGCTGCCGGCCACGATGCACTCCGGGCCGTCGCCCGCCCGCACGCCAATGAGGTCCACCGGGCGTGGATGTCCCGCCAGCAGGTTCCGGGCGGCGTCGGCCGGGCTGGCCGGGATGCCCAGCATCCGGGCGGTGTCGTTGCCGCGGCCGGCTGGGATGAGGCCGAGGACCCCGCCTGCGCCGGTCCCGGCGACCGCCCCGGCCAGTGCGCCGGTCAGGCCGTCACCGCCGACCGCGACCACCGTTTCCTGGTCCGCCGCCGCCCGCGTGGCCAGCGCCTTCGCATGCTCCAGGCTGGTGCTCTGGCACAGGCGGAACGTGGCGCCGGCCCCCGTCAGGGCCGCGGCGATCACGGGAAGGTCGCGCAGCACGCGTCCATTCCTGGCCGAAGGGTTGATCACGAGGCAGAGTGGTCTGGTCATAGCGGCCTCCTGCCGAGCTTCCATCCGGCCCGGCTGACCGTACCCTAGAGGCCGCGCGCCGCGACAGGCCCGCGAACGCCCGAACGTGATCACCGTTGCCGGGCGGTCGCGCCCAGTTCAGGCCGCCATTGCCCGCGCATGACCGGTACTGGGATGGTTCGTCCCGGGGCCCGGGATCCGCTGACCCGATCGGTTGCCAGGCCCCCCGGGCGGGCCAGGCGGGCGTACCATCAGGGCCATGGCGGGTCAGGGCAGTGCAGCCTCCAGCGCGGCGTCAAGCGTGGCATCCAGCGTGGCGTCCAGCGCCGCGTCCGGTCCGGTACCCGGCGCGGGGGAGCGATACGTGCAAGTGCAGACCACCACAGACTCGCGCGCCGAGGCCATGGAACTGGCCCGCGCCGCGGTCGAAGCCAGGCTGGCCGCGTGTGCCCAGGTCGCAGGACCGGTGGCGACCACCTACTGGTGGGAGGACGCGATCGAGCGCGCCGAGGAGTGGCTGCTCCTGCTGAAATTGCCGGCCGCCGGTTACCAGCAGCTGGCCAACTTCCTGACCGAACGGCACAGTTACGACGAGCCGGAGATAGTGGCGACGCCCATCGTGGCTGGCTCGGAGACCTACCTGAGCTGGATCGCGGACGAGACCCGCGCCGAGCCCTAACGTGCGGTGGGCACGTTCCAGCAGGTGATCACTGGTTCGCCGTGTTCGGTGCCGAGGGTGCTGAGGGTGCCGGTATCGAGCCGGAACAGCCGGCCGCCGGCCGGCTCCAGGCCCAGCCAGCGCGCGGTCAGCACGCGAAGCATGTGCCCATGCGACACGAGCGCGACGTCCCCGTGCTCCAGCAGTGGGCGCACCCGGGCCAGCACGGCGTCGGCGCGCACCCCGACCTGCTGTACGGTCTCGCCGGGGTGCGCGGCATCGCCCGGGATCACGCCGTCGCGCCACAGGTACCATCCGGGACGCTGCGACCTGATCTCTGCGGTGGTCCGGCCCTCATAGCCGCCGTAGTCCCATTCCTGCAGGTCCGGATCCTGCTTGGCGCCTGGGAGCCCGGCCAGTTCTGCGGTGCGGGTGGCCCGCCGGGCCGGGCTGGTGAACGCGGCCACTAGTGCCCGCGCGGCAACGGCCGGGACCAGTGCGGCCGCGGCGGCCTCGCCCTTCGGGGTGAGCGGCACGTCGGTCCGGCCCGTATGCCGGCCGTCCCGGCTCCACTCGGTCTCGCCGTGCCTGAGCAGGATCAGTTCTCCCATGGCCCCATCATGGCCGATGGCCGGCCGCGCATTCCGCTGCCCGGCTCAGGCGCAGTGGCGGTGGCGGTGCTGATCGACGCCACCGTGGTGCGCGGCATCCTGGTGCCCGCCTCGATCGCGCTCCTCGGCGAGCGCACCTGGTACCTGCCGCGCTGGCTCCGCTGGCTCCGCTGGCTCCGCTGGCTTCCCGGCGGTGACCGGCGGCGTATGGCAGCATAGGGTACCCTACATATATGGTAAAGACCACGGTGTACCTGCCGGAGCACCTCAAAGAACGCCTGGAGGAAGCCGCCCGCGTGTCGGGCGACTCTGAGGCCCGGATCATCCGCAGCGCGATCGAAGGGTGGCTCGAGTCGCTGCTCCCGCGGCCAGTTCCGCATTGGGGCACTGTCGAGTTCGACGAGCCTGACCTGTACCTCAAGGTCGATGAGGTGCTAGCGGAGGGTTTTGGCCAGCAATGATCATCTGCGATACGAGTGGGCTGCTCGCGGCCTACGAACACGTGGGGGCCCGCGAGGAACAGGTCGTCGGGGTGCTGGAGGCCGAGGCGCAGTCGCTGGTTCTTTCGCCGTTCGTGCTGGCTGAACTCGACTACCTGATGGCCAGCCGGTCCGGCGTTGGGGCCGAGCTCAGGATGCTGGAGGACGTCGCCAACGGGGTCTATCGACTGGCCGAGTTCACGCCTCGTGATGTCGGTCAGGCGGCTGAAGTTGTCACGCAGTACAAGGATCTGAACATCGGCCTGGCTGACGCCTCCATCGTGGTCCTGGCTGCGCGGTACAACACCACGAGGGTGCTGACCTTCGACGAGCGGCATTTCCGGGCCATGAAGCCGCTGCACGCGGCCGGCTTCACCCTCCTCCCGGCCGACGCCGAGGCATCATGACCTGCCGGCCCGGGGCCCCAGAACCCCGGGCGTAGCCGCCTTCCATGATCACGGAGGATTTCTGGGTCTATGTGTCCGGGATATTCCGTGATCATGGAAGGCTGGAATGAGGAGGCGGACGGAGGCATGTGATCCGCCCGTCCATCATGATCACGGAGGATTTCTGGGTCCATGTGTCCGGGATGTTCCGTGGTCACGTGCCGGGCCGGCCGGCCGGGCACCGGGCTAGGGGCTAGGGGCTAGGGGCTAGGGGAGGGTGAGGATCTCATAGCCGTCGGTGGTGACGAGGAGGGTGTGCTCGAACTGGGCGGTGCGCTTGCCGTCCCGGGTGACGGCCGTCCAGTGATCAGGCCAGA